>CAYWKH010000066.1:0-12074 GCA_964458805.1 uncultured Synergistaceae bacterium
ACCGGGATCCCGTAGACGTCGCGCACAAGGTCGGCCGAGGCGTCCGACGGCGTGCAGACTCCCGCGATCGCGCCGTCCTTTATGAACAGCAGCCGGTCGGCGAACCTGAACGCGGTGTTCAGGTCGTGCATGCTCAGCAGGGCGGCGACTCCGTGCCCCCTGACAATATCCCTCAGCGTCGCCAGCATCTCCAACTGGTTCTTCAGGTCGAGGCTGCTGGTCGGCTCGTCCAGCAGCAGCACGCGCGGCTCCTGCACTATGGCGCGGGCCAGCAGCACCTTCTGGAACTCCCCGCCGCTCAGCTCGTCGAGGTAGCGCAGCGCCAGCCTTTCCAGCGACAGCCCCTCCAGCGCAGACTGGACTATCGCAAGGTCGGACCTCTCCACCGACCACCCCATGCGGGGGCGGCGGCCGAGCAGCACCGCGTCGAACACGGCGAGGCGCACCTGCTCCCCCCTCTGAGGCACGTAGCCGAAGAACCTGGCTCGCTCGCGCGGCGAGCAGGAGGCCGCGTCCCTCGACTCGACGAGCACGGTCCCGGCGGAGGGGCGCAGTATGCCGTCTATCGTGCGCAGCAGCGTGGTCTTGCCCACTCCGTTCGGCCCGAGCAGGGCCGCCATCTCCCCCTCCGCGAGCGAGAATGAGACCCGCTCAAGCACCGGCACTCCCCTGTAGGAGAACGACACTCCGTCTACGGTCAGCATCACGGCCTTCTCCTCCTAGCTATCAGCGCCAGGAAGACCGGCGCCCCCAGGAACGCCGTGAACACGGACACCGGCAGAGTGCGCGGCGCGAAGGCGAGCCTTGCCGCGGTGTCGGCCGCGAGCAGCAGCAGCCCCCCAGCGAGCACCGATCCCGGCACCAGGAACCTGTGGTCCGACCCCAGGAAGCGCCTGAGCATGTGCGGGCTGACCAGCCCTACGAAGCCTATCACCCCGAGCAGGGCCACGGTGACGGAGGCGAGCAGCGAGGAGACCACCATCGCCTCCAGCCGTATGCGCGGCGCAGAGACCCCGAGCGACAGGGCGGTTTCGTCCCCGCTGTCGATGGCGTTCAGGTCGAATCGTCGCGCGAAGAACAGGCAGAAGGACGCGAGCAGCAGCCCTCCCATGATGGGGGCGTCCCGCCAGGAGGCGCGAGACACGTCCCCGAAGGTCCAGAAGACGGTCGCGGCCAGCTGGCTGTCGTCGGCGAAGTACTGAAGGAACATCGTCCCGGCGGTGAACAGGGAGCCGAGGGCGACACCGGCGAGCACCATCACGTCCGGGGCCCCCCGTGCGACGGATGCTATCGCCAGCACGATCGCCATGCAGACCAGCGCGGAGGCGAACGCAGCGCCGGTGGTCAGCCAGGGGTTCACAATCGTGACGGCGTTGACGGCGCTGCTCTGCATGCTACCCGTGCCGAGCACGATTATGGAGAACGCCGCCCCGAAGGCGGCTGCGTTGGAGATCCCCAGCGTGAATGGGGAGCCGAGCGGGTTGCGAAGCACCGACTGCATCGCCACCCCGGCCAGCGACAGGGCGCCCCCGGCGAACAGGGCGGCGAGCGCCTGAGGAAGGCGGATGCCGACCACGATCATCCGCCACCTGGGCTCCCCGCCGCCAAGGAGCGCGCGCACCACCTCGAGGGGGGGTATGGAGACCGCCCCTCGCGAGATGGACAGCACGAAGGCCAGGGCGCACAGAGTGCCGAGCGCGACCAGGAACAGCCTCTTCCGCCCTATGTGCCGCTCGTAGCCTGCGGGAGGGCGGCCACCCTCGAGGTGCAAGGGCTACTCTCCCGGCTCGATCCGGGTGAGCGCGCGCCCGGAGAAGTAGTCGTTCATCGTCTGGAAGACCGGCTTGCCGACCAGGAAGGTGTAGATCTCGTCCGCCATGGCCGCGGGGTCCACGTCCTCGAATCTCTCCGGGTAGAGGGTCTTGCCGACGAAGTAGGCATCGGCGAGCACGGAGCCGAAGTTGAGCGCGTAGGCGTTGTAGGGCAGCACCCCGAAGACCCGCCCCTCGCGGACGGCGGTCAGGGCGGATATCGCCGGGTCGTCCTTGAGCTGCTGAATGGCGTTGGCCTGCTCGCCCGCGGTGACGGTGCTGAGGTCCACGAACAGCACCTCGGGGTCCCACTCCAGCAGCTTCTCCTTCGCGATCTCGACCACCTGGCCGCCCTTCCGCCCCGGCGCAGCCGCGACGTTCCTCGCGCCGGTGTAGACGAAGGGAGGATAGTTCGGCTCGGTCGAGGTGAAGCCGTGAGCGCCGCGCGACGCCACCCCGCCGATGTAGCAGGTCGGGCGATCCTCCTCCGGGATGTCCGACGTCCTGCGGGTCAACTCGGTCAGGTGCCGCTCGAAGAAGGCCACGACCTCCTCCGCGCGCTTGTTCCTGTCCAGGATCCTCCCCATCAGGCGCAGGGTGGAGTAGAACTCCTCCTTCTTGTCCGTCAGGTTGCCGAGCTCCAGCCCGACCACGGGGATGCCGGTCTTCTCCGTCAGCACGTCGGGGTGGGGTCCGGCGAGGGGGGAGACCTTGAGGATGACCTGTGGCTCTGGGGAGAGGCCCGCGATCAGCTCGGGGCTGTCCATCCCGCGGAACTCGCCGAATATCGGAAGATCGCGGAACCGGGGGTTGGCGATGGAGTAGGGTCGCGACGACACCAGCACGCCCAGGTCGGGAGTCCTCCTCTCGGCGGAGTCTACCGCCACGACCCTGTCCTGCGCCTGCAGGTAGACGACCAGCCTAAGGCAGCCGGAGCCGGATGCAATTATGCGCTCGGGCGACTCGGGCACCGAGACCGAGCGCCCAAGGGTGTCGGTGACGACGATCTCCCCCGCGAGGGCGGGGAGGGATGAGAACGCGGCCAGAAGCGCCGCTGCGATGATAAAAACTCTGCTGCGGGACAATACGATCACTCCTTCGTGTTCGGGGCCCGCGCACGGCCTGGTGCGACCACGTCGCAAGGTCGCGGCTCCCCTTCTCGAACGCGCCGTTCGACGGCGCCCCGCAATATAGTAGCACGAAAAGAGAAATACGTGTTATCGTTTCAGTCGATATCTGTCCGTCGACCCGAGGTTGCCGTCATCCCGATACCCTTCGTCGCTATGCTCCTCAGGGTAAGCGATCGACACGAACGGAAAAGGCGTCCGTTCGGTCGCCTGCTTATGTCATCCCGAGCGCAGCGAGGGATCCTGTCTCGTGCCGGCGCGAGGCGCAGGGATTCGAGGAACAGCTCCTGGAAGCCCGGGGCGGTCTCGAGCCTTATATGCCTCGCCTCGCGGGCCAGTCGCTCGACCCTGGCGCGTCCCTCCTCACCGTCTCGCAGAATGCGCGTAGCGCCGAGCCCGGCCCCGTTGCCGATGGAGCGTACCCTGTCGCTCAGCGCGGCGGGAATCAGCCCGATCTCCACCAGGGAGTCGTGCCTTATCGCGCTGCCGAACGCCCCCGCCAGCACGCACTCGTCGACGTCGCGTGCGGTCAGCCCGCAACGGGCCAGCAACAGGTCCACCCCGGCCTGCAGCGCCCCCTTGGCGAGCTGGAACTTCCTCACGTCGCTCTGCCACACGGCGACCGCTCCAGCGGCGGACTCGCACAGGACGAACCTCCTGTCCCGCCCCGAGCCCTCGATCCGCCCCGCCAGGAAGGAGGGCGCGCGCCCGTCCATAGCACCGTCCTCCGTCAGCACGCCCTCGCGCAGCAGCAGAGCGACGACGTCCACCAGGCCGCTTCCGCACAGCCCGCGCGCAGGCGCGCCTCCCACCGTGCGGCAGTAGAGCGAGCCTCCGTCTGCGATCACGGCGCTCACCGCCCCCGCCACGGCGGGCATCCCGCACTTGATGCCAACTCCCTCGAAGGCCGGGCCGGCGGCGGTCGAACAGACCGTGGTCCTGCCCCCGCGAATGAGAGCCAGCTCCCCGTTCGTGCCGAGGTCCATCGCCAGGCGCGTCGCGTCGCGCTCCCCGCGCGAGGCCGCCTCCTCGGTGACCTCGTAGATCACGGCCGCGGTATCCCCGCCGACGAACGCGTCCATAAGCGGCAGGGCGTGGACGGGCGTCTCGTCCGGCACGGGGGTCAGCCCAAGCTCCCCCGCGCGGTGCGTCTCGAAGCTCCTGGCCGGCAGGGCGAAGGGGGAGCTCCCGAGCGACGCTGGCGAGACGCCCATGAATATAAGCTCCATGACGCTGTTACCGGCTAATATCATCCCGTTGCAGCCGCTCATGTCCATACCGACCCCCTCCGCCAGCCCGGAGACGAGCTCTGCGACCGCGCCCCTGACCGAGCGGGCCAGCTCCTTCAGTGCGTCCGGCCCCGTGGAGGCGCGCACAACCCTCGATATCACGTCCGAGCCCCGCGAAGCCTGGGGGTTCCTCGCGGAGGCCGCGCCGATCAGCCCTCCCGAGGCGTCCACCAGGTAGCAAGCCAGAGTCGTGGTGCCGATGTCGCAGGCGACGCCGAACCGGCGACCCGACCCGGCACCGCCACGGGCATTCTTGCCGCCTCCGGACGGCACGTGTTCGATCTTCATGCGCAACCCCTCCGCGAACCGGGCGAAAACGCATTGAGTATCGTGCGCCAAGCGCCCTTGGATGGTATGATTTTACCAAACAGAAAAACAGACTATCGAAAGGGTGTGTTCTGTCAATGCGACGTTTCGCAATACTGTGTCTCGCCGTGGTCTCGCTGCTGTTCGCACTGCCGTGCGCGGAGGCGGTGAAGCTGGAGGTGACCGTGCCGTCCGAGGGCTCGCGGGTCCTCGCCCCAACGCGCGACTTCTACGCCGTTGTCTCGATCGACAGGGAGGGAAAGAACCCGGAGCAGGAGCCCTTCAACGTCCGCTTCGAGCTCTACCGAGACGGGGTGCTGGCGCCGATGCGCGTCGTGACCAGCAGCGTGAGCGACACGACCGGGCTGACCCCGCTCAACGCCATCAAGACGGACTACCCGTTCGGCTACACGCCTGGGACCGCCCTCGATATCCTGGCCTCCCCCCCGCCGGACCTGGTGTTCGACCCCTCCCTGCCCGTCTCCTTCTACGACGCGACGCTAAAGGCCGTTGTCACGCGCTACTACGCCGCGGCACTGATACAGGGCGGGCATACGAAGGACTTCGACACCAACTACTCGACCATCTACACTCGGGACCTCGAGGAGGGGGCGTACACCCTGAAGGTCACGGCCGTCGGCGGGGCCGGGAGGGAGCTTCACTCGGCGACGCTTCCCCTGACATTCGGCATAGTGCCGGACAAGATAATCTCCCGCTTCTCGCCCGAGAAGCACATGGACAACGTCAACGCCTTCGCGCGAAACAACAACTCGCACATCTACACCGACCCGTTCGCGGGCTACTGGGACGCGTCCGCGCTGCCCCACGGGGGAGTGCCCGGCACCCTCTTCTACGAGATAGTCCGGCGCTGGCGCCCCAACGACCTGCTGGAGTACATGGGCGGGACCATCCGCGCCGTGATCTACAACGTGGCGGAGACCTCCGCGACCAACAGGGTCGAGCTCGGCGGACTCGCCCACGCGGGACGCCTCGACTCTAAGTCCATCCTGTGGTACCACTACGACACCGGCGAGGTCTCCATCAACTACAACTCCGGCAACGGACAGACTGCAACTCAGGCCGGGACCATAGTCCCCTTCGCCGAGGGCAGGCGGCTGGCGCTGGTCCGCGCCGAGGTCAGGGGCGACGGGGTGACCGAGCCCGCGACGTCCGACTACGTCTACTACCCGGATCTCGCGGACAAGACCGTCGACTGGAACGTAGCCGACGGTGTGACCGTGAAGGCGAAGCAGCTGCTCAGCCTGTTCGGTGCGACGAGGCCCGTCCAGCCCTCCGCCGCGGACGTAATCCCCGCCGAGGACGGGACCTACACGATGAGGAACCGGATAGAGACCGTCAAATACACCCTGCTGGACGGCACGACGGAGGTCGCCGTGTTCGAGGCCAGGCGCGTCGAGCTCACCCGCCCGGACGTCAGCAGCAGGCCGTCGGTTTACGAGTTCCGCCACGACCTGCCGATTCCGGCCGAGTTCAAAAAGCCGTTGACCGTGCGCGTTCAGGCGTTCGACACCTACGGCGATCCCGTCCCCGGCACGGATGCCGCCTTCACCATCTCCCCCGGGGCCACCGGCGGCGGCGGGGGAGGGGGCGGCTGCGACACAGGGGCCGCTCCGCTCGCCGCGCTGCTGATCCCGTTGCTGTACGTCGCGTTCAGGCGGGAGGCGGCATAGGAGCTTTTATAAACAAGCGGGCCGGGGGGTGGACTCCCGGCCCTTGTTTATCACACTCCGGTTCACGATTCGACCAGGGGTCCGAATAGGTATCGTATGGTGGTCCAGAACTCGCTGAAACGTCCCTCTTCGTCTTTGGCGAGGTAACCCGATACGAAGATTCGCATATCCTTCGGCGACAGAGTCTCGTCCAGAAACGGCTCGATTGCGTTTTTACGCATATCTTGCAGCTTGCGGATATTCAGCCCGAGCCTTTTTATTGTCTCCGATGCGGCGATGTCTTTTTCATCGGCCGTCATGATGCTTCCATTTCCCGTGAAGGCGAAGTGGCTTTCGCATTCGACGGAAAAAGGCGACACCAGCAGATCGGGATCAAACCAGTCTCCCTTGAGGTTGCCGCAGTGGCGGGGTTCTCCTCTGCGCAGGTTCTCCTGGCACGAGCAGAGAAGGTTGGAATAATCAAGAGGATCAACCGCAAGATCGCACTTTGGGCGAAAATGCTCTATGTGGGAGTCGTTCTCCGCAAGCCTTCTCTCGCAATAGCAACAGATGCCGCCCTGTTCGGCAATCAGCGCTTCCTTTAGCGCCTTTTTGGGTTCGCCTCCCAGACTCTCCCACGTCGGACGCCACTCTTCGCTCGCTTTCTCCTTCCACTCGGCGAAAGGACGCGGCTCTCTTCCCTTTATAATGTGCTTCATTTCCCGATCAGTTCCTTGCGCCTTATCAGCACTCTCGCCTTCAGCAGCTCCGGGTCGCTTCCTATGCTGTCC
Organism: uncultured Synergistaceae bacterium; assembly: GCA_964458805.1. GTDB lineage: Bacteria > Synergistota > Synergistia > Synergistales > Aminobacteriaceae > JAAYLU01. The sequence continues at coordinate 6,995 of CAYWKH010000066.1, forward strand.
TCCAGATCGGAGATCGAGTCCTTGGCGACATCCAGGTCTCCCTTGTCTATCTGTCGGTAAACTTCTGAAATGCTCTCCGCTACGACGTCGGGGCGGGTAGTCGCCAATCCCATCAAGTCCTCCAGAACTCTTTCGACCGTCTTCCCGTAGGACTCCTCGCCCCTTGCAGCCTCCACTCCGCGCTCGTCGTCCATGCCCATGAGAAAAAGATGTTCCGGCCGAACGTGCGTTACGACATGCGGCGAGTGAGTCGAGATCAGAAACTGGCAGTTGGGGAACGTCTCCGTCAAACCCGACACGATGGCCCTTTGCCACAGCGGGTGAAGGTGCAGATCGACCTCGTCGATCAGCACCACTCCCTCTCCGTGCAGGGACTCCTCCAGCATCGGATTGGCAATGGCCATTCGGCGCGCAAGGTCGCCGACCAGCGCCATGACTCCTTTCTCTCCGTCGGAAAGCTGATCCACGGTCAGTTTGCGTCCGTCCTTCTCCACCTCCATGCGAAGCGGACTCCTCCTGACCGTCAGGTTGGCGAACTCCGGCATGAAGCGTTTCAAAGCGTGCCTGACCGCCTCCAGCTGAGGATCGAGAAAGGTTGAATCTCCTGACGCCACAAGACTCTCCCGATGCCTGCGTTTCTCGTTCTCCAGGTCTTCCCGCTCCCGGAACCACTCAAAGAATGTACGAAAGTTCGCGGCACCGGTCAAGGAGTCGTCATATGCCGAGATAAGATCGAACCTATGCTTGTTGCGTATGCGCAAAGGAATGTCCAGCACCGCCCGATTGACAGGATAGTAGACCAGAAGAGGGATGTTGCACCGTTCATCGTTGTCGGAAACCTCTTCCCTGATGCGCCCCGCCGCCTCCGACGCCCCTGCCAGGAGCGACGAGATCCCTTTGACCTCGCGCCCTCTTCTGATCTTAGAGACGCTCCAGTCAAAAGGGACTCCCCCGTGTTCTACTACGATCTCCAAGTTGGCTGAGGCCTCGCCGTTGGTTATGTCGGTCTCGATGATCGGCCTTCCGGATGCCCCGCTTCGTCTAATACGGTTCGCAAGCCATGAAAGGAGGATCGCCGTCGCATCCAGGACAGTGGATTTTCCAGCCCCGTTTACTCCGACGAAGACATTCAGACGTTCGTCAAGGTCGAGCGACAGAGACCGTGCCCCTCGAAACCTCTCCAGCTTAAGGCTGCGAATGCGCATATCATCACTCCCCCTTCTCGATCGTACATGGCAGTCCGAATCAAGCTCGGCTGACTCTCGCTCCGAGCCTCGCGGCAGGCAATTCTATATCCGATCAAGAGAATTATATCAAGAATGTCGCGCTTGAACACGCTCCGCGTCGGCATGGCCCGGCCCGGCTCTGATGCAGGCGGAACGTGCCATAAAGCCGTTCGCGGTGTAATATTGACCCGAGTTGCCCGCTCCGAGGCGACGGACATGACGACGCAAAAGCCCGAGCGCCGGACCCGAGCGTCAGGCCGGACGGAGCTGCGAGATCCGAGTAGGTTAAACGACGAGGCCCTGATTGGAGGGGGAGGCAAATGCTTTTGAAGCGCGAGCGCGAGCTGGTGGTGGAGTACTGCCGCAGGCTGAGCGAGCACCGGTTGACCAGGGGGACAGGCGGCAACATCAGCGCGCTGGACAGGGAGAGGGGGCTGTTCGCCATCAGCCCGAGCGGAATGGACTACTTCGAGATGGGCCCGGAGGACGTCGCGGTACTTGACATCGACGGCGCCAGGGTGGACGGCGACAGGAAACCGTCGTCGGAGACGGAGATGCACCGTCTGCTGTACGAGCGCAGGGAGGACATAAACGCCGTGGTGCACACACACTCCACCTTCGCGGCCACGATGGCGTGCCTCGGGCGCGACCTGCCAGCCGTCCACTACCTGATAGGCTACGCCGGGGGCGACAGCGTCCGCTGCACCCCCTACGCCCCCTTCGGCTCGGCGGAGCTTGCGGAAATCGCCCGCGACGGCATGGATGGGAGGTACGCCGTCCTGCTGGGCAACCACGGTCTGCTGGCCGCCGGCCCGGACATGAGGTACGCCTTCGACGCCGCCGAGGAGATAGAGTTCGTATGCGAGCTCTACTGGCGCGCGAAGTGCGTCGGCGACCCCGCGATCCTCGACGGGGAGCGGATGAGGGAGGTCATGGAGAGATTCCGCACCTACGGGCAGAAGGGCAGAGCGTAATCCGGGGGAAGGCGGCCAGGTCCCTCGGCAAAAACCGCCTCGGGACGACATCGGCATTGTCCCCATTGGCCGGACAGCTTGTGGTCGCGCCGCTTTTCCTCAAGCGGGCAGTCATCGGCAAGCGCTTGAACGATAGCACCAAGCGCGTCCTCGAGGATGCCGAAGTTCAGTCGGCCAAGCCACCGGATCGGGCGGCTCTCCACTGTCTGTTGCTGTTGCCGCCGCAACTCCGCCATGATGAACCCCGGCCGCTGTATGATGCGCATTCCGCGCCCCCTTTGGGTGCGTTTTCGAGACAGTATGTTATCCTATTCACTGTATGGAAAACTGCCCTGACTTGACGGTGGTGCCATGGAGTCGTTCGACGTCGTGATCGCGGGAGCGTGGCCCGCGGGGCTTGGGGTGCTCGTTCTGGAGAGGGAGAACGCCCCGAGAGCCCGGAATAACCGGATTCGGCTCTGGCACGGATTGTCCTCGAACTTGTATGAGAAAATGGCGGCACCAACATCCTGAAAGGTGGAAGATTTTGTGGCGAACCAGGCATTCGACGAGGCGGTTGCGAAGCACATGGAGACCCTGAAGATGTACGTGCCGATAGTGGCCAGGGTGCACGGCGGGGAGCACCCGGAGTTTCACGATGTTCACAGGCTGTTCGGATCGATCGGGAGGAAGCTGGCGGACGGGAGCCGCGACCTGGCGGAAGAGTTCGAGGCCCTGCGGAGGGTCACGGACGACTACACGGTGCCGGACGGCGTCTGCGAGAGCTACGAGGCGGTCTACAACATGCTGGCCGATATGGACCGAACTTTTAACAGGTAGCACTGTGCAGAGATACATTCTCGCCCGCAAGAACCAGATCGCGCTGGTCTGTGGCGTGCTGATCGCTGTCGCCTTCGCGGCCCGCCTGGGCTTTCACGAGGAGTGTATCGCCCTGCGGGCGCTTGTCTCGGCCTCCGTGCTGGGGGTCGCTCCAATCGCCATCCAGGCGTTCCAGTCGTTGCGGTTCCGTGTCGTAAGCATCGACGTGCTCGTCACGGTCGCCGTGTCCGGGGCGTTCTTCATCAGGAACTTCGAGGAGTCCGCCATCGTGACCTTCCTGTTCCTGTTCGGCGCCTACCTGGAGCAGCGCACCCTGGACAAGACCCGCTCCGCCATCAAGGAGCTGACCGAGATGGCCCCGGAGAGCGCCCTGAAGCTGATGCCGGGCGGCGAGTTCGAGGAGGTCGACGTCGAGGAGGTCGATATCGGGGACGTGCTCCTGGTCAAGACCGGCGACAAGATACCGGTCGACGGCACCGTGCTGTCCGGCGAGGGCAGCATAAACGAGGCCGGCATCACCGGCGAGTCCCTCCCCGTGGAGAAGGAGAAGGGCTCGAGCGTCTTCGCGGGCACGATACTGGACAACGGCACCCTCCAGATAGTCGCGGACAGGGTGGGGGAGGACACCACCTTCGGCAGGATCATCGAGCTGGTGGAGGAGGCACAGGACTCCAAGTCCGAGGCGGAGCGCTTCATCGACCGGTTCGCCAAGTACTACACCCCTGCGGTCCTCGCGCTGGCCATAGTCGTGTGGCTGATCTCGCGAAACATCGAGCTGGCCATAACTATACTGGTCCTCGGCTGCCCCGGAGCGCTGGTGATAGGGGTCCCCGTGTCCAACGTGGCGGGGATAGGCAACGGCGCGCGCCACGGAGTGCTGCTGAAGGGCAGCGAGGTGATCTCTGACTTCAGCCGGCTGGACACGATGGTCTTCGACAAGACCGGCACCCTTACGATGGGCAGCCCGTCCGTCGCGGAGAGGCTGCACTACGGCGCGGACGCCGACGTCGACAGGGCGCTCGGCTGCCTGGCCAGCGTGGAGCGCGAGTCCGGCCATCCGCTGGCGAAGGCCGTGCTCGCGGAAATAGGCGAGACGAAATTCTTCCCCGTCGAGAACACCGAGGTGATAAAGGGCGGCGGGATCACCGCCAACGTGGACGGAAGCAGGGTGGCCGTCGGCAACGTCGCCCTGATGGAGCGCGAGGGGGCGCGTATCGGCGCAGAGGCTGCGGCGGACATAGCCCGCATCGAGGCGAACGGCAGCTCGCTGGTGCTGGCTTCTGTGGACGGGGAGCTGAAGGTCCTGATGGGCGTGCGCGACCAGATACGCCCCGGGGTGAAGGAGCATCTGCAGAGGCTGAAGAGGCTCGGAGTGAAGAACCTAGTCATGCTCTCCGGCGACAACCAGGGCACCGTGGACGCCGTGAGCCGGGAGCTCGGCCTGACCGAGGCGCACGGGAACATGCTGCCCGAGGACAAGGCCGCCTACGTGAAGAGGCTGATCGACGAGGGCCGGATAGTGGCCTTCGTCGGCGACGGAGTCAACGACAGCCCCTCGCTCGCCCTCGCCCAGATAGGCATAGCGATGGGTGGCGGCACGGACGTGGCGATAGAGACGTCCGACGTTGTCCTGATGAACTCCGACTTCGGGCGCCTGCCCCACGCCCTCGGCCTGGCTAAGGCCACCGCCGGCAACATGAGGCAGAACATCCGCATAGCCGTGGGAGTGGTCCTCTTCCTGCTCTCCGCTCTGGTCTACAGCGAATGGATGAACATGTCCATAGGAATGCTGGTTCACGAGGGCAGCATACTGGTAGTCATTCTGAACGGTATGAGACTGCTGAGGTACAGACTGAGCTTTTAGCCTCGCTTGAGCAAGGAGTGATACTGGACTACACCGGCATCGCCCCGGAGGGGCCCTGGTTAAGGATGACGCGGAGGTAGATCCCTCGGCGATAAATCCGCCTCGGGATGACAGGAGGCGGTCTCGAGATGACAGGAGGCGGTCGTCGGGATGACAGGAGGCGGTCTCGGGGTGACAGTAGGCGGTCTCGGGGTGAC
>CAYWKH010000067.1:0-10427 GCA_964458805.1 uncultured Synergistaceae bacterium
AACCAGTGACCTCTTCCGTGTGAAGGAAGCGCTACTTCCGCTGAGCTAATCGCCCTTGAATATGGAGGATTATACAGTGCGCCGACGGTGTTTGCAAGGGGGGGAGAAAAATCTCGTCATGATCGGCGTTCATGCGCTTATGCGCCGGACAGGAGTGGATTGAAACTTCGTTTTCCACAGCTCGTTGTATGAATTCCAGGGAATAAATATCAATTAATCGAAACTGAAGGTAGCTTTAAATTGCCGGGTTTTAGGGTATAATGCGGTTGGAGCGTGATAAGCCGATGATGAAAGTTTTTGATCTGGAGCTGGCCTCGGACCTCTGGGAGTACTGGGGATTTTCGCCGTGGATCTCCGGAGGAATGAAGGGTGTCTACCGAAGGGTGACGTTCGTCAAGAACGCGCTTATCGGCGAGGTCTGCAGGTACTATGCGGACGACTATGTGATCTGGCGCCACAACGGCAGACTGGACATGGAAGGCGTGTTAAGCGCGTGCAGACCCCAGCCGGAGCTGATGTCGCAGAGATATCTGTTTATAGAGCAGGTGGAGACGGGGGTAAAGGGGCAAATTCGCTCTTTTCTCCTTGGAATTAGGGGCTACGCGGAGGTCCATTCATACACGCCGGGGTGCGGATACCCCAAGCGGTTGAAGGACCTCGCCCCCCTTGTTGACAGGGCCCTGGAGCTGGTGCGTTCCAGGGAGGATGGATCGGGAGGTGGTGAGCGCCAAATCCCATAACACGAGGTCTGTTTCTGTTTTTCTAAATTCCGTACGGAGGTGAACAAATTGCTTTCCACTCTTGCTATGCTGTTCCTTGTTGCTATTGTCCTTTTCGCAATCTGTTACAAAGTCTACGGTTCCTACCTGGCCAGGGTCTTCAACCTTGACGACAACACCAAGACCCCGGCGGAGGCTATGTATGACGGCATCGACTACTGCCCGGCCCATCCGGCGGTCCTCCTGGGACACCACTTTGCCTCCATCGCGGGCGCCGGGCCGATAGTAGGTCCCATCACGGCGGCGTCGATGTTCGGATGGCTCCCGGCCTACCTGTGGTGCCTCATAGGCTCGGCGTTCCTCGGGGGTCCGCATGACATGGGCTCGCTGGTGGCGTCGATGCGCCACGAGGGCAAGTCGGTCGGAGAGGTCGTGGACAGGTGGATTGGCCGCAGGGGCAAGGTGCTGTTCCTGTGCTTCACGATCCTCGCCCTGATCCTAGTGGTCGCCGTCTTTCTCCAGCTGTCGGCCGGTTCGTTCGCCCAGGACCCGGCGGTGGCCTTCTCGGCGACCCTGTACATTTTCATGGCGATCGTGTTCGGGGTTCTGATTTACAAGTACCACGTGCCGCTGTGGCTGATGACCGTCGTCATGGTTCCGATCGTCATCTACGCATGCTGGTACGGCAACGAGGCCGCCTGGGTCGCCGAGACGTTCAAACTGTCCATGGAGACCTGGCGCTGGCTGCTCGTGGTTTATATCTTCCTGGCATCCATACTTCCAGTCTGGCTCTTGCTGCAGCCGCGAGACTACCTCGCCTCCTACTTCCTCTACTTCGCCGTGATCATCGGCTCGATAGGCATGATCATGGGCAAGGGCGAGGGGTTCGACGTCGTGCTGCCGGCGTTCAAAGGCTTCACGGCGGGCAACCAGTATCTGTGGCCGATGCTCTTCGTAGTGGTCGCCTGCGGTGCCATCTCCGGCTTCCACTCCCTGGTCGGCAGCGGCACGACCTCCAAGCAGCTGCGCAGGGAGAGCGACTCCGTGGTCGTCGGCTACGGCTCCATGCTGCTTGAGGGTCTGGTCGGCGTCATAGCGGTCGGCACCATCATGATCAGCGGCGTCATAGCCGAGGGTGGCCCGACCATGACCTATGCCCAGGGGTTCGGGAAGTTCGCGGCGATCCTGGGGATCGATCCCAAGGTCGGCGTGTCCCTGGGCCTCCTGGCGATGAACTCCTTCCTGCTCACCTCGCTCGACACGGCCACGCGTCTGACCAGGTACCAGATCCAGGAGCTCTGCAACATGAAGGTCGACAAGTACACCGCGACCGTGGTAGCGATCGCCGGCGCAATGGCCCTGCTTCTAACCAAGGCGCACGGGCCCACGGGGAACGTCATCCCGGCATGGGCGGCGATATGGCCGATATTCGGCGCGTCGAACCAGCTCGTCGCGGCCCTTACGCTCATGACCCTCGGCGTGTGGGTGAGCAAGGCGCTGAAGCGGGACAACCGTTTCGCCATGTACCCGATGTGGTTCATGCTGGTGACGACCGTCGCGGCACTCGGCTTCATGATCAGAGACAACCTGGCCTTCGAGAAGCCGAACTACATTCTCGTGGTGCCCTCCGTGCTGCTGCTGGTGCTTGCGTTGCTCATGATCTTCGAGTCGCTCAAGGCCTTGAAGGAGGAGCCCAGGCTCTAATCAGGACGAAAAGAGAGGGGCGCCGGACCATCCGGCGCCCCTCTCAGCCTCTCCCGTCAGGCGGCCGCTAGGAACTCTTGCCCACGCTGAAGGACTTTGCGCTCCAGGACTTGCCGCGCTTTCTGTTCTCCGCCTCGAGCACCTCCACGAACCTGCACCCGCACCGCTCGCAACGAATGGTCGAAGCGTTGTCGTCCAGCTCGAACTCGCTCTTGCACGATAGACATCTATACTTCCCCATAGAAATCACCCCCGAATAATGATCTGGAGATCAATCCAAGTTCGCCGACGGCACCAGGGCGCGCTCAACGGAATTATACCATGAAGTCTTGGTGGAGGGCCAATAGGGGGCGCATGTTGTATAATCGCCGGAAGTCACTACGCTGTTCAGAGGGGAGGAGCAATATGACCTATCCATTTCCGAGGGACGACGGGGAGGCGACCTGCGTCCTCAGCGGGGCGGCAGGTCTGGGAATCCAGACCGTCGAGGACATGCTGGCGAGGCTGGTCGTGGACTCCGGGCTTCACGTCTTCGGGTCGCGGGAGTACATGTCGAGGGTGAGGGGGGGAAACAACTCCACCGAGCTGAGAATCTCCACGTTCAGGGTCGACGCCCTGGTCGACCGGATGGACATCCTTGTGGCCATGAGCCGCAACGTCCGCGCCAACATACGAGAAAGGATCGGCCCCTCCACGGTCATCGTCGGCGACAGGGCCGAGTTGGGTGGGGAGCTCGACGACGCGGGAGGGGTCTTCGTGCAGGCGCCGCTGGCCGAGCTGGCCGCGGCGTCCGGCGGCAGGATCTACTCGAACTCGGTGGCCGCGGGTATCGTCCTCGGTATCCTGGGAATCGACCCGGGACGCGCCGCCGACTACTTCCTCAAACGCTTCTCCGGCAAGAAACCGGAGGTGGCGGAAAGGAACTCGGCGGCCTGCCTGGCCGGGCACGAGGTGGGAGAGAGGCTGGTGGAGGGCAGGGGTCTGTTCTCGCCCGGGAATGATTCTTCCGGCGTCGGAAGGGCCATAATTAACGGCAGCGACGCGGTCTCGCTGGGAGCAATGGCCGCCGGGTGCAACTTCGTGACCGCATACCCGATGTCGCCGGCCACGGGGCTGCTCTCGTTCTTCGCAAAACATGCCGGGAGGGTAGGGGCGGTTGTGGAGCAGACCGAGGACGAACTCGCGGCCATCAACATGGCGGTGGGAGCGGCCTACGCCGGGGGCAGGCCTGTGGTGACCACCTCGGGAGGGGGCTTCGCACTCATGGCGGAGGGGATAAGCCTCGCCGGGGTCGTGGAGGCGCCAGTGGTGGTGCATCTGTCGCAGAGGCCCGGCCCGGCGACGGGCATGGCCACGCGGACCGAACAGGCGGACTTGGAGCTCGCGCTTTACTCCGGGCACGGCGAGTTCCCGAGGGCGCTGTACGCCCCGGGGAGCATCGAGAGTGCCTTCATGCTCGCGCAGGAGGCCTTTCGGGTCGCACTGAAGTACCAGACGCCCGCGATAATACTGACGGACCAGTACTTTGTGAATTCGTTTCACAACGTGCGCCCGGAGGAACTCGTCTTAATGGAGGGGCCCTCGCCGTTGAACGAAACCTTGGCGGACTACAGGAGGTACGAGGACGATCCGTCGGGGTGCTCTCCCTTCGGCGTGCCGGGGCTTGGCCTCGGCATTGTGGGGGCGGACAGCCACGAGCACGACGAGGTGGGGCACGTCTACGAGGACTTCAAACTGCGCAGGCGGATGCAGGACAAGAGGATGAGGAAGCTGCGCTACATGAGCTCCGAGGCCCTGCCTCCGACTCTGTACGGCCCGGATGACTACGACAGGCTGGTCGTCTGCTGGGGCTCCACTATACCGATATTCAGGGAGGCTCTCTCGCTGATGAAGTTGAAGGGCGTGGCTCTTCTCGCGTTCGAGCAGGTGTGGCCGCTCCACCAGTCCGCGGGACAGCTCCTCAAGAGGGCCGCCAGGATAGTGGCGGCGGAGGGGAACAGCACCGGGCAGTTCGCCCGGCTGCTTCGTGCGCACACGGGGGTGAAGGCGACCGATGCGCTGCTCAAATACAGCGGCCTCCAGTTCTCCGTGGAGGAGGCGGCTGAAGGGCTGAGGGACGTGCTTTCGGGAAATGGGGGTGGATCACGATGACTTCGAACGTTTTTGACCTGCCGGGCATAGAGATATCCTGGTGCCCTGGCTGCGGAGACTTCAAAATCCTGAATTCCATCAAGCAGGCCCTGGCAGAGCTGGGACTGACGCCGCTCGACGTGGTCGTCGTGTCCGGAATAGGGCAGGCGGCGAAGACGCCTCACTACATGAGGTCGCACTTCTTCAACGGACTGCACGGCAGGGCCCTGTCCAACGCGACCGCCATCAAGGCCGCCAACCCCGGCCTGGAGGTCATAGCGGTCGGCGGGGACGGGGACATGTACGGCGAGGGCGGGAACCACTTCATCCACACTATCAGAAGGAACCCTGGAATAACCAACCTGGTGTTCAACAACATGGTGTACGGACTGACGAAAGGGCAGGCGTCGCCCACCAGCCAGAGGGGCTTTCGCACTCCGGTGCAGGTGGAGGGGGTGAGGGCCCACCCGTTCAACCCCGTCGCAACCGCGCTGGTCCAGGGGGCGGGATTCGTCGCCAGGGCGAACGCCGGGGACGTGGAGGCCACAAAGGACGTAATAAAGGAGGCCATCAAATACAAGGGGTATGCTCTCGTCGACATCTTCCAGCCCTGCGTCTCCTTCAACCCCGTCAATACCTACTCCTGGTTCAAGGAAAACACCTACTGGCTCGATGATCACGACCCCTCGGACTTCAACGGAGCGATGGCGCTCGCCCTGTCCGGCGCCCCCTTCCCGCTGGGCGTGATCTACAGGGGGGAGGAGGGCCCCACCTTCGAGGAGTCACTTGCCGCCTACAGGAGCGACTCGACGCCCCTGTGCAGGCGAGGTGCCGCGAGGGACGCTGTGAGGGATCTGATCGACGGTATGTGCTCTTGAGTTCAGCGGGCGCGACCCCACCTGACCGTAAGGATTTGCCTCCAGGGGAAGGCCTCGAGGGCCGCTCTCGAGGGCAACGTCCCCTTCGACATCCTGTCGAAGTCGCTGCATAGCTCCGCGCAGGCCGCCGCCGCCTCGCCCTCCTGCGCGCCGCAGAAGAGCCGCGCCAGCGCCAGCAACCTCTTGTATGCCGCCGGCGCAGGCATCAGGTTCGGCCCGTCACGGGTGATCGTCATGGCGTACACGAAGGAGAGGGTCTCCGGCCCGGCCCTCTCCTCGTGCCCGCAGTAGCCCGGCAGGCTGGGCGAGACGTAGAGGAACACGCCTCCTTCCGTATCCGGCAGCTGGAGGTTGTCCCAGTAGGTGGGCCCCGTCGGGGCCAGCGCGAACCATGCGGAGCTGGCGTCGTCCACCGAAGTGATCCAGAGGGAGCGCCGCTCGCCGGTCCCGGGTTCCTCCATCTCTATCCTCCAGAGCAGCGCGTTAGCCCCTCCCGGCCCGGGAGGCAAGGGCTGCCACGAGTCCGAGATAATCCGAGAGCCCTCGATCTGCTCGAGCGTCCGTACCTCGCCGGGCGCGCTGACGAAGGCCCTCCTGATCGTACCGCCCCGGTGGTCAAGGATCAGGGCCACGGGGGTGCCAGGGGCTGTCAGCACCCTGATATGCGCGTAGCTGCGCGCGTCGACGAGCAGGACTAGCGACGCGGCGAGAAGCAGGGTGGCGGCGGATCTTGCCCGTCGAGGCGCGGTCATTCCCACTCCGTGGAGAAGCCTGCCAGATGCCCTGTCCGGTTCAGGGAGTAGATGCTGTACCCCTGGACGGCGTTGAAGTGGAGCACCGAGTACGATGCCGTGTCCATGTGCAGACGCCAGAAGTAAGGGGCTCGGATGCCGATGCACCCTGCAAGGAGCGGCTTGATAACGGCCCTGTGGGTCACGACCGCGAAGCATCCGCCCTCGTGCTCCCTCGCAGCGCGATCCAGGGCTCTCTTCGAACGCTCCATGACCGAATCCAGCGTCTCGGCCCCCTCCAGCCTGAGGAGTTCCGGGCTCTCAAGCCACAGCCTCCACTCCTCCGGGTAGTCTCGGGCTATCTCCTTCTTGGGTCGCCCCTCCCATCCGCCGAGGCTTATATTGTTGAAGCCCTCTTCGACCTTCACCTTCACCCCGCAAGCCTCGGCAATCGCCGCGGCGGTCTGCGCGGCGCGCATAAGCGGGCTTGCTAAGACGACCTCGGGCCGCAGCCGGGCCAGTTCCGACGCCACCTCCCGAGCCTGGCGAAGCCCTGTCTCATTCAGGGGGAAGTCCGACCTGCCCCGGAAGAGCCCCTCGATGTTGCCGCGGCACTCGCCGTGCCGCACCAAAAGTATGGTTGTCCGCGCCGGTTTTTCGCTCATGACGTCCTCCCTCTGTCATTTTCCTGCGCCGGGGGCGTCGAATCCGTCAAGCGTCTCGGAGGCCAGCTCCGTGATTACGCCCTCGCGCGAGTATTGGAACAGGCCCACGTGCCTTTCGTCCCCGTCTGCCGCCACGACTACGAATGTCATCGTCGCGGTCGGATTCTTGTCTATCCAGGTGCCCGAGTTCACGTACACGGCCCTGTCCCCACGGTGCGTCGTAGAGGGGATCATCCTGGACTCGTGGGTGTGCCCGAACACGACGATTCTCCTGTCGGACGTTGAGTTGGAGAAGTACTGCACCCTTGCCTGGTCGTCCGTCTCCGCGCTGGACGCCGCCCCGACCAGCGCGTCCCGGACAGGAATTTTGACGGGCACCCTGTTGAGTTCCTGTCGTTCGTCCCACGTGTCCAGAATTCCCTTGAACAGGTTGGCCTCTATGACGCCTCCCGGCTCGGCTTGGCGCGGCAGTAGGTCGCCCATGGCGTAGTCTTCGGTGAATCCGTCGATATTCGTCCTGATGATCTTCTCGTCGAAGCCCTCTCTTATGGGAAGCTCGTCCATCAGCGCCTCCCATGTCTTCCAGTAGATGTACGCGAGCTCCTGGCGCTCGCCCGCGGAGTTGGGCGTCACAACGGGCCGCTCGGTACCCGGCCGAGGCTTTCCCTCGACGACGGATAGGGTCGCGATGCGGGTGAAGAAATATCCGGGAGGGAGTATGGATCCGGGGGCTGTGTCCCTGTTCGAGATCGGGTCGGGCGCGCAGAAGAAGTTGTAGCGGTGCCCGTGCTCGACTACCACTTCCGGCAGGCCGTCGGGGGAGTATGAGCCGAGTCCCCGCACGTCGCGGGCCTCGGCTATCCCTGGAAAGACCGCCTGGATGGACTCGGTAGAGATCAGCAGGTCGTGGTTGCCGGGGAGGTACACCACCTTTATCATGCCGTCGCTGATAATGTCGTTGAACGCGTCGACCACCTCCCTGTTGTTCTCCGCTATCTTTCGGGCGAACTCCACCTGGGTTCCCCCTGCGTATGTGTCCGTGCCGGCCGGTATGAACCACTCGTCCATAAAGTCGCCTGCTATCACGAGCTCTCCTATATTGGGCGCCCGGCGCAGCTTCTGCAGGAAGTCGACGAGCGGGGCGCGATTCTGCCTGATCTCGGCGTAGCTGTCGTCCATGCCAAGGTGTATGTCGCTGATGATCACGACGACCGACCGTTCTGCCCCCAGGGCCGGCATGCCGCCCTCGTCCAGGTCGAATGCATAGTGCGCGGCCCCCGTCTCCGCTGCTCCGGGGAGCGCGAAGGCGAGACAGGTCATGGAAAAAACCAGCGCTATCAGGATGGTGCGAGTCACCCTCATTTACTCATTCCTCTTTTCATAAATCGGTTGTCGGGGCGGTGCTTGTTCCCCCTCTCTGCCCTCCGCATATTGTAAACCGCCTCGGCCATTTTCGCACCTGTCGCGGGCTTGGGCCGGCATTGCGCGTGCGGTGCCGTGCCTGGTACAGCCTCCGGCCGCTCGGCGTCTCAAATGAAGGTGGAATGACCTCCGGTGAAAAATCCCTCTGACCAGCCTTGACAATCATATCTCGGATTGCTAATCTACCCTTCGGAACAGGAGCGTTGGCACTCGTATCGATAGAGTGCTAACGACAGGAGGTGAAGCCAAATGCTTACGGAAAGACAGCTCGAAGTTGTGTTTTCCGTAGTGTACGAGTACATCCGGACGGGGGAGCCCGCGGGCTCCAGGACCATTTCCAAGAAGTACCTTCGCGGTTGCAGCCCTGCGACCATAAGGAACGAGATGGCCGACCTCGAGGAGATGGGCTACTTCTACCAGCCTCACACGTCGGCGGGGCGTCTGCCCACGTCGAAAGCATACAGAATGTATGTAGATGCCATCATGCAGCGCAGAAGGACGGCCCCGGCCGAGACCGAGGAGTGGAGGCGATCGATCCGCGAGAGCAGGCAGGGGATCGAGTCCATCCTCGCGTATATCTCGCGCCTGCTCGGGCAGGCGACCAACTGCGTGGGGGTGGCGGCCCTGTCGGCTCTCGAGGAGGTTCAGATCCAGAGGGTCAGCTTCCTGAGGCTGGGAGGGAACACGGTGCTGCTGCTGCTGGTCCTTGACGGAGGGCTGGTGCATCACAGCAACATCTCGCTCCCGTGCGAGCTCTCGCAGGACACATTGGACGAGCTCGGGCGCAGGATCACGACCATAGCGGAGGGGCACCAGTGGAGCGAGGTGAGGGACGTGCTTCTCCGGTACGTGTTCGAAGGGCTCGAGCGCATGTGGGACTCCTGCCGCGAGGCCATAGTGCAGATGGACGCCCTGTTGAACAGGCGGCGCTCGCGCCTGTTCGTCGGCGGTGCGCAGCACATACTCAGCCTGCCGGACTTCCAGGACATAGGCAAGTTCCAGACGGTGCTCTCCCTGCTGGAGCAGGAGCACGCCCTGGCGGACATGGTGGAGCGCTACAGCGTCAAGGATGGCGTATCGGTCACCATCGGCGACGAGAACGCCGAGGCCGGTATGAAGCAGTTGTCGCTGGTTCTGTCGCCGGCGTCGGGGCCCGGCGCGAGGGCGATCCTCGGGCTGATAGGACCGCTAAGGATGGATTACGAGAAGTCCATATCGATACTCGAGGCGTTGGCCGAGGACCTGGACGACGTCCTCGTTCAATAAGCCGTAAATGTGAAAGGAGAGAAGTGAATGAAGAGGTACGACGACGCACTCCCGCGGGAGCATGAGAGCGAGGGGTCGCCGCCTGTCGCGGGGAGGGAGTGCGATACGGACGATCTGTCCGCCGAGAGAGAGGCCTGCGAGGACGTCGAAATGGCGGCTTTGGCGGAGTCCCTGGCCAGGGAGAAACAGGACCTGGAGGACGCGCTTGCGAGGGCCAGGGCGGATTTCTACAACTACAGGAAGAGAGTGGAGCGGGACCGCCAGAAGGAGCGCGCGATGATCACGGAGGACAACGTCCTGGACTTCCTCCCGGTCCTGGACAATTTGGACCGGGCCCTGGCCGTCGACCCTGATTCCGAGGGGCGCAGCATCCTCAAGGGAGTGGATATGGTGAGGAAACAGTTCCTCTCCGTGCTCGAGTCGCTCGGGGTGGCGCCCATCCCGACGGACGGGGTGCCGTTCTCGCCGGAGTGCCACGAGGCGGTAGCGGCTGTCGCCACCGACGATCCCGGCATGAACGGACTGGTCGTCGAGGAGGTCATGACGGGCTTCAGGAGCAGGGACCGGGTGTTGCGGGCCGCCAAGGTGAGGGTTGCCTCCTTCTCCCCGGAGAGCTGACCGTGGAGATTTCTTCTGTTCAATCCAATCATGAGGTGATGGAGAATGTCTAAAGTAGTGGGAATCGATCTTGGAACTACGAACAGCTGCATAGCCGTGCAGGAGGGGGACGTCACCACGATAATCCCCAGCTCCGAGGGTAGCAGGACGACCCCGTCCGTGGTAGCCTTCACGAAGGAGGGAGAGCGGCTTGTGGGGCAGCTTGCCAAGAGGCAGGCCATCGTCAACGGCGACCGCACTGTCATGTCGATAAAGCGCGAGATGGGGACCGATCACAGGGTGACCATAGACGGG
>CAYWKH010000067.1:10437-11630 GCA_964458805.1 uncultured Synergistaceae bacterium
GTACACTCCGCAGGAGCTCTCCTCCATGATCCTTCAGAAGATGAAGCGAGACGCGGAGGATTACCTGGGCGAGCCGGTCACCAAGGCGGTGATCACCACCCCCGCCTACTTCACCGACGCCCAGCGGCAGGCCACGAAGGACGCCGGGGCGATAGCCGGGCTCGAGGTGCTGCGCATAATCAACGAGCCGACCGCGGCCTGCCTGGCCTACGGGGAGAACAAGCAGGGCGAGCACAAGATCCTGGTCTTCGATCTCGGCGGCGGGACGTTCGACGTGTCGATCCTGGACGTCGGCGAGGGGGTCTTCGAGGTGCTGGCTACCGCCGGGGACAACCGACTGGGCGGCGACGACTGGGACATGAGGATAGTCGACTGGATAGTGGAGCAGTTCAGGAGGTCGGACGGGATCGACCTGAAGAACGACAGGATGGCCCTGCAGAGGCTCCGCGAGGCCGCGGAGAAGGCGAAGGTGGAGCTCTCCTCGATGCCGGAGACCACGATATCACTGCCGTTTATAACGGCCAACGCGTCCGGCCCAAGGCACCTCGAGACCAGCCTCACCAGGTCGAAGTTCGAGGAGATGACGGCCGACCTGCTGGAGCGAACGGTCAAGCCGACGCGCCAGGCTCTCCAGGACTCGGGCCTGTCCGTGGGAGAGGTCGACAAGATACTGCTGGTCGGCGGCTCCACCAGGATGCCGATGGTGCAGAGGAAGATAAAGGAGCTGCTGGGCAAGGAGCCGACCAAGGGGATCAACCCGGACGAGTGCGTCGCGGCGGGCGCCGCGATCCAGGGGGCCATCCTGGCGGGCGACCACAAGGACATAGTCCTGGTCGACGTTACCCCGCTCTCGCTCGGGCTTGAGACCCTGGGCGGGGTGTTCAGTAGTTTTGACGATGCGGACTGGGCAAACAAGAATAAATTGTCCGATGAGGTGCTCAAAGATCTGATTGAGCATCTCTCTGCAATAAAAGTCGGCAACAGCGATTATTCTGCCGATGTCATGGGTGATGCTTATGAGTATCTGATCAAGCAATTTGCGGAAATTGCCAAGAAAACCGGTGGTGAGTTCTATACGCCTCGCGCCGTGGTAAAGTTGCTTGTACAAATCCTTGACCCCAAGGCGGGAGACTCTGTATATGATATCATCCTGCAGAGTTTGATACAATTTAATGGATACGTAGACAGACTGC
>CAYWKH010000068.1:0-11522 GCA_964458805.1 uncultured Synergistaceae bacterium
GTTCTTCCATGTGATGCGGAACAGGTTGGCCGAGTCCACGTCCCACAGGCCCGTGTTCTTCAGCCTCTCCTTGATCGGGGCGGGGGTGTGGGCGTCCGGGTCCTTCATCTGCCTGAAGGTGGGTATCACGATGTTGCGCTTCTTCGCCAGCTCCACCGCATTCTTTAGCCCCTGCTCGTTGATCGTCAGGTCTATCGAGTACGACATGCTCTACCTCCTCTACTCAAGCCCCGGGTACAGGGGGTGATTCTGACAGCTCTCCAGCACCTCTCCCCTGATCACGGCCAGCTCTTTCTCGTTCTGGATGTTGCGGATGGCCCTGTCTATCCAGCCTGCGATCTGCTTCATATCCTCCACGCCGAAGCCGCGCGTTGTGACCGCGGGCGAGCCGATGCGGAAGCCGCTGGTAACGAAGGGGCTCTGTGTGTCGAACGGCACGGAGTTCTTGTTCACTGTGATCCCTGCCTTGTCGAGAGCCGCCTCGGCGTCCTTCCCCGTAACTCCCTTGTCGGTCAGGTTGACGAGGATGAGGTGGTTGTCCGTCCCGCCCGATACCAGGTGGTAGTCGAGCGACAGAAGCCCCTCGGCAAGGGCGCGCGCGTTCTCGATCACCCGCCGCTGGTAGTCCTTGAACGACGGCTGAAGAGCCTCGCGGAAGGCCACTGCCTTGGCGGCTATGATGTGCATAAGAGGGCCGCCCTGCATTCCGGGGAAGATGTTCTTGTCGACCGCCTTGGCGTACTCCTCCCTGCACATGATCATGCCGCCGCGAGGACCGCGCAGTGTCTTGTGCGTGGTGGAGGTCAGGAAGTGACAGTGGGGGACCGGGTTCTTGTGATACCCGGCGGCTATCAGCCCGGCTATATGGGCGATGTCGAAGAAGAGCAGCGAACCGGCCTTGTCGGCTATCTCCCTGAACTTCTCCGCGTCGATCTCGCGCGGGTAGGCCGAGCCACCGCAGACTATCATCTTCGGCCTGTGCTCCATCGCCAGCCGCTCGACCTCCGCGAAGTCGATGGTCTCCGTTTCCCTGCTTACGCCGTAGGGGACGATGTTGTACAGCTTGCCCGAGAAGTTGACCGGCGAGCCGTGGGTTAGGTGCCCGCCGTGCGCCAGGTTCATGGCCAGGATCGTGTCCCCCGGCTGCAGCACGGAGAAGTAGACCGCCATGTTGGCCTGGGAGCCGGAGTGGGGCTGCACGTTGACGTGGTCGCAACCGAACAGCTTCTTCGCCCTGTCGCGGGCGAGATTCTCGGCCTTGTCCACGAAGTGGCAGCCTCCGTAGTACCTGGCGCCGGGGTAACCCTCGGCGTACTTGTTGGTCATGACGGAGCCGGCGGCGGCCAGCACCGCGCGGGACACGAAGTTCTCGGATGCGATCAGCTCGATGCCGTTCCTCTGTCGCGACAACTCCTCCTCTATAGCGGCAAATATCTCCGGGTCCGCGTCGCGCAGTAGTTCCTGCGAATTCTCTAGCACTGCAATCCACTCCTTTCAAGCTGCCTGTTGAAGTCCTCCAGGTCGGGGGCCGAAACCATCGGCGTCCCGACCGCCTTTTTCGCACTGTCTATGTCTTTCAGGCCGTTGCCGGTTACGACGACGGCCACCTTCCCGTCCCTTCCTATTCTCCCGTCGCGAGCCATGCGGCGGAAGCCGGCGAAGGCCGCCGCGCCCGCGGGCTCGCCGAACACGCCGGTCCTTCGAGCCATCTCCGGGATCGCCGACAGGATGTCGGAGTCGCTTACGACCGTCATGTCGCCGCCCGACTCCCGCACCGCGCGCAGCGCCTTCGCCCAGTTACGCGGCGCGCCGACGGAGATGCTGTCCGCCACGGTGTCGGCAGGACCGAAGGCGACCCTGTCCGCGCCGCTCTTGAAGGCATCGTAGATCGGCCTTGCACCTTCGGCCTGCACTCCGACAATCCTCGGAATGCGATCGATCAGCCCGGCGAGCTTGAGGTCGGAGAACCCCTTGTACAGCCCGCTGATGCAGCAGCCGTCGCCGACCGAGATGAAGACCGTGTCCGGCACATCCCACCCGCACTGCTCGGCCATCTCCATGGCGCAGGTCTTCTTCCCCTCGACCAGGTAGGGGTTGATCGCGCAGTTGCGGTTGTACCAGCCGTACCTATCGATGGCAGCGGTCGCGAGGGTGAAGGCGTCCGCGTAATCCCCCCTTACCAGCACCACGTTGGCGCCGTATACCAGCAGCTGGGTGATCTTGGCCACAGGGGCCTTCTCAGGCACGAATATGAAGCTGCGCAGTCCCGCCACGGCCGCGAAGCCGGAGAGGGAGCTGGCGGCGTTCCCGGTCGACGCGCAGGCGACGGTCCTCTGCCCGGTCTCGAGCGCCCTGGCCACGCCCACCGCGCTGGCCCGATCTTTGAGGGAGCCGGTCGGGTTCCGCCCGTCGTCCTTGATCATGAGCCGCCCGACACCGTACTCCCGCGCGACCTCCGGGCAATCGTACAGCGGCGTCCACCCGACGGACAGGCGCGGGATGTTCGCATCGTCCGCTATCGGCAGTAGTTCTCCGTATCGCCAGAGCGACCGCTCGCGACCCGCAAGCGCATCGGCGGTAAGGGTTCGCGCCGCCTCCTCGTAGTCGTAGAGCACGTCCAGAGTCCCGTCCAGGCCGCAGGCCGGGCATGTGTACTCCACCGAGCCCGGCTTGTACTCCTCGCCGCACAGGACGCACTTCAAACCGACAGGATGTCCCATCCAAAAAACCTCCCTTTCTGAAAGACGCGCTTACCCTCGGGCGCGCGGCGTACCCCCGGCAAGCACCCTGCGCGCCATCGCAACGTAGCCCGCGCACGAGTCCAGGAGGGCCTCGACGTCGATATACTCGTCCACCGTGTGGACCAGCTCCCGCCTGGATGGGCCGTAGATCACGGTGGGAAGCCCTCGCTCGGCGGCGTAGTGACAGCCGTTGGTGCCGAAGCCGGGGCGAGGGGAGATCCGAGAGCGCAACCCGGCCTCGTCCAGTGCAAGCGACAGTGTCCGCAAGAAGGGGGACTCCTCGGGCACTGTCCAGGCGGGCGCGAAGCGGTTCCCCCTGATGGGAGCCCCCGTGTAGCACCGGTCCTCCATCACGGGGAGAGAGACCTCCGCACGAAGGTCCGGGATGGCCCGGGACGCGTCGCCGACGATCTCATCGAACTGGCAGGCGACGCCCTCGAGAGTCTCCCCGGACAGCAGGCGCCTGTCGAACAGGGCCGTGCATCTCTCCGGTATAGCCCCGCCGTCCAGGCGAGGCTCGCGCCCGTCCTCCCCGGCACAGCGCGATGGGGAGGAGGACAGGCTCGTGAGCACCAGTATCCCCTCGCCCAGAAAATCATCCTTCGGCGGCTTGAAATGCCCCTTCAGAAACGATAGAAAGCGCACCATCACGTCCCCGGCGTTCACGCCGAACTCCGGGTGGGAGGAGTGGGCCATCCTTCCGATCACCTCGACCCGGATCTCCGCCCTCCCTCTCTGGCCGCGCTCGAGCATGAGGTCCGAGGCCTCCCCCACTATCACGCAGTCGGGCCTTGCCAGGTCGGCGATCGACTTCGACGCCACCCTCTCGAATGTCTCCTGGTGCACCGCCCCCGCGACGAACAGCCTTCCGCGCAGCTGGTCGCCCCCCTCCCGCTTGAGGACGGACGCGGCGGTCATCATGGCCGCCAGCGCCCCCTTCTGATCAGACGCGGCCCTGCCGTAGATGCGCCCCCCCTCGATAAACGCGCCGAACGGGTACTTCGTCCACTCGGCCGCGTCACCTGCGTCCACGTGATCCATCTGAGCCGTGAGCAGCAGCCTGGGCCCCGCTTCGCTGAACACAGCCTCCCCAACGACGTTGCCGTAGGAGTCCACCATAACGGAATCGAAACCAAGGGAACGCATGCTCTCGGCTGTGAATCGGGCCACCTCTCCCTCCCGGCCCGAGACCCCCGGACGGCGGAGTAGCTCCCTGCACAGATGTATGAGGTAGTTCGGGCCCGCAGGCACTATCGCCTGGCTGATGCCGCGGCTGGATTCGGCCATAGAACTTCACCCTTCTTCAAGGCGCGCCCGCCCTGTCGCAGACTGCGGACGGTGCTACGCGACACTATTCAGCATAAAGATACACCAGATGATATAATATGCAAGAAAGAAATAATGATATAATGCTTTAGAAATACTTATAATAGGGGGCGAGACATGAACCTGCACCAGTTGAGGATATTCTGCACCATAGTCGAGGAGGGGTCTTTCAGGCAGGCCGCCGACAGGCTGTTTCTCTCCCAGCCGTCGGTGAGCCAGCAGGTGGCGGCGCTCGAGCGGAGCTTCGAGGTGCGTCTGTTCGGGGGCGCTCCATAACCCTCACGCCGGAGGGGCGAGCCCTGCACGTGCTGGCATCCGAGCTGCTGCGCCAGGCCGACGAGATCCCGTCGCGCTTCAGCGACATGCGCGCTCTGAGGTCGGGTCGGCTGGAGATGGGAGTCTCCCCCTTCGCCGGGCATCACATACTGCCCGGCACACTCGCCTCGTTCAGACGGGAGTTCCCCTCCGTCTCCGTATCCGTGATATCGGGCAACACCACCGAGATACTGAGGGAGCTGAAGCGGGGAGACGCAGAGATGGTCATCATGGGCAAGACCTTCCCCTTCTCGCGCGATCCTGCCCTCACCTATCGTCCGCTAGGGGAGGACAGGCTCCTGCTGGTGGCGCCGGCGGGGCACCCATGGTCCGATGCGGGAAGGGCGGAACACTCGGATGCCGGGGATCAGACCCTGGTAGGATTCGGCGGGGATTGCCCGCTTGCGACCTACGTGGACGACTTCCTGCTTCGCAACGGCATCCGCTTCGGCGCGCAGGTGGAGACCGACGAGATCGAGCTCGCCAGGAGGCTGGCCGAGGCCGGGATAGGAGTCCTGATAACGAGCTCGCTGTCCGTGCGCGGGAGCCTCGCCTCCGGCCGCCTTGCGCACGTGGCGTTCGACGGCATGGAGGAGATGTCGTGGGAGATCCAGTGCGTCTACTCGTCGTCGAAGGGGCTCTCCTACCCCGGCTGGGAGATGGTTAAAAGGCTCGAGGTCGCCTGCCGGGAGCTGTTCAAGCTACCCCGAGCAACCCCGCCAGCATCGCCGTCTTCTCCCTGAAAGAGGCGACTGCCTCCTGCAGGGGTTCCGGCGTGGTCATATCCACGCCCGCCTCCTTCAGGATGTCCAGCGAGTAGGCGGAGCTGCCGCGCGACAGGAAGCGCAGGTAGCGCTCCCTCTCCCCGGCGCCGCCCTCCCGGAGACGGCGCGCCAGCATAGATGCCGCTGCGAAGCCCGTCACGTACTTGAAGACATAGAAGGCCGAGTAGAAGTGGGGGATGCGCGCCCACTCGACCTCGATCAGGTCGTCCGGGGACATCTCCGGGCCGTGATAGCGGGCGTTGAGTTCGCGCCAGGCCCCGCACAGGAAGTCGGATGTCAGCGCCTCCCCCCGCTCCGCCGCGAAGTGCGTGTCCCGCTCGAACTCGGCGAACATCGCCTGTCGGTAGACCGTGGTTCGGACCTGGTCGAGGTAGTGGTTCAGCAGGAAAGCCTTCTCGTCGCGGGAGGCCTTGTCCAGCATCCGCTCGAGCAACAGCGTCTCGTTGACGGTCGACGCGACCTCGGCGAGGAAGATCGTGTAGTCGGAGTAGACCTGCGGCTGATTCTTGTGAGAGTACCAGGTGTGAAGGGAGTGCCCCATCTCGTGCGCCAGGGTGAACACGTCGCGCAGGGTGCCCCCGTAGTTCAGCAGCACGAAGGGGTGTACGCCGTAGCACCCCCACGAATAGCCGCCCTTCCTCTTGCCCTGGTTCTCGTACACGTCTATCCAGCGCGACTCGACCCCCTCGCGGAGCAGGTCGCCGTACCCGGCGCCCAGCGGGGCCAGCGCCTCGGTCACCATGCCCGCGGCATCCACGTAGGGAATAGGGTCGTCGGGCTCGTCCGCGAGCGGCACGTTGAGGTCGTACATGCGAAGGTCGGCCAGCGCCAGGGCCCTCTTCCGCAGCGTCATGTAGTCGTGAAGCGCGTCGAGCGAGTCGTTCACCGTATCTATCACGTTGCTGTAGACGTCTGCGGGTATGTTGTCGGCATCCAGCGAGGCGGCCAGGGAGGATGGGTACCTGCGCGACTTGGCGTAGAAGATGTCCCCCTTGACGCTGCCCGAGTAGAGCGCGCCGAGTGCGTTCCGGTACCCTTTGTAGGTGCCGAGAAGCCCCTCGTAAGCCTCCCTCCTTACTCGCCTGTCGCGCGAGCGGCTCAGGGGGTAGTAGCGCTCCTCGGACAGCTCTACCTCCTCGCCCCTCTCGTCGGTGACGCGAGGAAAGGTCATGTCCGCGTTTGTAAGCAGAGAGAAGGCCGACTCGGCGGTCCGCGCCACCTCCGCCGAGCGCGCCAGCAGCTCCTCCTCGCTCCTGGACAGCACATGCTCCCGAGAGCGCAGCAGGTTGTCGAAGAAGTGACGGTACAGTGCGAGCTCGGGAAGGTGTTCCATGCAGCTCCGCACCTGCTCCTCGCCGGCGGCGAGCACTTCCGGGCTGAAAAAGGAACAGGCCGCCGCGAACGAGGAGTACAGAGTGCCCGCCCTGTCTGACAACCCCTGGTACAGGGGCTGCGATGTGTCCTCGTGGCTCCTCATGGTGGCGTAGGCGTATAGCTTGCCCAGGCGCTCCGCGGCCCTCTCCTGGAGGCGCAGGAACTCCAGCAGGGCCCTGGGAGCCTTGAACAGTCTTCCGACGTAGGAGGCAAGCTCCCGCAACTCCGACGCGGCGGCGCTGAACGACATCTCCCACGCCTCGTCGGACTCGTATATCGCCGACAGATCCCAGGTGTACTCGACCGGGACGGTCCCTCGGGGAGGCACCCTGCTTCCCGGGGAGTAATCCGGGAGCGGCGGCGCCCATCCTGGCTCGGATGTGATGTGATCCATGTATTTCAACCCCCTTGAAAAAAGAGGGGAGAGGTATGGCGACCTCCCCCCGGTTCGCTAGCGCATCAGCCTTCGGCAGTCTGCCCGGTTGCGCTTCCAGTTATGCTACGGCTTGATCCTCATCATGAACACGGCCTTCTGAGTCTCGGTATCGGCCCCGAGTATGATGCCTTCCTTGTCCTTCGGGTTGTGGAACTCGTCCATGGTGAGGGTGGCGTGCAGAAGCTTGAGATCCTTGGTAGCCTCAAGAGCGTCGCGGACCTTGACCGGATCGTCGCTGCCGGCGCGCTCGATGGCGTCCTTCGCCCAGTACACGCAGTCGTACGCCATTATCGCGTTCATGAACTCCATACACTCGGTGCCGGTCTTCTCCTCGTACTTGTTGAAGAAGGCCTCGAGGGTGGGGTCGAACCTGTCGACGTGGCTCACCCAGTAGGTCTCGCGCATGGCGTCACCGGCAATCTCCCACATGAAGTCGCCGTAGCCGTCGCCTCCGACGATCGGAACCTCTATGCCGAGGTCGCGGGCCTGCTTGACCGCCAGCGGGAGACACTTGCCCATAGTCGGGATGACCAGCACGTCAGGGTTGGCATCCTTTATGGTGGTCAGCTGGGCGCGGAAGTCAACGTCCTCGCCCCTGTGCCCCTCGTCGGCCACGATCTCCCCGCCGTACTCCTGGAAGGAGGAGATGAAGAACTCGCGAAGCCCGTGAGAGTAGTCGCTGGACACGTCATAAAGTACTGCCGCCTTCTTCTTTCCGAGCTCCTTCGCCGCGAAGACCGCGATCATCTTGCCCTGGTAGGGATCGAGGAAGCAGATCCTGAAGTTGTAGGGGCGCACCTTGCCGCTCTCGTCCACCGTGACGAGCGGGTTGGTGGGAAGGGTCCCGAGGTGGGCGACCTGTCCGCGGTTGAACACCGGTGACGCCGCTATGCAGAGCCCGCTTCCGCTGGGGCCTATCGCGACGCAGACCTTATCCTGCTCGACCAGGCGGCGAGCCGCGTTGACCATGTCCTCCTGCCGAGTGCGGCAGTCGTACATGATGACCTCGACGGGCCTGCCGAGTATTCCGCCGGCCGCGTTGATCTCCTCGACCGCAATCTTGACCGACTCGACCTCCGCGACGCCGTACGCCGCGAAGTCCCCCGTGACGGTGGCGATCTCGCCGATCTTGATCGGCTCGACTGCCAGCGCGGGGGCCGCCATCATGCACAGAACGAAAACCAGCGCCGATAACTTCCTGACCGTACCGAAACTCATCATTTCTACCTCCCATACAGTATGTGATCGTGGTGCCCGAAATCGTGCCGCATACGAGATAAGGCGATCCTTCCAGGATGACCGCCGGGTCCCCGGGGGAGAAACTTGCCGTGGTACTTTTGCATTCAGTAAAGCAATGATACTACAAGGGCGCGTTTTTTTCACCCGTCCGCGCAAAAACCCCCGTCTCAGGCAGAATATTTTCTCGAGGACTGCCTGGGCTCAGTCGTCTATATAGGAGTCGAAGTAGCCCGAGATATGGACGACCGGCGTGCCCCTGTCCCCCGACCCGGACACCAGGTCGCACAGCGACCCCAGCAGGTCCGTAAGTCGCCTGGGAGTGGTGCCCAGCGCTCTTCCGGCTGACCGGTCCATGTCTCCCTTGCCCCTTATGGCCTCCTTGACGGCGTCCTCGGGCGTCCTGTCGCCCGGGTTGTCGGCGATGTACTTGAACTTTATCTCCTTTGGAAGCCCCTCGAGTCCCTTGGTGTATCCGGGGGAGACGACAGGGTCGGCCAGCTCCCATATTCCCGCCGCTGGATCCTTGAAGGCGCCGTCGCCGTACACTAGTACCTCTATCCGCCTGCCGGTCCTGGTCCGCAGTTCATCGGCCAGCGCGTGCGCGAACTTCGCGCTCTCCCTGGGGAATAGTTTGACCGAGTCCTCGCCGCTGAAGTTCGACCCAAGCAGTCCGTACTCCTCGTTGTACCCCTTCCCGTCCGCGCGAGGCTCTGCGCAGAACTGGTCCAGGGTGAATACGGTGCCCCCGGCTCTCTCCAGGATCTCCCGGTGCAGATGACGGGAGTGAATGCTGGCCACTATCACCGTCCTGGAGAAGGTCAACGCGGACAGAGGGTTGTTGGCGAAGTGGATCTCTATCTTCTCGGGGTTCATCCTCTTGTAGAAGTCGACGTAGTCTACCCCGGTGAAGGGGTGGGGGCAGCGGCCGAACACCTCGTCGTACTCCCTCTCCGAGAAAAGGTCGCCCTTGATCCTTCCAATGTTGGCGTGGAAGGCCAGCGGGTCGACGAGCCTGTTCCCCACCTCGTCGGTCGGGTAGGAGAGCAGGAGGTGCAGCTTGCCCCTAACGCCCTCCGCGAAGGCGGACAGCATTCGCCCGAACCTGTTGCGACTGAGCAGCGGAAAAACCAGCGCTATGTCTCCCTCGGGCGTCAGCCTGCGCACGTCCGCGGTTATGTCGTCGAACGTGGCGAAGTTGCCCTGGGTGCGGGCAAGGATCGATTCGGTAACACCGACCACATCGCCGTCGCGAAACTCGAACGGATCCCGGGGGGCCTTCGACGCTCGCTCAAGCTCGTCGCAGACTACCCTGACCAGGTCCGCCCCCTTAGTCAAAACGGGGAGCCTTATTCCTCTTGCAGATGCTCCTGTGCAGCGCATTTGCGCTTCCTGCCTTCCATTCTCGATTTGGGCCTGCGTGCTCCGGCGCCCAGCTTGCACAATATATGATAGCTCATAGCACTGCGAGACACAAGGTGTTTTTCCGGCCAGGAGCCGTCCGTCCGCAGGTTCAGCCGGAGACTCTCCTCGCGGCGATGCGGGTCAGCCACGCCAGGAGCGCCGCGGCGACGTAGACGATCGCCACCAGGGTTGTCGAGAAGGCGCACGCCCTTGCGAACTGCAGCTCCGTCATGCACTCGAGTATCCTCGTGGTCAGGAGGCTCCACCGCACTGACACCAGGAACACGGTGGCGCTTATGGCGGTCATCGAGTATATGAAGAGGTAGCGCATCCCCATCAGCACAGCCGGGACTATCAGCGGCGCGGTCACGCTGAAGAAAGTACGGGCGGGGCCTGCCCCTAGGCCGGCGGACGCCTCTTCGAGCGAGGGGTCGACCTGATGGAGGGACGCTACGACCGCCCTGATGCCGGCGGCATGATACCTGAAGATGTAAGCTGCGACGAGTATCGTCAGGGTGCCGGTCAGCATTATCGGCCTCTCGTTGAAGGCGATTATGTACGCGATGCCGACGACCGTTCCCGGCAGCGCGTAGTTGAGCATGGAGATGAACTCCATGGCGCGCCTCCCGAAGAATTCCCTTCGCTGCGCCAGGTAGCCGGTCAGCACGGCGAGGAGCCCGCCCAGCGGCGTGACGACCGCTGCGATCGTGAGAGTGTCCGTTATGGCCTTTCTTCCGTAGGTGAACACGTAGATGAAGTTCTCCGCGGTCAGGGAGCTGTCCACCCCCCACACCTTCACCACCGCCCCGCACAGTATGAGGGCGTACAGGTAGAGGATAAAGGCGGTAATGGAGAGACAGGCGCAGAAGACCAGCGCCTCCGCGAGCCTGCCCCCGGTCCTGGAGTCCGACCTGCTCCCCGTCCTCCCCGACACGGTGGCGTAGCTCCTCCGGCCCACCCAGCGACGCTGAAGGAAGTAGACCGCGAGCGCCGGCAGAAGCAGCAGGAAGGAGAGGGAGGCACCCCCCCGGAGGTCGTACATCCCCGTGATCTGGAGGTAGGCCTGGGTGGGCAGCATGGGAAAGTTGTGTCCGCCGAGCACCAGGGGCGTCGCGAAGTCCGCGAGCGAGCCGGCGAACAGCAGCAGGAAGGAGTTGGCAATCCCGGGGATCGAGAGCGGGAGGGTGATGGTGCGGAACACCCGCCGTGGCGAGGCACCAAGGGAGAGAGCGGCATCCTCGAGGTTCGGGTCGAAGGCGGACAGCACCGCGGCCATCGTCATGAACGACACGGGAAAATAGGTCAGCGTCTCGGACAGCCAGGTGCCCCAGAAGCCGTAAAAGTTGAAATCCCCTACCCCCAGGAGGTTCAGCAGCATGCCGTTGGGGCCCAGTGACAGGGTGAGCGCTATACTGCTCGTGAACGGCGGGGAAATAAGGGGCAGCGTGGTCACCGCCCCCAGGAACCACTTCATCCAGGCTGGCATGGATATCCGAGTCACGGCGAACGCGTACAGGTACCCCAGGAAGGTCCCGGACACCGCGACCGCCGTAGCCAGCCAGATGCTGTTCAAGAAGGCCCTTCGGAAGTACCAGCCCTCAAGAATCGCGGCCAGGTTGGAGAAAGAGAGGCGTCCGTCTACGACGAACGCAGTCAGAAACAGCCTCAGCGCCGGGTACAGGACGAACACGGCCAGCGAGAGCCATATCGCGACCAGCGCGGAGAAAAGCGCCGGATCGCGCCTTATCAACGAAGCTCCCCGCGACTCAAGCAAACCGCGTTCGCCGGCCGTCACCGTGCCCCCTCCCCGCGCCGCCCTCTACCGGGCCGCGGCACGCCTGGCCGCCCTGCGCTCCCTGACGTTCCAGTAGACCGAGTAGACCGCCGGGATGACCAGCAGGGCGA
>CAYWKH010000069.1:0-10587 GCA_964458805.1 uncultured Synergistaceae bacterium
GATTGGCCTTCGCATACTCAGCGTTGTTGCGCTACATACCACTCGTACGTGCGCTCAAGGCCCTCCTCCAGGCCGACGGACGCGCTCCAGCCCAGCGCCTTCATCCTCGAGACGTCGAGCAGCTTGCGGGGGGTGCCGTCCGGCTTCGTGCCGTCCCAGACGACTTCGCCCCCGAATCCCGTCGTGCGCCGCACCAGCTCCGCCAGCTCCCCGATGGTCACGTCCGTCCCCGTGCCCACGTTGACGAACTCCGCCCCTTCGTAGTTCTCCATCAGGAACACGCACGCGTCCGCGAGGTCGTCCACGTACAGGAACTCCCTGCGCGGCGTCCCGCTTCCCCACAGGGTCACTGTCCGGTCGCCGCGCTCCTTGGCCTCGTGGAACTTTCGCATCATGGCGGGCAGCACGTGCGAGGTCTCGAGGTCGAAGTTGTCCCCGGGGCCGTACAGGTTGGTCGGCATGGCCGAGACGAAGCGCGCGCCGTGCTGCCGGTTGTAGTACTCGCACATCTTGAGCCCGGCAATCTTGGCTATGGCGTAGGCCTCGTTGGTCGGCTCCAGGGCGGAGGTCAGCAGGGACTCCTCCCTTATCGGCTGGGGGGCCATCCTCGGGTATATGCAGGAGCTGCCTAGGAAGAGCAGCTTCTTCACCCCCGACAGCCATGCCTGGTGGATGACGTTGAGCTCGATGGCCAGGTTTTGATAAATGAAGTCCGCCGGGCAGGTCGAGTTGGCCATTATGCCGCCGACCTTGGCCGCGGCCAGGATCACGCGGTCGGGCCTTCGCGCCTCGAAGAAGCTCCTGACCGCGGCCTGGTCGGTCAAATCCAGCTCGCTCCTGGTCGCCAGGATCAGGTTACGATAGCCGCCCCTCTCCAGCCTGCGGACGATGGCCGATCCGACCAGCCCCCTGTGCCCGGCTACGAATATCCCCTCCCCGGTCAGCATTGCTCCTCCACCGCCGGGCAGACGCTGTACCCGGCCTCGCGGCAGAGCAGGTCGCGTTTGAACAGGTCGAGGTCCGCGCTCACCATCTCCGTCACAAGCTCGCCGAAGGTGATCTTCCTCTCCCAGCCGAGCTTTCGCCTGGCCTTGCTCGGGTCGCCGAGCAGCAGGTCGACCTCGGTGGGTCGGAAGTACCTCGGGTCCACCTCGACGACCGTCTCCCCGCTGTCCGTTCGGACGCCCCTCTCCTCCGTACCCTCCCCCCGCCACTCGAGCGGTATTCCCGCCTCGGCGAAGGCGAGCGTCGCGAACTCGCGCACGGAGTGCGTCTCGCCCGTCGCTATCACGTAGTCGTCCGGCTCGTCCTGCTGCAGCATCAGCCACATCGCCTCCACGTAGTCGCGCGCGTGCCCCCAGTCGCGCTTCGCTTCCAGATTGCCGAGGTAGAGCTTCTTCTGAAGGCCGAGCGAGATGCGCGCCGCCGCCCTGGTTATCTTCCTGGTGACGAAGGTCTCCCCTCTCAGAGGGGACTCGTGGTTGAAGAGTATGCCGTTGCAGGCGAACATGCCGTAGGCCTCGCGGTAGTTCACCGTGATCCAGTAGCCGTAGAGCTTGGCCGCGGCGTAGGGGCTTCGCGGGTAGAAGGGGGTGCTCTCGTCCTGCGGCACGGCCTGCACCTTGCCGTAAAGCTCGCTGGTGGACGCCTGGTAGAAGCGCGTCCTGCGCTCCAGCCCGAGGATGCGGATGGCCTCCAGCAGGCGCAGAACGCCGAGGCCGTCGCCGTCGGCGGTGTACTCGGGCGACTCGAAGGAGACCTTTACGTGGCTCTGAGCGGCCAGGTTGTAGATCTCGTCCGGCTGGACCTCCTGCACTATCCTTATTATGTTGGAGGAGTCCGTCAGGTCCCCGTAGTGCAGTACGAGGCGCCTGTCCTCCTGGTGGGGGTCCTCGTACAGGTGGTCGATCCTCCCAGTGTTGAACAGCGACGAACGCCTCTTCACCCCGTGGACCTCGTACCCCGCGCCAAGCAGAAACTCCGCCAGGCAGGCTCCGTCCTGGCCTGTGATCCCCGTGATCAGCGCCTTCTTTGTCATCGTCTCACTCCTGTTCGTCGTGCCGAATGCCGGCTGTCGCTCGGCCAAAGGCTATCACAATCGCGGCTCGTTGTCTAAAACCCCTCCGCGGTTGCTATAATGGCATGAAAAGATGCGGCGGACAATCCATCGAGCCCGAGCTCCGCCGTTTTCCGAAGGGTGAGGGCGCATGTTGTTCAACTCGTACGTCTTTTTGTTCCTCTTTCTGCCAGTCACGTGGGGACTTTTCCGGCTCGCATCGCGCTTAAGGGCCACCGAAGCGGCCCTCTCCGCGCTCCTGGCGGCGTCGCTCGTGTTCTACTCATATTGGAACCCTCCCTTCGTCCTGCTGATCCTATTCTCGATAGCCTTCAACTACGCCCTCGGGCGGACCGGAATTTAGGAGGTTGACTGCATGAACCGTTTGACCCGCCGCATGCGCGAACTTGCGGCCGGCATCGAGTGGAGGCTGAAGGGCGAGCCTGTCCCCCTTCCGAACGTGCTGAAACAGTCGATAATCATCGAGCACGCGAAGGCAGGCGGAATCCGCGTGTTCGTCGAGACGGGCACATACGAGGGCAGGACATTGGCCGCCATGATCCCGTTCTTCGACCGCCTGTATTCGATCGAGCTGGGCGAGGACCTGTACAGGAGGGCATGCGACCGGTTCGCCTCGGTCCCGAAGGTGCGCCTCCTGCAAGGGGACAGCGGAGATCGGCTGGCGGACATCCTCGAACTCGAGAGGGAGGAGAGGTGCCTGTTCTGGCTCGACGCGCACTACTCCCGCGGCGACACCGCGAGGGGGGAGGAGGAGACCCCGATCCTGAAGGAGCTGGAGCTGATCGGCGCGCACCCGGTCAAGGAGCACGTGTTGCTGATCGACGACGCGAGGTGTTTCGGCGCGGACGAGGGGTACCCGTCCATACCGAGGATGAGAGCGGCGGCGGCGCGGCTCTTCCCCGGCTCGGCCTTCTCGGTGGACCGCGACATCATAAGGATAAACCCCCGGACGGGGCATGGGCGTCCGTCATGATCGTCAAACTGACCACGCCGGCGCCGAGTTGGCCCCTGGCCATGCAGACGCCGGGGGCGACAGGGACGTGGGACGGCGTCGAATTCGTGATAAACGAGGAGTGCGAGAGGGCGGACGCCTGGGTGGTGTACGAGGGAGCGCCGCGGAGGGCGACCACGGTCTGCCCCCCTTCCAGGACAATACTGGTTACGGGCGAACCGCCGATGATCAAGAGCTACCCGGAGGCTTTCACCGCGCAGTTCGCCAGGGTGGTGACATGCCATGCCCTGGGACACCCGGGGGTCGTCGCCCGGCAGCAGGCGCTTCCCTGGCACTACGGTCGCGAGTTTGACGGCGCGGGGGGAGAGAGGTTCGTAGAGAGCTACGACTCGCTGGCGGGGAACTCCCCCTTCGAGGGGAAGACGCGCCTGATCTCCATCGTCTGCTCGGCGAAGAGGGGGAGGGAGGGGCACAGGATTCGCGACGGATTCGTGTCGTACCTCGAGCGAATGCGAATTCCGGGGCTCGACATCTTCGGGATCGGGCGGGAGAGGGCGGCCGCGTGCAAGCGCGACGCCATAGCCCCGTACAAGTACCACATCGCCATCGAGAACTCGCGTTGCCCGCACTACTGGACCGAGAAGCTGGCGGACTGCTACCTCGGCGGGGCGCTCCCCTTCTACTGGGGGTGCCCGGAGCTTGAGAGGTACTTCCCGGCCGGGTCGTTCGCCCTGATCGACATCGAGAGGCCGGAGCAGGCCGTCAGGACCATCCTGCGGACGATCGAACGGGGTGCCTGGGAGCGAGCGGTCCCCCTGCTGAAGGAGGCGCGGAGGCTGGTGCTCGACAGGTACAACCTGTTCCCGTCCGTGGTCTCCCTGCTCGGGGAGCTGCCTGATTCGCACCCGGTGCCTGTGACCATACGCCCCGAGGAGAGCTTTACCCTGCGCGGCAGGATAAGGCGCGCGAGGCTGGGCGTCAAGGCGTGGTACAGGCGCGTTCGCGGCCCGGGCCCCTAAGCCTGAGGATGGGCGAGCCCGTCCCTCGGCGGCAGACTGCCAAATATGCGGGTGAACTCCGCCGCCGCCCCGTCACGCATGAAGCGAGGCTCCAGCGCGGCCCGCACGCGCGCCGCGCTCTCCTCCATCCGCGGATCGTCCCAGTCGCGGTAGATACTCAGCACCCCCTCGGGCACCAGCTCGGGGCGCTCCCGGACGTAGTACAGTCCGCCCCGCTCCCCGAAGTAGTTGGCCAGCGCGAGGTCCATGACCTCGGGCGTCAGGAGCCCTATCCAGAAGCCGGAGAAGGCCAGCACGGGGCGGTCGGCCAGCGCGGCCTCGACCGCCGAGGTGGACCCCGCGCACACCAGGGTCGACCGGTCGAACCAGGGCTGAGGATCCGTCCGGGTCCCGGCAATGCGGATGAAGCGCTCGCCGGCCTCTCGGTTGATGCGCTCCGCCAGCAGGCGGAACTTCCACGCCCTCCAACCGCCGCCGACGAACGTGATCTCGAGCGAAGGAATCTCTTTTTTCAGATCGGACGCCCCTTGGAGCAGGGCCAGGGGTCCGGCGGACTTGTAGCCGCTCAGCCGCCCGAAGCACAGGACTCGGAAGGGATCTCTCGGAGGCGTCGGCGAGGGCCTGATCAGACCGGTCAGGGGCCTTGCGAACAGAAATTTGGGGAAGGGGGTTGGTATCTCCTCCAGGCCCTCCAGTATCGGAGGCTCGGCCGACAGCCAGGCATCGCTGTGCCGCACAAGCGACTCCACGTCGCGCCCCTTCCTGTCGGTCTTTTCCAAGTGGTCCAGGAAAAAGGTGAGCACCCTGGCCCCTGTGACGCCCTTGAGCCTGACCGCCAGGGGAAACGAGCGACGCGAGTCCGTGACAAGGACGTCGGGCGAGAAGTCCCCGGCCTTGCGGTCGAACCAGAAGTTGCCGACGGTGGGCGACGGCATGGATATCACCTCGACGCCGCGTTTCCGAAGGCGGGACTGGAAGCCCCTGCCGGCCCATCTGCCGAGCACCGCCACCCGATGCCCTCCCTCCTTCAGCGCGGTGGAGAGATGAAACACGAAGGAGGTCACACCGTCGACTACCATGGCGTCGGAGCAGAACAGCACTCTCACTCCCTCAGCTCCTCCGGGAACAGGGAGTACCAAACCAGGTCCTCGTACTTTCCGCCGTTGAACACGTGCTGTCTGAAGATTCCCTCACGGCGGAAGCCGATGGTCTCGTAGAGATGTATAGTCCTTTTGTTGTCCGACAGTATGCTGAGATAGATCTTGCGCAGGTTGAGCGTGTCGAACCCGTAGCGGATCATGCGCACCGATGCGGCCCTGCCGTAACCCTTGCCCATCTCGCGGGCCGACGCTATCACGGCGGCGAACTCGGCGTGCCGGTCCAGCGCGGATATATTCTTGAGGCTCATCACCCCCAGGAACTGATCGTCCGGGGCGTGGGCGTTCCTGGCGACCGCCAGGTGGACCGAGTCCCCTCGCCCTCCCGCCACAATCGATTCGAGCGCGCCGCGCGCCTCCTCCCGTGTGCGCGGAAGGCGAGTAAACGCGTAGTACTTCGCGATCTCCGGGTCGTTCTGCCACGAGTAGAAGCCGTCGAGGTCGTCCATCCGCAGTTCCCTGAGAAAAAGACCCTCGACGCCGGTCTTCAGCAACACCAGTCCCTTCCTCCCTTCTATCAAGCACTCCCGCGGAGGACCCTGGAGAATATGGCCTCGAGCCGCGCGAGCATCGTATGATCCCTCAGGAACCTCTCGTATCCGGCCCGTCGCACGCGCTCCCTCTCGTCGTCGTGCGACAGGTAGTACCCGATCTTCTCGGCGAGGTCGTCCGCATCGGAGTAGACCGCTATCTCCCTCCCCGGCTCGAAGTATTCGTAAAGCTCCGGGTTGTCCTGGGTCAGCAGGAATCCGCCGCAGGCCGGTATCTCGAAGTCCCTCCCCTTGATCTGCAGGAGCGGCCTTCCGCCGTCCTCCCCGGAGACGGAGGCGTTGCTCAGGTTCAGGTTGATGCGACTGGCGCAGAACATGCGGATCATGTCGCCCATGCCCGTCCGCCCCTCCCTCCACCCTCGCCCGCGCACGGTTATATTCACGCCTCTGGCCCGCAGGGACTCGACGACCTTCCTCCTGTCTCCGTGAGGCTGTCCGACGAACGATACGTCGTGCTCGTAGCCGCACCGCAGGGGGCGGAAGAAAAAGTGGTTCGCCCCCCACTGGCTGCGAATGACGTTGGCGAATCCATGCTCCCTGTAGAGAACCTCGGCGGTGGCGCTGGTGGTGCAGACCCAGTCGTACGGACGGGCCGCATGGCGGGAGAAGTCGTGGAAGCGCCAGTGGTCGTCGCTGAAGAAGGCGATGGTCGGCACCCCCAGCTCGGAGGAGATTGAGCGTATCGTATCCGCGTGAAACTCGTCGTCCAGAATGGCGTGCAACAGGACCGACGGCCTGAACAGCATGCAGGCTAGTCGCAGAGCCGACTGCATGCGCTCGTGCCCTAGGTCGGCGCGAACCTGGTCGTAGGGGAAGTGCACCGCAGGGTAGCCTCCCCCGACCAGCGAGTAGAAGAAGTGCACCGTGTCGTAGCCCAGGCCCAGACCGGGGCGACCGTAGTCGGATCCCAGCCCCGCGTACACGACCATCGGGCGGGGGCTCCCCTGGTTGTGCGCGCGGAGCATTCGGTGCACGTACTCCTCGTCGCTCCACGCGGGCCACACCCTGTTCCTGGCGGCTCGGAGGCGCTTCCGCAGGTCCTTGAAAGCGATCATGATCACCTCCCGGCCCGGACGTACAGATCGTCGAGGTCGCCCAGGGTCAGAAAGTAGGCGAACCCGTTCCGCTCCAGATGCCTTCTCACTTTCCGCTCCCCGCTGTTGTTCTCCACGCAGATGACGTTCACGCAGGTCTTCTGGAAGTCCAGGGACTGGATCACGTCGAGCTCCGCACCCTCCGTGTCTATGCTCAGAAAGTCTATCCTGTCGATGCCATGCCTGTCCAACAGGGTCTGCAACCTAAGCGACGGCAGGCGCATCATCTCGACCCGGCCGCCCTCTCCCTCGATCCTGCGCCTGTGCCGCCTGTCCATCCTGTCCGCTATGCCGCTCAGGGCCTCGACTCCCTCCACCCTGGCGAATTCGAGCTCCCCCTCGACGTTCGAGATGCATACGTTCTCGCAGACCGAGCCGGGGCGATTCGACACCAGCTCCCTGAATACGTCCGGAATGGGCTCGACGCACAGGCCGGTCCACCCCATCTCCCTCTCGAAGAAGCAGGAGTTGCTCAGCGTCACTCCGTCGTAGGCCCCCACGTCGACGAAGACCCCGTTCCTCATCCCCGGGAAGAGGTGCTCCGCGACGAACTTGTCCTGGCCGTACTGGCTGAAGTAAACCCGCCGGTCCTCGTCATCGTAGACGAAGCCGAACTCGTTCATAAGCCGTATCAGCCCGAGGTACTGCCCCCGCCTGCAGCGGCGGAAATTTCGCTCCGGGTCCGTCCAGAAGAAGAGAAAGGATCTTAGAAACAGCCACGGTCCTCTTAACGGGATGCGCGCCCTGTTTCGTCCTGGTTCCGTCAATTGGTCCACACCTCCCATCCTTCGACGATCAACGCGATCGATTCGCGGTCACCTCGCTGTACACGTCCAGCAGCGCGTTGGTCATCTCCTCCACGGAGGGAGTCCTGCCGGCGTCGAAGCGCGCCACGGCCTCCCCGGAGCGCAGGAAGCCCTCCAGTGCCGCGCGCCAGGCCTCCACGTCGCCCGGCGGGACAAGCCCCTCCGGCGACACGGCCAGCTCGCGAACCGCTGGGATGTCCGAGGCCAGCACTGGGACCCCCATCCGGACCGCCCTCATAAGCACCTGCCCCATCCCCTCCTGCCTCGACGGGAAGATCAGGCAGGAGCAGTCCGCCATCCACCGCTCCGGCTCCTCCTGAAATCCGCGGAAGTCCACCCTGTCCGCGATGCCAAGCCGCTCGGCGGTTCGACGCAGCCCCTCCATAGAGGGGCCGTCGCCGACTACGTCGAGCCGCCAGTCCATCTCCGCCAGCCGCGCCAGCGCCTCGAGGGCAGTGTCCAGCCCCTTCACGGGAGTGAGCCTGCCGACGAACAGGAACCGTCCGCCCCGGGTCGGCCCGACTCGCTTATGCACGGCGGGGGGGAGGCCGTTGTAGATCACTCGCAGGTCCGCGCCGGGGAAGAGCTCCGCGAAGTAGTCCCGAAGCGCCCTGCTGACGCACACCAGGACGCGCGCGCGGCTGTAAGGGGCGAGGGCGGCGTTCCTGCTGTAGAACGCGTGGCAGGTAGCCATCCAGGGCAGGCCCGACAGGCTGGAGGCCCACCAGGCCACCCAGGCCGGGACCCGCGAATGGGCGTGGAGTAGCTCGACGCCCCTCGCCCGCGCGACCCGGGCTATCCGCGCCGCGGCCCATGCGACCGTGACGGGGTTCTTCCTGTGGACCGGCAGGCGAACGTGCTCGACGCCCGAAAGCTCCCCCGCGAGCCTCCCCCCGGCCGACACGACGGTCACCTCGTGCCCCCCGGCGGCAAGGCGGTTCGACAGCCAGAGAACGTGTCGCTCCACGCCGCCCTCGTCGAGTTCCGGAAGAATCTGCATAACCTTCAAAGGGATCGCCCCGACGCCACGCGAGCCGGGTTGCCCGCTATTATCACGCCGCCGGGGAACTCGCCCCCCGCCACCACCGCGCCCGCGGCCACGATGGAGTCGTCGCCTATCCTCGTCCCCTTGAGTATGATCGCGCCGTTGCCAACCCACACGTTCTTTCCCAGGACCACCGGGGCCACCCGGCCTATGCTGGTCCTGCGCTCGCTCGGAGCGACCCCGTGGGCGTCGAAGTCCAGTATCTGGACGCCCATGCCGATCAGGCAGCCGTCGCGGATCTCGACGCTCTCCGCGGCTATGATCAAAAGGCCGTTGTTCACCGCGACGAAATCCCCTAGGGTTATCCGCGCGGCTGGATAGCGCGCCTGTAGCTCGCAGCACGATGATTGGAAGCCGCCGCCTATCGGGTAGCCGAGCGTCGTCCGCCTCCCCAGCGTCACGCGCCCCTCGCCGGAGATCACGGTCCGCTGGTAGAGGCGCACGTCGCGCCCCGCGGACAGACCCGTCCCCCCCCACCAGGCCCCCAGGCGGGCCCTCGCCATGTTGACCCTGGCCCGCAGGCTTCGCAGGAACTTCGTGACGTGGCGGCGCGCCGCCAGCAGCGGGGAGACGCTCATAGCCGGAAGGAGGCGACGGCGTCGCACACCGCCCCGATCTCGTCCTCCCCGATCCCCCTGTAGAGGGGCAGGCTCAGGACCCTGTCGGCGAGGCGCTCCGCTGCCGGGAAGTCGCCGCGCCCGTGTCCAAGGCGAGCGAACGCGCCGGACAGGTGCGGCGGGGTCGGGTAGTGCACGGCCGTGCCTATCCCGAGGGAGGAGAGGTGCTCCCTCATGGCGTCCCTGCGGTCGCACTCGATCACGTACAGGTGGAACACGTGGATCCCTCCCGGCCGCTTTCGCGGCGTCGCGACCGGGGTGCCGCTCAGCAGGCGATCGTACAGCGCAGCCGCCTCCATCCTCTCCGCGTTGAACCCGTCGAGATGCCTCAGCCCGACGCGCAGCATCGCGGCCTGCATCTCGTCAAGCCGCGAGTTCACCCCTTCGACCTCGTTCACGTACTTCTCCCTGGCGCCGTAGTTCCTGAGGACCCGGATCCTGTCCGCCAGGGCCGGGTCGTCCGTGACCACCGCGCCCGCGTCGCCGAAGGCACCGAGGTTCTTGGTCGGGAAGAAGCTGAAGCAACCGACCGTCCCAAGCGCGCCGGTCCTCCTGCCCCTCCAGTCCGCCCCGTGGCTCTGCGCGCAGTCCTCGACGACCGCGAGCCCGCGGCGCTTCGCGAGGCCCAGGATGCCGTCCATGTCGCAGGGCTGGCCGTACAGGTGCACCGGCATCACCGCCCTGGTCCGCGGCGTGACAGCCGCCTCCGCGAGGGACGCGTCCAGCCCGTGAAGGGCGTCCGGCTCGACGAACACCGGCGTCGCGCCGCAGGCGGCTATGGCCAGCACCGAGGCTATGTATGCGTTCGCCTGCACTATCACCTCGTCGCCCGGGCCTGTGTCCAGCGCGCGCAGGGCCAGCTCCAGGGCGTCCAGGCCGGAGTTCAGCCCCACGCAGGAGGACGCGCCGATGTAGTCCGCGAACTCCGCCTCGAAGGCCTCGACCTCCGGGCCCAGGATGTACCAGCCGGAGCGCAGGACCCGCAGAGCCGCCTCCTCGTACTCCGCCGCGCGAGCGTCGAAGGCCGGCTTCAGGACGTTGAACGGGATCCTCACGGCGTCCTCGCCGACAGGCGCAGGAACTCGCCGTAGTCGCGGATGTAGTCGGCCTCGTCGTAGTAGTCCGACGCAAGCACAAGCAACACGCTGTCGTCCTCGATCCAGGTCATCGTGTGCCAGGTCATCGGCCCGATGTAAAGCCCGACCGCCGGGTCGTCAAGCACGCAGGTCTTCCTGTCGCCCCGGGCCTCCAGCGTCACGCTTATCGCTC
>CAYWKH010000070.1:0-10449 GCA_964458805.1 uncultured Synergistaceae bacterium
TGTGTTAAGCACGCCGCCAGCGTTCGTCCTGAGCCAGGATCAAACTCTCGGCTTAGTTCTTATCTGCGACTGCGATTCTCTTTATATGCACTGTATTCTTTTGTCAAGTTCGGGTTGCTCTGAACCGCAACGGCGAAAAATATACCACGTGATTAGGAGTTTGGCAAGGCCCTGTCGACGGGTATTTTAAATAAATGTTTTTGGCGTGATGGTATAATTGCCCGGTGTGGAGTGCGGCAGAACGGGCGAAGGCCCGGGGGTGACTACGTATGCCCGGCCGCGCTGGTTTTTATCACTACCGGGGGAGGCGGCTCGGATGTCGGAGAGGCCTGCGCGCAATCGCAATAATAATATCGGAGTCGATGATGATCTGAAGAAGAAAAAGGAGTCCAGGTCGGTCCTGAAATTTATTTTAATGCTCCTGCTGGCGGTACTGGTGATCGGCGGCGCGGTGGTATCGGTATTCGTAGCCGTGTACGTGCACGAGCTTTCGCTGGCCCTGCCTACGGAGGAGGAGATTCTCGCCTATCGCACAAGCGTGGCCAGCGTCATCTACGACAGGAGCGGGGGGACGGTGGCGCGACTGTTCACCGAGAACCGGCAACCTGCGGAGCTGAGAAATATTTCTCCCTGGGTGGTCAAGGCGACGCTAGCGGCGGAGGATACGTCCTTCTACCAGCACGGCGGAATCAGGGTTATGTCCATACTAAGGGCGTCGCTCGAGAACATCACGAGCAGGGGGATAAGGCAGGGCGGAAGCACAATAACCCAGCAGCTGGCGCGCAATCTATTCCTGTCGCAGGAGCGGAAGTTCGACAGGAAGATCAAGGAGATAATCCTGGCTGTCCGCATGGAACAGCTGTTCACCAAGGACCGGATCATGGAGATGTACCTGAACACGATCTACTTCGGCCACGGCGCCTGGGGTGTGGACACTGCCGCGAGGACCTACTTCGGCAAGACGGCGGCGGAGCTCAACCTTCCGGAGTCGGCTATGCTCGCCGGGCTCATCGCGGCCCCGGGACGCTACAGCCCGCTGAACAACTTCGAGGTGTCCAAAAGCCGGCAGAGGTACGTCCTGGACCGGTTGGAGACTATCGGATGGATCACGGAGGAGGAGCGCAGGGCGGCCTACGACGCGGAGCTGATCTTTCATCACACGCCCAACAGGGTGCAGGAGTACAACCGCGCCCCGTATTTCGTAGCGCACCTCCTGTTCAACGAGCTCCTGCCGAAGTACGGGCCGGACCTGGTCTATTCGGGGGGCATGCAGATCTTCACGACGCTTGACCTTGGCATGCAGGAGGCGGCGGAGAACGCGATGAAGGGGCTGAAGAGCCAGGGGGCGATAGTCGGGATGAACCCGGAGACGGGGGAGGTCCTTGCCCTGGTGGGAGGTCATGATTTCGCGACGAGCAAGTTCAACAGGGCCACCCAGGCGTTCCGCCAGCCGGGTTCGGGCTTCAAGCCGATAGTTTACGCGGCGGCTTTCGACTCGGGGCTGCTGCCGACCGACCACTTCCTTGACATGAAGATTGAGTACGAGAAGAAGGGGCCGCGACAGACTCTCTGGTCGCCGGGCAACTACGAGGGAAAGTACAACGGTGAGGTTACGCTGCAGTACGCGCTGATCCGCTCGCTTAACACGGTCGCTGTCCGCCTGATCGACTACCTGGGCGCACAACCGGTGGTCGACATGGCTCGGAGCATGGGAGTGGTCTCGCCTCACCTGCCGGCGGACCTGTCCATCGCCCTGGGCTCGGCGAGCGTTACCCCGCTCGAGATGGCCGCGGTGTTCTCGGTGTTCGCCAACAATGGCAACTCCGTCGAGCCGCTGATGATACGCGAGATTCGCTCTTCGAACGGGGATGTGCTGGAGTCGCGCAGGCCGCTGGTCAGGCCTGCCATCGATCCTGCGGTGGCGATAACGGTGAGATCGGCCCTGATTGACGCGGTGAACGCCGGCACAGGGCGGAAGGCTCTGGTGCAGGGGCGCGAGACTTTCGGCAAGACGGGGACTACGAACGACTTCACCGACGCATGGTTCCTCGGCGGCGTGCCCGGACTGGTGGCTGTTGTTTACGCGGGGAACGACGATCACACCCCTCTTGCCAAGCGCGGGGCGACTGGAGGGGACATAGCGGCCCCTGTGTGGAACGCCTTCGTCTCCGAGGCGGTGAAGAACAGGAATTTTCCGGTGAAGTTCGATATTCCCGCCGATGCCGACGTCGAGCCGGTCTCCTTCTGCAGGACCACGGGCTTCCGCGCGGTGAAGGGGTGTTCGGCGACTACCGTCTATATGAGAAAGAACGCCGCGCCTCAGACCGCCTGTCCGATTCACGGCGGGGACATGTACGCCAGCAGCCTGGACCCCAACGCCCCCCGCCTGATCCTGGTGCACAACGACTCGGAGCTCTACGCATCCGCCGGCTACGCGCCGATGGTCCCAGAGATGCAGCCGGTCGCCGTGACTCCTGCGAAACAGAGGCAGGATGTCGTGGTCCCGGAGCAGACCGTTGTTTACAAAGACCCCAACCCCGCTGTCACCGTCGAGGACAGGTACCAGCAGCTTCTGAAGCAGTACGGGCTCACAAACTGACGCCGGCGACAGGCTCCTGCTATGACGAAAGAGCCCGGGAGGGGCAGTCTCTCCCCCCGGGCTTTTTCGTACCTCGCGAACGGGTACCGGGTTGTTACTCTATCTTGCCCAGTGCAGCGTGGGCGGCCGAAATCCTGGCCACCGGCACCCTGAACGGCGAACAGCTGACATAGTCAAGGCCGACCGCATGGCAGAACGCGATGCTGTCGGGGTTGCCTCCGTGCTCGCCGCATATTCCTATGGACAGCTTGGGGTTCTGTCCGCGCCCCTTGCCGACTGCTATCCTCATTAGTTCGCCGACTCCCTCCCGGTCGAGCACGTGGAAGGGGTTAACCGGGAGTATGCCCTTGTCCTCGTAGTGGCCGAGGAACTTGCCCTCGGCGTCGTCGCGCGAGAAGCCGAAGGTTGTCTGGGTGAGGTCGTTGGTTCCGAAGCTGAAGAACTCGGCGTGTTCAGCTATCTTGTCCGCGACGAAGGCGGCGCGAGGCACCTCGATCATCGTCCCCACCTTGTAGTGGAACTTTACGCCGGTTATCTTCATGTACTCCGCGGCGATATCGTCTATCTGGCTGCGGAAGAAGTCCATCTCGCTCTTAAGGCCGACGAGCGGGATCATGATCTCCGGGTGGACATCGACTCCCTCTTTCACGAGGTCTATGACCGCCTCGAAGATCGCGGACGCCTGCATTGCGCTGATCTCGGGGTAGACTATCCCGAGCCTGCATCCGCGGAAGCCGAGCATCGGGTTGGACTCCTTAAGGCTCTCGACCTTGACCATGGCGCTCTTTAACCTCTGCGCCTCGGGGGAGTCCTGCTTACCGGCTGCCGCGAGTACGTCGAGCTCCTCCTGCAGGTCGCGCTCCTTGGGCATGAACTCGTGGAGGGGCGGATCCAGCAGGCGGAAGATTACGGGAAGTCCGTGCATCTCCTTAAGGATGCCGTAGAAGTCCTCCTTCTGCATGACCTTGAGCTCCTCGAGGGCGATTCTCCTCTCCTCGAAGCTGTCGGCGATTATGAGGCGCTGCATCACCGGGATGCGGTCGGCGGCCATGAACATGTGCTCCGTGCGGCAAAGGCCGATTCCCTTGGCGCCGAACTCGCGCGCTCTCCTGGCGTCGGCCGGGGTATCGCCGTTAGCCCACACCTGCAGCCTGGATACCTCGTCGGACCAGTCGAGCAGCCTGGCGAAGTCCTTTGTGAAGGAGGCCTCTATCAGGGGGGCCTTGCCCTTCAGGACGCGCCCGCTGCTGCCGTCGACTGTTACAAAATCTCCTTTGCGCAACACGGTGTCCCCCGCGGTGATGGTCTCGCTCTTGAGGTCGATGTGAAGCTCCTCGCAGCCGCTGACGCATGGCTTGCCGAGCCCCCTGGCCACGACGGCGGCGTGGCTTGTCATGCCTCCGCGGCTGGTCACCACGGCCTCGGCCGCGAACAGCCCGTGGATGTCGTCCGGGCAGGTCTCGGGACGGGCGAGTACGACCCTGTTGCCGGCCTTTACTAGTTCGACGGCGTCGTCGGGGTCGAACACCACTATGCCCACTCCCGCTCCGGGGGAGGCGGGGAGTCCCTTGGCTAGCTGCTCCACTTCCGCCTTGGGGTCGACCTGGCGGTGCAGGAGCATCTCGACCTGGCCGGGGGTGACCCTGGATACGGCGGTCTTCTTGTCTATCAGGCCCTCCTCGAGCATGTCTATCGCTATTTTGACGGCCGCACCGGCGGAGCGCTTGCCGCTCCTGGTCTGGAGCATGTACAGCTTGCCTCTCTCGATCGTGAACTCGATGTCCTGCATGTCCTTGTAGGATGTCTCGAGGTCGGTGGTTATCTTGAAGAGCTGCTTGTATATATCGGGCATCTTGTCCTTAAGCTCGGCGATGGGAAGCGGGGTTCGGATGCCGGCGACGACGTCCTCACCCTGGGCGTTGATCAGGAACTCTCCGTAGAGCTCCTTGGTGCCGTCGGAGGGGTTCCTGGTGAAGCACACGCCGGTGCCGCAGTCGTCTCCGAGGTTGCCGTATACCATCGAGACGATGTTGACAGCGGTCCCAAGGGTGTCGGGAATGTCGTGCAGCTTGCGATAGGTTACCGCGCGGGGGTTGCCCCAACTCTTGAAAACTGCCAGGATGGCGTTCTTGAGCTGATCCTGGGGGTTGGACGGGAAGGGGAAGCCCGCCCTGTCGGCGAATATCTTCTTGAACTCGTGGACGACCGACTCCAGCTCGGCTGCGGATATCTCGTTGTCGAAGGTCACGCCCAACCTCTTCTTGACGTGCGTGAGCACCTCCTCGAAGAGCTCGCCGGCGACCCCGTGAACCACGTTGCCGTACATCTGGATGAAGCGGCGGTAGCTGTCGAATGCAAAGCGTCGGTCGTTCGAGGCTTTGGCAAGGCTCTCCACGGACTCGTCGTTGAGGCCGAGGTTGAGGATCGTATCCATCATTCCCGGCATCGACACCGGGGCGCCCGATCGGACGGACACCAGCAATGGGTTCTCCCCCGCGCCGAACTGCTTGCCAGTCTCCTTCTCGAGGTTCTTCATGGCGGCAACCACGTCGCCCCATATCTCGTCGAGGAACGAGGGGTTCTTGCCGTACTCCAGGCACGAGTGGGTGGTCAGGATGAAACCCTGCGGCACCGGCAGCCCGTAGGCCACCATCTGGGCCAGGTTGGCGCCCTTGCCCCCGAGGAGGGCCTTCATGCTGGCGTCGCCCTCCGTGAAATTGTAGATATACTTCTCCTTCTTGATCTCCATACTGCACCTCCGTGGTT
Source organism: uncultured Synergistaceae bacterium (assembly GCA_964458805.1). Lineage (GTDB taxonomy): Bacteria > Synergistota > Synergistia > Synergistales > Aminobacteriaceae > JAAYLU01. The sequence goes on from CAYWKH010000070.1 coordinate 5,366, forward strand.
TTGGATAGGGGATTTCAAATCTCTCTCAGATCTTCTCTGGTAATTCGCACACTGCGTTTTGGGAGCTCTGCGAGTAGGATCCGACTCCTCAAATGATGAATTATACACTAATTTGCGCGGATTTTTCTCCCTAACGCGAGCGCAGGCGGTCCAGTATCTCCTGCGCGATCTCCTCGAGCGACTTTTCCGTGACGTCAAGGACCGTCGCTTCCAGCGAGCGCATGTATTGTCCAGCGGCTTCCAGCTCCCTCGCCACGCGGTCGGAATCCGCGTAGGCGGAGGCGCCTTCGTCGAGTCCCAGGAGGCGTAGTCTCTCCCTTCGAATCGTGGACAGTCTATCGCAAGACATGTCCAGTCCGGTGATTTTCGACGGCGGGATGGTTCTTAATACCTCCGGCGGGGTTACTTCGGGCACTAAAGTGACGTTTCCCGTCTTGAACCCCCTGTTCGCCATGTACATCGAAAGGGGAGTTTTACCGGTGCGCGAGACGCCGAGGATCACAAGATCGGCCTTCGACAGGAGCTCGGGATCCCGTCCGTCGTCGCACTGCAATGTGAATTGAATCGCCTCGATCCTGCGGAAAAACTCATCCTCAAGGCCCGCCGTCGTCCTCTCCGCCCGGAGGGGCCGGCAGTCAGCACCGGTCTCGAAATAGTCCTGCAATTGGCCGAGCAGGTCCACGAAGGGCACGCCGAATGCGGCGCACCTCGCCGACAGGAACACCCTTAGTTTCTTTTCGGCCAGGGCGCATACGAGAACGGACCGCGAGCAGGAGGCCTCCTTGACGATGATCTCCGCCTCCTTCTCGTCAATGGGTTCGTAGAACCGGCGCACTGCGGCGAACTCCACCCCGAACCTGCCGGCGGCGGCCAGCGCGAGCAGTTCCACGATCTTTCCCATTGAATCCGACACCAGGAAAAGGTTCAATGTCTCCATAGTCATCCCCACCGTCCGCACCGTTTGGCCTGTCTGATCGTGCGTGTCAGGCGCCCTTCAGCACCCCGATATTTCCTACCTTGAGGAAAAGGGAGTTGCATAGTTTCAACAGGCGCATCCTGTTGTTTTTTATACTCTCGTCGGGGTCCATCACGAGGACGTCGTCGAAGAACTGCGCCACAAACGGGGACAGCTCCGACAGGAGCCCCGCGAGGTTCTTCCAGTCCTGTGCGGACAGGGCCTCCCCGACCAGGGGGTCGAGTCGGGTGATCTCGGTGTAAAGCCTGTTCTCGGCATCCTTGGTCAGCAGGCTGACGTCGACGGGCTCACCCTGCTCCCCGCCCTTGGAGAGTATGTTCCTGACCCTCACGGCGGAGGTAACCAGGTCGGTGAACCACTTCTGCTCCTGCAGGGCCGAGAAGACTTCGAGGAAGCGAAGCGCCTGCAGGGGGCGTCCCCCCGCCACCGACAGGGCCAGTGTGGTCAGCTCGTGCCCGTACCCCTTCTCGCGGAGCTGGACGTGCGTGCGCTGCTGGATGAATTCGGCGATGCGTGCGCGGGCGTCTTCCTCCACGGAGAGCTGGTCGCAGCTCCGAGCGACGAGGCGCCCCAGGTCGACGTCCATGCGCATTCCCCAGAGTATCTCGTTTATACAGCGGGAGGCGCGGCGAAGGGCGTAGGGGTCCTGCGAGCCGGTGGGCTCGAGCCCCACCTTGAAACAGCTCGTGATGACGTGTACGCGCTCCGCGAGGCCGAGCAGTGCGCCGACCGAATCGCCGGGGAGCTCGGCACCCGCCGCCCTTGGCAGGTACTGCTCGTAAATTGCGTTGGCAACGCGCTCAGGCTCTCCGTTCCTGAGTGCATACTCCCTGCCCATGACGCCCTGGAGCTCGGGGAACTCGTAGACCATCCCGGTCACGAGGTCGGCCTTCGCGAGGAGGGCGGCCCTGTCGAGGAGATGATGGATGTCGTCGAGGCCCATCTCGGCGCACAGCCACAGGGCGAGATCCCTGGTTGCCATGACCTTGTCGTGCAGGGTGCCGAGCTTCTCCTGGTAGACGATGGACTTGAGGCGCTCGACGTTGGCGGCGAGGGGCTTTTTCAGGTCCTCGGACCAGAAGAAGGCGGCGTCCTCCAGGCGCGCCCGCAGAACGCGCTCGTTGCCCTCGCGCACCACGTCCATGTTGGACGCCAGGTTGTTGCTGACCCCGACAAAGAAGGGAAGCAGCTTGCCGGTCTTGCTGCGCACGGAGAAGTACTTCTGGTTCTTCTTCATGGAGGTCACCAGGACCTCCTCGGGGATCTCGAGGTACTTCTTGCTGAAGCCGCCGAAGAAGGGCACGGGGTACTCCACGAGGTAGAGGTTCTCCGCGACGACCTCGGGGTCCAGCTCGGTCACCCCGTCCAGCTGATGCTCAAGGGCGGATATGCTAGCGATCATCTTCTGACGGCGCTTCTCCTGGTCGAGGATTACGTGGTTGTCGTACAGGAGGTCCATGAAGTCCGCGGCGTCCCCGATCGTTATCTGCCTCGCGCCCATGAAGCGGTGCCCGCGGGTGACGGCGCCGCTGTCGATCCCCGCGTACTGGAACGGGATCACCTGCCCGTCGGCCATGGCCACTATCCAGCGAACGGGGCGCGCGAAGCGCACGTTAGTGGGGTTCCAGTACATGCTTTTGGGGAACACGAGCTTTTTTATCATGGCGGGGAGGAGCTCCGGGAGTATCTCAATGACTGGCCTGCCTGGCTCCGACACTTCGGCGCAGGCGTACTTCACCCCGTCCGATTCAACGGCCACCAGGCTCTCGACGCCGACCCCCCTGCTCTTCGCGAATCCGAAGGCGGCCCTGGTCGGGTTGCCGTTCATGTCGAAGGCCGACGCCCACGCCGGACCCTTGAAGGTGTGGACGAGGTCGCTCTGGCGGTCGCCGACGTCCCTGAACAGGAGGGCGATGCGCCGCGGGGTGGCGAACGCGGATACGTTCTTGCAGGATATCCTGGCGTTCTCTAGGTCCTCCCTGGCGGTCCTCTCCAGGAATGTCAGAGCGTCGGGGAGAAACCGCGACGGGATCTCCTCCACGCCTATCTCAAGCAGCACATTTTTATAAGTCACAGGAGTCACCTCTTTGCGTCCTGGCTGAATTTGCCGGTCAGCGGAAGTCCCATTCCGCGCCTCTGCTCGGAGTAGGCGGCGCAGCAGCGCCCAGCCAGCGCCCGGATCCTGCCGATGTAGCCGGTCCTCTCCGTGACGCTTATGGCGTTTCGAGCGTCGAGAAGGTTGAACGTGTGGGAGCATTTAAGCACGTAGTCATACGCCGGGAGGACGAAGCCCTTCCGAAGCACCCTGTCGGCCTCCGCCTCGTACATGCCGAACAGCTGGAACAGCATCCCGGTGTCGGCGATCTCGAAGTTGTAGTGCGAATACTCCACCTCGCCCTTGTGGTGGACGTCGCCGTACTTGACGTCCCCGACCCACTGCAGGTCGTAGACGTTCTCCACCTTCTGAACGAACATGGCTATTCTCTCTATTCCGTAGGTGATCTCCGCCGGCACCAGGTCCATGTCTATCCCGCCGACCTGCTGGAAGTAGGTGAACTGGGTCACCTCCATGCCGTCCAGCCACACCTCCCAGCCGAGGCCCCATGCACCGACGGTGGGGGACTCCCAATCGTCCTCGACGAATCGTATGTCGTGCGCCTCTGGCTCTATTCCGAGGGAGGCGAGGCTCTGAAGGTAGAGGTCGATTATGTCCGACGGAGCGGGCTTGATTATCACCTGGTACTGGTAGTAGTGCTGAAGGCGGTTGGGGTTCTCGCCGTACCGTCCGTCGGTCGGCCTGCGCGACGGCTCCACGTAGGCTACGCGCCAGGGCTCCGGGCCGAGCACGCGCAGGCAGGTCGCGGGGTTCATCGTCCCGGCGCCGACCTCTATGTCGTAGGGCTGCTGGATAATACAGCCATGCTCCGCCCAGAATCGTTCCAGACGGAAGACTATCTCCTGGAAGTTCACGTTTATTCCTCCTAGTTAATAATTACGGACGCGGGGCAGTCCGCCTCCTCACGCTATAAAAAACTGAAATACTGGCGTATCCGCTCGTCCGCCTCGCGCCATGCTGCGGCACTTGCAAAGTCCTCCGAATGAAAACGCTCGACAACGTTTCGCGCCGGCAGTCTGACCGATTCGCGAAGTTGCCCCAGCATCTCCTCGGACAGATGCTGCCCGCCCGAACGTGCGCAGGATTGGCAGTGAAGGCCGGATGTCCCGAGCCGAGCCGATGTCAGCCGCGATCCGCAGTCGCCGCATATATCCAACGACGGGGCTATGCCCCACTCGTTCAGCCATTTCCACAGGAAGCGCCACTCGACTACCAGGGGGTGGACTCCCTCCTTCAACAGCAGCCCCGAACGGTAGAAGAGTGTCAGCACCTCGTCGCACTGAAGACCCGGAACCAGGTGTTTGCACAGAAGTCCGTCCCAGTCGAGCAACCTGTTTATGGCCGCCGTCTCCCCCCGAAGGCGCCAGAAGTCCTCCTTGATGTCGGCGGATTTGAGGTAGAAGGTCCTCTCCCCCCTGTAAAGATTGAATGCGGCCCACACAAGGGGTTCGATCGCGCCGCCGAACCTGATCCTGCCCCTCGATGCGCCGGGGGCCTGGACGTACACGGGTCCGGCCTCCTTCAGGAACAGGTACAGGGAGACATCTCCCTCGGCCGATATCTGCCTTTTCAGTACGACTCCGGGGAGTTTAAGCAGTCCCTGCTTCACTTCGGTCATCTGGGCTTGTCGCCGCGGGGCGCGCGTTCCTCGATTCCAAAGGCACGAAGGTCGGCCTCGGACTGTCTCCAGTTTCTTCTGACCTTGACCCACAGGTCGAGGTATGCCCGATGGCCGGTGAGGGCCTCGATGTCGATCCTGGACAGCCTTCCTATCTCCTTCAGGCGGTCTCCTCCCGCGCCGATGACGATGCGTCTCTGTCCCTCTCTCTCTACGAAGATGTTCGCCCTTACGTAGAGCACGTCCCGGTCCGGATATTCGTCGGGGCTCTTGTAGTCCTCCACCTCCACCGCGATGCTGTGGGGGACCTCCCTGTGGGTCAGGGCCAGCGCCTTCTCCCGGGCATGAACGCCGTTGTGCGCATTCATATCCGT
>CAYWKH010000071.1:0-10182 GCA_964458805.1 uncultured Synergistaceae bacterium
GCCCCACCGAGACGCGGGGTCCGCCCGAGCGGGCCTCTGCGACAATGTCGGCCAGCGCCTTTCCCACAAGACTCTTAATCTCTGACATCCCTGCCACCACCCGTTACTGGAGCTTCCCGGACAGCTCTGCTAGTACCTCCAGGAGCAGCGACTTGATGTCGTCCTTAGAGACGGCCGAAGCTACTCCCCTTGCGCCGCTCGGAGGCTCCAGCAGGAAGGATGCGCCGTCGGCGAGGTTCGTGAGACGCGCGAGGAACAGGCTGCCCTTGCCGATTATCATGGCCCTCTTCATCCTGCCCTCCCTGAGGGCGTCGCATGCGTGTCCTATGAACGGCACTCCGGAGGGGATGTGCCCCTGGGTGTGGGCGATTCCAGGAACTCCGCGCTCCTTGACGAACGTCATCATGTCCGTCTTCTCTATGGCCTTCTTCGTGACCGCGAGGGCCGCGGTCATCTTGATGTTGGCCAGAGGGACGTCCCCCGCCCCGGCGGGCAGAGTGATCTCGTTGATGTGCATCTCGGCCGCGTACTTGTCGACGTCGAGGAAGGAGAGTCCCGCCCTCTCAAGCGGGTCGAGGATGAGGGCGGAGGTGACGGCCTGCGGGGAGGAACCGGCCCCCACCGAGTGCTTGCCAAGCACGTCGAGCCGCATGACCGGCAGGGTACCGTCGTCCGGTACTAGCAGCACCGCGAATCCCCCGAGGCAGTCCTCGAGGGCGGGCATCTTCTTCTTGACGTGGTCGCGCCCGTTCATGAAGAGCTTGGGCACCGCCCCGCCGGCCACTACGGCGCAGTTCTTCCTCGCGCCGCACGCCACCTGGGAGGCCGCCGCTATCATTCCGTTGACCGGCCCGGCGCAGAAGCTGCGAACGTCGAAGCCGCTGGCGTTGACGCAGCCTGCGATCTCGGCTATGGCCTTCGCGAAGTTGCCGCCCCCTCGCTGGTTCATGTCTCCCGCGGCCTCCTCCGAGCATTCGACTACGAAGTCGATCTCCTCGGGGGTCATCCCGGTGTTCTTCAGCAGGTGCAGCAGGGAGAGCAATCCGCCGGCCTTGCTGGCCAGGTTCTCGAGCAGGACGTAGGCGAACAGGCAGTCGTCCACGTCGTGCCCGTTTCGCACGCATCCGACGGTCTTTCCGCCGTGAAAGAGGGGGAGGGCCTTGCGACGGGCGGTCTCGGCCTCTATCTCGGACAGGTCGTGCCCCTCCTCCAGCCGGGACAGCACGCTGCCGTTCATCACGGGGCTCTCCGAGAGCTTTTTTCTCACCGTTGCGGCAAAGCCCTTCTCAAGCCATATGATGTCGAATACGTCGCATATATCCATCAGCCCGATGAACTCGTCCTCGGGCATGATCTCACCGTAAGCGCCGTAACGGCCGGAACCCGCCAGCCGGTTATCGTACCAGGGCCGGGGGGTCTCCTCCAGTTTTTCTATCGGTATACCGCCTATGTAGGCCTGGTTCGGTGCGTAATCCCTGGCCTCCTCGTAGCTCTGCAGGAAAGAGGGCAGCTCCTTGAGAAACTCCGTCTCTCCCTTCGTCTCTCGCTCGACGTGCGGGGTGTTCCCGTAGCGAAGACCGGTCTCGGGGGCGTGATTCAGGCAGTAGGCGTACCCTTTGATTCCCACGGTTGCCATGGCGTTTCAACCTCCTTGTGCTTTTCTCGCGCGGCCGGATTCCGAGGGATCCGGCCGCATGCTCAACTGCGCTAGTCGGTGAAGACAGTCTGCTCCGTTATCTCCGTCTGGAGAGCCCGGAGGGCCTTCTCGACGAGGTGACGCCTGATCTCCTTCTCTTCGGCCATCGTCCTCGAGGGGTCGCCCAGCGGGTGAGGAATAGCAACCGCCGGTACTATCCTGTTCGCTCCCACGGTGAGGGAGATGGGGACTATCGTGCAAATATGCACCACCGGGAGCCCTGCGCGCTCTATCTCCTTGACCATCGTTGCACCGCAACGAGTGCAGGTGCCTCAGGTGGAGGTCAGGATCACCGCCGTCACGCCGTCGGCGATCAGCCTGCGGGCTATCTCCTCGGCGAAGCGCTTCGAGCTGGCCACGGCGGTGCCGTTGCCAACCGTGGAATAGAACTTGTTGTGCAGCTTTTTGAAGACGCCCTGCTTCTCCATATCGCGGAGGACGTCGACTGGCAGGACCCTGTCGGCGTCCTGGTCGGCGTACGTGGCGTCATAGCCGCCGTGCGCGGTGCAGTATGCGTCGCATGTAAGATCCTCGACGCCGGTGATGTCGTACTCGCCGAACTTGCTGGCGCTGGAGGCCTCTATATGGTCGGGGTTGCCCACCGGGCAGATACCGCCGGAGGTGACCAGGGCGATGACCGCCTCCTTCATGTTCTTTATCGCCGGGTTGGGGGGCACCCGGTCGAACACCGGCATCGGATACTCGGTGACGAAAGGCTCGCCCTTGAGCTTGGCCACGAACATGTCCACCGCCCGCTCGGCGGCGAGATTGTCGTAGAACTTGTTCTTCCTGATGCCTCGCTCAATGTAACCCTCCTCCGCCGGGGTACCGATCTTGTCGCCCTTGAGCAGCTTGAGCACGAGGGCTGCCATCGCAGGGACGGCCTTTCTCATGCCGGCGGCGCTGTCCGGCGTCTCGACGATGTAGAAGCTCTTCTTGTACATATCCACGCCGGGGTTCTCGGGATACATCCCCGAGACCACCGGGATTCCGAGCTCCTTGATCACGGCCTCGCCCAGCGCGCCGCAAGCGGTGCCGTAGCGCCCGGCGTTGAATGCGGGGCCCGCGATGACTGCGTCCGGCTTGTACTTCTTCATCATCTCCAGAATTTCGCCAGCGGCCTTCTCCATGTTCGATGCGAAGTAGGAGTCGCCGCAGATCACGGTGGCGACAATCTCGGCGTCTGCGCCAAGAGCGCCCTTGAACGCCTGCCCGGGGCCGACTATACCCTCTCGGATCTCAGGGACTATGTCCGCCTTCTCCTCGCCGCCAATTCCTGCGTAGAACTGGTTAATATAGTGAATGATCCGGTATGACACGATGACGACCTCCCCTCCTACAGGGTGAACTTACTGAACTGCGACCTGATGCCGCTGACGGCCTCGGCCAGCTTCTCGGGATCCAGCACCATCTCCATCATGCTGATCTGCTCCTCCCATGCTGTCGGGTCGCACTCGTCTCTTATATCCTGCTCGAACACGTGGTATACGGCGAGTCCAGACTGGACTCCGGCCAATGGACCTGCAAATGTAGGGTCTCCGTTGCTCACCGTCTCGGCGTAGATCTCCGCGCCCTCGGCGTCGGACGATCCCAAGACGACGACCAGATTCTCCGGCCCGTACTTCTCAGCGGCGTCCTTGATACGCTGCTGATTCTGCAGATCCATGGCACCCGCGGCGGTTCATACGAAGCACTCGGTTACCGAGAAGACAACCTCGGCGCCGCTATCCTTGAGGCAAGCCTCCATAGCGGGGCCGGGGACGCCGTCTCGCTCACCGAGGAGAAGCACTTTTTTTCCTGCAAGCTTTCCCATGCTCTCGCACCTCCTGGTATTATTATCTATTCACTGCGTTGGCTGCGCGTCGTCCGTGCAACCGGATCAGATTGTGTACGCCCCGAGTTTGGTGAAACCAAGCTCGCTTGTGGCACCCAATATCGCCTGAAGCTCCACCGTGATTGTGCCGTCGGCGGCTAGGGAGCCCTGCCAGCCTCCCGCTATCACGTTGGCCTCCTCCGGGAAACCGATAACCTTGTCCATCGGGGGTAGCACTATGACCTCGTTTGCGTTCCCCGCGGTCACGCACGCGTCACCCTCCGGGCACGAGTCTGCCAGCGACTGGCTTGCACCGTCCTGCCCGGCGTACTCGTCGGTGAGAAGCGCGGTCTTTATCCCCAAGCGCTCCGCCTTCCAGCAGTTCATGATGAGGTCGGCATCCGGGTTGCCGAAGCCCTCCTCTGATATGAGCAGGCCCTCGACTCCGAGCGTCCTGGCCAGTTTGATGGAGTACGAAGAACTTCTCTTTTTGTCGGCCAGTGTGACGTTCTCGTTGGTGATTATGCAGCCCAGGAAGTTGAAGTCCTTGCCGTGGCGTTTGAACATGTTGTGGATGATCGGGTTGTTCTGGTGAGAGTAGGTATTGTTCTTGTCGCAGGCGGACACGCAGTTGCCGGAGACTATTGCGCCGTCCATCACCTCGGTCGGGTTGATCAGGGTGGGCAGGATCTTCTTCGCGTCCACTCCGTACACATAGGTGTCGTGAAGCAGCCCCTGCGACTGGAGCATGTACAGGTAGGCGACCTTAGGCAGACCGGGGTGCGCGTGCATCGCGTCCTTGAGCGGCAGAGTCTCGTAAGTCTCGACGACGTCCGCCTTGGTTCCGACGCACTTGCCCGCCAGGTAGGCGGCGGTCTTCAGGCCCGCCATCCGGCAGGCCGTCTCGTAGTCGTGCTTCTCTATTCCCTCCACGTTCTCGAGGATTATCACGACGTTGCAGGTGCCCGAGTAGGGCGTGTACTCGGCCCCCGGCCCCTTCATGTCTATGATGCCCTCCTGGAAGCGGACTATCTTGCCGGTGGTCACGACCGCTGCGCCGGACAGGACCAGGGTCTTGCCCTCGCCGACGGTGTCCACGTCCGAGACCATTCCGGGGAACACCCCCCCCGGTCCCTCCATCTTGAACCTGGGCTCGATCACGTCCTTGACCGGCAGGATGCGCACGCTCTCCCCCGGCACGGCGAAGTCGACGTCGACCCTGGCGAGCCGCTCGTCGCCGGAGAGCAGCGATAGCAGCTCCTGCTTGTTGACCGTCAGCACTCCGTCCTTGACAGCGGTCCTGTCTCCCCAGGCCAGCTTGTTCACTTTTACCTTGTGCAGCTCAAGTTTCATGACTGTCCGTCTCCCCCCTTTTTGAGATGACGCGGGCTACTTCATAAGAGCCTCGACGTTCTCCCTGATCTTCTCGAGCGTGACATCTCCGCCGCTAATGCGCGCGACCTCCGCCCCATCCTTCCAGAACAGGAATGTGGGCAACGCCATGACCTTGTTGTTTATGGCCACCCTGCGGTTCTCGGAGACATCCACCGAGCAGAACTTCACCCTGCCCGTGTAATCGTCCGCCATCGTATGAACGTTGGGCAACAGCGCCATGCAGGGGCCGCACTTCGGTCCCCAGAAGTCCACGAGCACCGGAAGCTCGCTCTCCTTGACCTCGGCGTCGAAATTCTCCTTAGTCAATTCCACCATCCATCCTCACCCCCTTTTCTGAATGCTGAATTCAAGCATTTTTAAACGATCCTGTACCGGGACAGGCTCTCCCTGATCAGCTCGGCGTCTATGAAGGCGTAATCCTCGCGCGCGTCCAACGGCACGTCCTCCGGCCTCATGATTTCGCGGGACTGGTCGGAATAGGTCAAAATGGCGTTCTCGATGTACTCCAGCGAGAGAAGGTCGGTCGGGGCGCCGCCTGCCTGGGGCTCCTCCAACAGTATGGAGCGATAGGGGTGCTGATGAGGCCTGAGGTTGCCGTACATCGGGTGCGACAGGAGCACCCACCCCGCGTGCACCATGTCCCTGGCGCGCCTCAGGACATCAAGCGTGGAGCCATCGACGAAATCGCAGACTTTCGAGATCTCCTTCAGGAAGGGGTTGTTGGTGACAAGCAAGCTGCGACAGGACATCCTCATGCCTCCTCAAGAGCAGAGCACAGGTACTCGAAACTCTCTGTCGCATAGCCCCAAGGAATTGATCGCCTCGCATGGGGGAGCTATTTTTTTCAGAGGCCCGTCCCGCCGCAATCCTTTCGCCTGAGAGTTTCCGCCCCTCTCGGGGGGCATTGCCCCTTCGGCGCTCTCCTGATGAGGAGAGTCTCTCTTGCGGCATTCATCCGGAAACGGTTTCATTTTCACACATCGGAAAATGGTCGTCAAGCCCCTTTTTGTGAAATTCGGGGCAAAAAAGAGGGGCGGGACCGATCTCTCTTGCGCAAGATGCGGCCTCCGCCCTCGCCCCCGTGAGTGGGGCGGTTGATCAGTACAATTGCGGGAACAAGCCTACCACTTCAGGCCGGTGTAGAAGATGTACAGGATCGCCGCAGGAGCGACCACGCGGCAGACCCAGATCCAGATCTCCATGAGTCCGAAGCCGTGCGTACCCTCGTTGGTGACCTCTTTCCTGGCGTCATTGGTCCAGAACCAGCCCACGAACAGGGAGATGAACACTCCGCCCAGCGGGAGCAGGACGTTGGACGACAGGAAGTCCATCGCGTCGAGGAAGTCCTTGCCGTATACCTTCGGCGCTCCCGACAGGGAGGTCGCGCAGGGCACGCCAAGGGCGAAGATGAGGAAGCCCATTATCACGGCGGCCTTTGGACGGCTCCAGCCTCTGTCGATGAAGTAGGCGGAGACGACCTCGAGCAGGGAGATCGCGGATGTGAGGGCGGCGATGTATAGCAGCAGGAAGAAGAGGGCCGACCAGATCATGCCGCCTGGCATCATCGCGAAGACCGAGGGCAGGGTCACGAAGGTCAGTCCCGGGCCGGCGCCGGCGTCCACCCCGAACGCGAAGACCGCCGGAAAGATGACGAGTCCGGCGAGGACGGCTACCATGGTGTCTATGACGCAGACCTGCACGGCCGAGCTCGGCAGGGTGGTCTGCTTGTCGACGTAGCTTCCGTAGGTGATCATGCATCCCATTCCAAGGGAAAGGGAGAAGAACGCCTGGCCGAGCGCTGCCGCGATTGTAGTTCCGGTGATTTTGGAGAAGTCGGGCTTCAGGTAGAAGTCGAGCCCCTTCGCCGCACCCTCAAGGGTCACCGATCTGGCGATAAGAACGAACAGGATAAGGAACAGGGCCGGCATGAGGAACTTGCAGTACTTCTCGATTCCCTCGCCCACGCCCTTGTACACCACCCAGATCGTAGTCAGCATGAAGACCGCCTGATAGGCTACAACCAGGGTCGGGTTGGAGACGAAGGCGCCGAACACGTCGCCCGCCTTGCCGGCCAGCCCATCAGCCATCAATCCGGTGAACGAGTGGAAGAAGTACTTGATCGTCCAGCCACCGATGACGCCGTAGAACGACAGGATGGTGAAGCCGGAAACGATGCCCATCCAGCCCACAACGGGCCAAAGGCCGCCGGCAAGCTTTTGGAAGGAGCCTACCGCGTTCAGCTGGGCCTTTCTGCCTATCGCCATCTCCGCTAGCATGACCGACGAGCCGATGACTATGACCAGGGCGATGTAGACCAAAACGAAGGCCGCTCCTCCGTACTGTCCCGTGATATACGGGAAGCGCCAGATGTTGCCGAGCCCCACCGCAGAGCCGGCGGCCGCCAGGATGAATCCTAACTTGCTACCCCACTGCTCTCTTTCCGCATTCTGTGTCATTGTTCCCATACCCCTCCTTTGTTATCGATTTTACCTCGTGCACCCAGCAATATATACTATCTTTCTTATCCCCACCCCCTCGTAAATAAAGACATTTACAATATGCATCAGTCGAAGGGTATTATACACTAGAACACGGTTCTTCCAACCGAAATACCCGTTTTTCTTTTTTCCTGGGGTAGAATAACACCCGAGAGGGAGTGAACGTAGAAAATGTGCCTTGCAATTCCACATGTCATTACGGAAATCCTGGACGACGGTGCCGCCGTTGCGGTGGCCGGCAGGGTACGGGCCGAGATCAGGACCGACCTCATCGACTCCCCGGCGCCGGGAGATACCGTGCTGGTCCACGCCGGGTTCGCAATTGAGAAGCTGGCCCCGGAGGAGTCCGCCGAGTTGCTGAACCTGTGGGAGGAGATCCGCAGGCTCTCGGGCGCGGAGGCCTGAAGGGATGGACCGCGTAACCGCCGCCTCGCAGGCGTTGAAGCGCCTTGTCGCCTCCCCTGTATCCGTTATGGAGGTATGCGGCACTCACACGGTGTCCATCTTCCGCTCGGGTATCAGGAGTCTCCTTCCCCCGGAACTTAGACTGGTCTCGGGGCCGGGCTGCCCGGTGTGCGTCACCGACCAGGGGGAGATCGACTGCGCCCTGTCGCTGCTGGACAGGGGCGCGGTTGTCGCCGCGTACGGGGACATGTTCCGGGTTCCGGGGGAGTCGGGATCCCTTGCTTCCATGCGAGAGAGGGGTTTGGACGCCAGGGTCGTGACCAGCGCGTTCGAGCTGCTTAAAATCGCCGAGGGAGACCCTGCCAAAGAGGTGGTCTTCCTGGCGGTCGGCTTCGAGACCACGGCCCCGGCTACAGCGGCCCTGCTGATCGAGGCCTCGAGAAGGGGGGTTCGCAACCTGTCGGTGCTCTCATTTCACAAGCGCACGCCCCCGGCTCTGGCGTCGCTGTCGGCCGACCCGGGACTTCGCATATCCGGCTTCCTGCTGCCGGGCCACGTGAGCGTAATCCTCGGCCACGCCCCGTTCTCCTTCCTGGCGTCCGAGAGGGGCATCCCGTCCGTCATCGCCGGCTTCGAGCCGGAGCAGATTGTTTCAGGTCTGGTGGACATCGCGCTGCAGCTCCGCTCGGGGGAGGCCGCGCTGCACTCGGTCTACGGGCGCGCGGTGCGCCCGGAGGGAAACAGGAGGGCGCTGGAGCTGATGGACCGGGTGTTCCAGCCAAGGGACTCCTGCTGGAGGGGGCTCGGCCCGCTCGCGAAATCCGGCCTGGCCCTGCGAGCTGAGTTCTCCGGCTTCGACGCGGAGAAGAGGTTCGCGTTAAAACCGGAGCAGGGGCGCACGCCCCCCGGGTGCAGGTGCGGCGATGTGCTGACGGGCAGAATAACACCGCACGAGTGCGTCCTTTTCGGCGGTGCATGCACTCCCGCCTCGCCGGTCGGCCCTTGCATGGTGTCGGCCGAGGGGACTTGCGGGGCATACTTCAAATTCTCCAGGAGAGGCGGAGGTTCGCAATGAGCAGCATCGGGCTGGGGCACGGGAGCGGAGGTCGCCAGAGCCAGGAGCTCGTGGAGAGTCTGCTGGGGCCGTTCTGTTCGCGCGGGATAGGGCCGGAGATGGAGGACTCCGCGCTGCTGCCGGGCGGATACGCCATGACGGTCGACGGCTTCACGGTCTCTCCCCGCAGGTTCCCCGGCGGGGACCTTGGCCACCTGTGCGTCTGCGGCTGCGCGAACGATCTCGCGGTGAGGGGGGCGTCCCCCGACTTTCTGGGCTTGGGCCTCATAATCGAGGAGGGCTTCCCAGCCGACGAGCTGCTGGAGTATATGGAGAGCGCGGCGACGACATGCTCGTCGCTCGGGATGAGGCTCGCGGCAGGCGACACCAAGGTAGTGCCCGCAGGGACGGTCGATGGCGTGTATTTCACGGGCAGCGCGTTCGGTCGCGTCATGAGTCCGCGCCCGCTCGGCATGTCGAACCTGGCGGAGGGTGATTCCCTGGTTGTGACGACCTCGATCGGTCGCCACGGGGCGGTGATCGCGGCCGCCAGGTTCAACCTGTCGGTGGAGGGGCTGACCAGCGACTGCGCTCCGCTCTGGCCCGCGCTCGAACCCCTGCTGGGTATCGACGGACTGAGGTGCATGAGGGACTGCACGCGCGGAGGGCTGGGCACGGTCCTGTGCGAGTGGGCGGAGTCGACCGGGCTGCACCTCTCGATCGACGAGTCCGCTCTGCCTGTCGGCGAGGATGTGCGCTCCCTGTGCGACGTGCTTGGGTTCGACCCTGTCTACATGGCGTGCGAGGGGTGCGCCGTGATAGCAGTAGCGCCATCGTCGGTCGATCTCGTCCTCGAGTACCTCTCGTCATCGCCCCTGTGCGCCGGAGCGGCGGTCATCGGCGGGGCGGTCGACGCCGAGCCGCGCGGAATGGTGTCCATGAGGACTGCCATAGGCGGCGAGCGCCTGGTGGACATGCCCTTCGGAGAGCTGCTGCCGCGGATATGCTGACGATTATGAAGAAGGCCGGGCGATCCTCGAGAGGGTGCCCGGCCTCCAACATGTCTATGCCTTGAGCACCTCCCCGTACAGCACGGGCACTACGACAAGGATCAGCACGGTCGCCACGGTCAGCCCGAACATGATCGTGACGGCCATCGCCGAGAAGAGCACGTCGAAGTAGAGCGGCACCATCCCAAGAACCGTGGTCAGCGAGGCCATCATCACCGGCCTGGTGCGGCTGACCCCCGAGTCGATGACCGCTTCCAGGGGTGCCTTCCCCTCGCTCATCTCGAGGTCTATCTGGTCTATCAGCACTATGG
>CAYWKH010000072.1:0-10050 GCA_964458805.1 uncultured Synergistaceae bacterium
GGAGAATGACCCCAGAGAGACGGGTTTGTCTTTTCTAAATGGTGGAGGCGGGGGGGATCGAACCCCCGTCCGACAAGGGCCGGCCGTGGAAGCGCTACGGGCGTAGTTCCCGTTTTAGTGTCGGCTCAAGACTCCCGGGAACAGGATCCTCTCGCCCGATCCTCCTTGTCTTTTTTTCGGGGCCGGAGGCGCTCCTCGAAAAGCATCCGCCTTTTTGTGTCGCCCTGCGAAGAAACGGCGGCTGTTCCCGCGCAGGACGTGGCTGCTTTACGCAGCCAGTGCGTAGTTGTTGTTGTTGACGTTTGTTTGTTTGTCCGCGTTTAACGAGGTTCGGACGACCTCGGCCCGCTCTTCCAGACCCTCCGTCTTGCCGTCGAAACCAGTCGCCCCCGTGTTTCGGGGACCTTCGATCAGTCCCTTTCGTCGCGCCTCACGGCGCGCTCCATCGCTCTCTTGACGTCTCTCTCCGCTATCGCGTCGCGCTTGTCGAAGAGCTGTTTTCCCTTGACCAGCGCGAGCTCCACCTTGGCCCTCTTGCCGTCCTTGATGTAGACGGAGAGGGGAACCAGCGTCAACCCTTTCTCCCGCACCCTCGAGAAGAGGCGCAGAATCTCGTGGCGCTTCATCAGGAGTTTCCTGTCGCGCAGGGGCTCGTGGTTGTAGTAGCTGCCCTTTTCATACGGGGAGATATGCACCCCCGTGAGCCACAGTTCGCCCTCCCGAATGACCGCGTAGCCCTCCTTGAGGTTCACCCTCCCCTCGCGGACGGACTTGATCTCGGTACCGGTAAGGACAATCCCGCACTCGAAGGTCTCGATTATGAAGTAGTCGTGGCGCGCTTTTCTGTTCTGTGCTACTGTGCGGTCTGCCATCTTGTACACCTATCGTAATTTTAGCACCTTGGTCAGTCTTAGTCAACAGCCTGAGTCGCCCTGTTGGTGCAGAAGGCAAGGAGGCTCCGGCTTTCCCGGAACCTCCCGTTGCTGACCGTTGTCTGGTCGGGGCGAGAGGATTTGAACCTCCGACCTCCTGGTCCCGAACCAGGCGCGCTCACCAGACTGCGCTACGCCCCGACTCATTGCTCGGCGCGGAATTCTCCGCAACGCCGAAGATTCTATCACCGGAAGTCTATCTCGTCAAACGGTCATCCCGTTTTCTGTCTTCGTCCCCCGGAGCGGCGCCTCCCTTTCGTCCGTTCTTCCACTGGATGCGGCTGGTCGAGGCTGTCTCGGCCGCCAGGGGAATCTCGGTCCAACCCCACGGGGTGACCAGCAGGAAGCGGAATGCTATCCCCTGGCGGTTGAGGGCTCGGATATGGGATATGTAGCGGTACACGTCGCCTATGATGAAGGTATCGCTTATCATCCAGACCCTGCGGCTCACCCCGCGGTTGAACAGGGCCGCGTAGTCTATGGCCATGCGCAGGCTGTCCTCGAAGTCCGCCGGCCCCACGTGAAGGGCCACGACATCCTCGTTTCCGTAGGGCTTCTTGATGTTGGGCAGCAGGTCGGCGTACCCGTCGACCCACTCTAGGCTGTTGAACAGCGCCTCTCCGTCCATCTCCATGACGTTCTCGAAGAGCGCCGCGACAGGGTCTATGTCCTGATCGGGGTTGTCCGCCCGTATCGAGTCGTCCATCCACTGCTGCACCTGGTTCAGGATGTCTATTATGTACTGGGGATAGTGCGAACCCGACATGGCCGATAATATCTCTCCCACTGTCCAGCTTTCATCCGGTTCTTGTCTGTCGCTTCTAAATTCCTGTGTCATGCCGTCCTCCGTGTTCCCGTTCTTGGTGAAGCATAGCACATCCGTTCAAAGGCCACAACAGGAGAATCCGGTAATCGAGGGGCTGTCCTCGGGGCTCGTCATTCGCTGAACCCCCATGCGTTCCTGCCCTCCCTCTTTACCCTGTACATCGCGATGTCCGCCTTCTTCATTAGCGTTTCGAGGTCGTCGCTGTCGTCCGGACAGATGGCGATCCCCATGCTTCCGGAGATCGATATGGATCTGCCGTCGATGACGATCTCCCGCCTGAGGGCGTCAAGCATCCTGTCCGCCGCGGCCGCGGCATCGTCCTCGCTGGCGATGAGCGGCATCACGACTGCGAATTCGTCCCCGCCAAGCCTCGCGAGCGTGTCCACGGCTCTCGTCTCGCCGCTCAGTCTCTCGGCGACCGCCATCAGCACCAGATCTCCCATTGAGTGCCCCATCGTGTCGTTTATCGCCTTGAAATTGTCGAGGTCCATAAAGATAAGCGCCGACATGCCTCCCAGGCGTTCTGCGTCGCAAATCGCCGCGTAAAGCTTCTCGTTGAACAGCAGGCGGTTGGGCAGGCCGGTCAGCATGTCGTGGGTGGCCTGGTGCAGTATCATCTCCTCGGCGCTCTTCCGCCTGGTAATGTCTGTGAAGACGCCGATCATCTTGAGAGGGGAGCCATCATCCTTCCACTCGAAGATCTTGGCCCGGTTGAGGACCCATATCCACGCGCCGCCTTTCGTCCTCAGGCGGAATTCGTGCGAGAACGACGGCGACAGGCCGTGAAGGTGCTCCCCCAGGCTTCTCTTCATCTCGAGCAGGTCGTCCGGGTGCACCCTGCTCTCCAGCTCCGCGAAGGCGGGTTCGATCTCGTGGTCCCGGTAACCGAGCATGCCCTTCCACTGGCTGGAGTAGAAGACCTCCCCAGTCTCTATGTTCCAGTCGCAGACTCCGTCGCCCGCGCCGTCCACCGCGAACTTCCAGCGCTCCTCGTTTCTTTTGAGCTCCTCCTCCGCCCTCTTGGAGGCGGTGATGTCCATGTCGCCGCCCATGAGGCCTATGACCTCGTCGCGGTCGTTGAATACGGGGCTTTTATACGACTTGAGCCACACCAGCTCCCCGCGCCCGGTCCTGAACGGGGCCTCGAAGTCGACCGACGAGCGTCCTCTCGTCATTACCGCCTGGTCCTGCTCGATGATTTTACTTGCGAACTCGGGCGAGAAGAGGTCGAAAGGCCCCCTGCCCAGCACCTGGTCCGGGGGAAGGGCTAGAAAGTCGGCAAACGCCTCGTTGACGAAGACGTAGACCGACCTCCTGTCCTTAATAAACATTGGAATAGGAAAGACAGAGAAGCACCTCTCCCGGAAGGCGAGATGCTCCAAAAGCCCCTGGTCGGCCTCTTCCCGGCTTTGGAGCCTCGCGACGCGCCCCAAATTTCCCGGGAACTGGTTGCGTGTGGACATTTCAGCCATACCCCCCTGGAGGACGATTCTATCACAAAAGCGCGATCCCGGAACCGCCTGCGGGGCCGGTCGGGATGCAGATTTTCAACCTCTCTTTCTCCACCAGGTGACGAATGCCGCCCTCGCCTCCCCGTCCGGCCCGAGTATGGAGTGGTAGAGGCGCGGGCTCCCCTCCTCCGGATCAAGCGCGGCGGTCCTGACGAGGATGTCCCCGTCCATGCCGACGGGCTTCAGGTACTCGCACTCCACCCTGGCGGTCTCGTACTCGTCGGCCAGGCTGTCCGGCGCGGACTCCACCGCCCAGGAGAAGTAGACCGCGTTGTTCACATGGGCGTTCCTGTCGAGGTCCCACCTGCGTACGGAGAAGGTCCTCTCGTGGTCGAAATTCTCCACCTGCGGGAGGACCACCTCCGGATCGTCGATCGGGCGCGCCTCCTCGACGTAGAGCCGTGTCGAGTGCCTGTCCAGGCGCAGCGGCCTCCCCCTCGCGACGTCTATCAGGATCCAGCTCGTCCATGCGGACGCGACAGATCCGTCCTCGTCAGTCACCCTGAAGACTCGCATGGAGCGCAGGTTCCTCCTGGGCTCGTGCCAGGTGATTACCGACAGCTCGCTCTCGTAGTCGGGGTACCGGTCCACCGAGACGCGGTACTGCCTCAGCACCCAGCTTATTCCCATCGGCAGCAGGTCCGCCACGGTCATGCTCATCCTGCGGGCGTCGCGATCCGCCATGTCCTGCAGGATGTCCAGCAGGACCGGCAGCTTCATCACTCCCTCCGGGCCGATCCCGGCATAGGGTATGGAGTACTTGGCTTCCAGCATAGAATCATCTCATTTCTTCCAGGTCGAACTCCGGCGAATCTTCCCCGTTCCGCCCTTTTCGGTATATTATAGGGCAAGATGCAGAGGCCTCCTCGCCCGCCCGCCTGTCGCGGGCAAGAGGGGAGCATGTCGTCCCCGCGACGACGCAGGAGGTGTGCGCGGACATGAAAAGGCTTGTGGCACCGGCTGCTGTCATACTTCTGTTCCTCGCGTCGGCCATGCTCGCCTCGGACGGGGGCGCCGCGTTCAACGTTCACTCGGTGAGGGCGGGGGACACGCTTGAGTCCGTGGCGCGACTGTACGGGGCCGACGCGGCCAACATAGCGGCGGCCAACGGAATAAGCGCGGGGGACCTCCCCCCGCCCGGGACGGTCGTCCTTGTGCCGAAATCCCCCGGCGACGTGCTGGCCACCCTCTACGAGGCCAAAAGGCGCGGACTGGGGGCATGGCCGAAGCCCAGGATGGAGGATTCGTTCCTCGCGCCCCTGACCGGGCAGCCTGCCGCGGACGTCAGGGAACCTCCCGCGCCGCCTCCACCAGCACCGGGCGACGGTCACGTTGTCCGCAGCCACACGGTCAGGGAGGGGGACAACCCGTACAGGATTTCGCGTGAGTACGGAGTGTCGCTGACGGCGTTGCTGCGCGCCAACAACCTGACCGAGGGCTCGGTGATAAGGATAGGGGACGTGCTGACAATCCCGGCGCGCTCGGAGCCAGGACCGCCCGCCGATCTGGCGCCTGCCGAGGTGCGGAAGCCCTCCGCGCCCGAGCCTCCCGGTGCGGATCAGTCCCCTGCCGAGCCGCCTGCCCGGCAGGTTCGGCCCAGGTTGACCTGGCCGCTCAAGGGCGGAGCGCCTCCGGTCATGTCGGACACCAGCTTCGGCGAGGGGCTGATCAGCAGAGCCACTCCCGGCGATCGGGTCGGGGCGGCGGCGGACGGAACAGTGCTGCACGGCGGCTGGATGAGGAATTTCGGCAACGCCGTTTTCATAAACCACGGCGAAGGTCTGGCCACGTTCTACGGCGGCCTTGGCACAATATACGTAAAGTCGGGGGACAGGGTCAGGAGTGGCGACAGGATCGGCCTGGTCGGGCCGGCCGAGGGCGATAGCGCGAGATTCGTCTTTCACGTGCTGAAGGAGGGGAAGTCGGTGGACCCCGCGCCCTGGCTCGGGACGAAGAAGGAGTAGCTTGCGCGGCGCGCGGGACCGGGCACGTCGAGCCCTGTTGCTGTAGAATACCTGCAGGATATTTTTGGAGGTGGATTATATGTCTCAGGTCAACGAACTGAACAGAAACGCGATGACGATCAGGCTGGAGGGGCCGCTGCCCCCCTACCCGGCGTTCGTCGAGGGGATGCGTCGCGCCCCCGACAGGGGGTGGACGCTCAACAGGCAGGAGACCGAGCTCGCGCTCAGGAACGCGCTTCGCTACGTCCCGGAGGAGCACCACCAGGAGCTGATACCCGAGTTTCTGGAGGAGCTGCGCACCAGGGGCAGGATCTACGCCTACCGCTTCCGTCCCGCGGGCAGAATAAAGGGGCGGCCGGTGGAGGAGTACCGGGGCAGGTGCCTGGCCGGGAAGGCCTTCCAAGTCATGATCGACAACAACCTGGACTTCGAGACGGCGCTCTACCCCTACGAGCTGGTCACCTACGGCGAGACCGGGCAGGTGTGCCAGAACTGGCTCCAGTACCGCCTGATAATGAAGTACCTGGAGGAGCTGACCGAGGACACGACCCTCGCGGTCTCCAGCGGACACCCGGTGGGCCTGTTCAGATCCCGCCCCGAGGCGCCTCGCGCGATCGTGACCAACGGCCTGCTGGTGGGGCTGTTCGACAACCCCGCCGACTGGCACAGGGGCATGCAGCTAGGGGTCACCAACTACGGGCAGATGACCGCGGGCGGCTGGATGTACATCGGCCCCCAGGGCATTGTGCACGGCACCTTTAACAGCATCCTGAACGCCGCCCGCCAGAGGCTCAACGTAAGCGACCGCGGCAACCTGGCCGGGATCATGTTCGTCTCGTCGGGGCTCGGCGGCATGAGCGGCGCGCAGCCAAAGGCCGTTGAGATCGCAGGCGGAGTGGGGATAATCGCCGAGGTCGACTCCTCCCGTATCGAGACTCGCCACGGCCAGGGGTGGGTCTCTAAGGTCACCGGCAGCTGCGAGGAGGCCTTCCGAATGGCGGACGAGGCCTGCAAGGCCCGCAAGCCGCTCTCCATCGCGTACCACGGCAACATCGTCGACCTGCTCCAATACGCGGTGGACCGGGATATTCCGATCCCTCTGCTCTCGGACCAGACCTCCTGCCACGACCCCTACGGCGGCGGCTACTGCCCCCAGGGGCTCTCCTTCGAGCAGCGCACGGAGATGCTGTCCGAGGATCCGGAGGAGTTCAGGCGCAGGGTCGACCTGTCCCTGCGCAAGCACTACGAGGTGATAAAGGCCCTGGTCGACAGGGGGACCTACTTCTTCGACTACGGCAACTCCTTCATGAGGGCTGTGTTCGACGCCGGGGTGTCCGAGATCTGCAAGAACGGCGAGAACACCTACGACGGCTTCGTCTGGCCCTCCTACGTCGAGGACATAATGGGCCCGCTTCTGTTCGACTACGGGTACGGCCCCTTCCGCTGGGTCTGCCTGAGCGGCAGGCCGGAGGACCTGCGCAAGACGGACCGCGCGGCGATGGATTGCATCGACCCCGATCGTCGCGCCCAGGACTACGACAACTGGGTCTGGATACGCGACGCCGAGAAGAACGCCCTGGTCGTGGGCACACAGGCCAGGATCCTCTACCAGGACGCCGAGGGGCGCACCAGGATCGCTCTCAAGTTCAACGAGATGATAAGGCGCGGGGAGATCGGGCCGGTCATGCTCGGGCGCGACCACCACGACGTCTCCGGCACCGACTCGCCCTACCGCGAGACGGCCAACATCAAGGACGGCAGCAACATCTGCGCGGACATGGCCACCCTCTGTTTCGCGGGCAACGCCGCGCGCGGGATGAGCCTGTGCGCGCTGCACAACGGCGGCGGGGTCGGGGTGGGCAAGTCGATAAACGGCGGCTTCGGGCTGGTGCTGGACGGCACGGAGCGCACCGACGAGATAATAAAATCCGCGATGATGTGGGACGTGCTCGGCGGCGTGGCCCGCAGGGCGTGGGCCCGAAACCCGAACTCCATGGAGGTCGGCCGCGAGATGAACAGGACTTACCCGGGCGACTACCATATCTCCCTGCCCTACAGCGTGGCCGACGAGGACGTGAGGGACGCGGTCGACGCGCTCTTCCGAGAGAACTAGGCGCAGAGAAGCCAGGGGAAAGGAGGCGGTTGCATGCAGGTGATACGAAGGACTCCGGTCGACTTTAGAGTCATGCCGTGGAAGAACGGCGGGGGCATCACCCACGAGATGTTCATCTACCCGGAGGACGCCGACATGGGGGACGATGGTTTTTTGTGGCGGCTGAGCTCGGCGAATATCTCCGAGGACGGCCCCTTCTCATCCTTCCCGGATTACGACCGCGTCCTGTTCCTGCTGTCGGGCAAGGGGGCGGATATCACCGTGGACGGGGCGGACGTCCGCCTGACGTCGCAGTTCGACTCGTTGCGCTTCAGCGGGGCAACCCCCGCCTACAGCAGGCTGATCGACGGCCCCGTGACCGACCTGAACCTGTTCTACAGGAGGGACGCCCTCTCCTGCGAATACCGCCAGCTTTTCCCAAGGAGGGAGATGGAGCGCCTGTTTCTCCCCGGCAACACCACGATAATGGTCTGCCTGCAGGGAGAGGCGACGGTCGGGATAGAGGGGGAGCAGCCGCTGAGGGAGATGGAGCTGCTGGTGGTGCTGGAGCACACCTGGGGGCAGCCCCTGGTGGTGCAATACGAGAGGGAGAGCCGCATCCTGTTCATGACCCTGTCGAGGCGGACGGGGCACGGCGAATCGTACACGGAGTAACAGGGGCGCGGCGCGCGGGGATCGACCGGCGTCGCGCCTTTTTTCTCCTAATCCGCCCTGTTCAGTTCGAGGTGCTTCTGGAGTATTCGCACCGCGTTGGTGGCCGCCCCCGTCCTGATGTTGTCCGCAACGTTCCACATCAGGAAGCTCGTGTCGTCGAACGATCTGAGGCGGCACACCTGGACGTTGTCGCCGCCCGCGGCCTCAAGCGGGGTGACCATGCCGGACGACAGCACTACATCCTCCGAATCGCGAATAGCCCCGGCCAGGGAGTCCATGTCGAACGGGCGGCGCGTCCTGACGTAGATCGACTCCGAGTGGCCGTGCATCACCGGCACCCTGATCGCAGTCGGGAATATGGATATCCCGGGGTCGCGCAGGATCTTCCTGGTCTCGTCGACCATCTTCATCTCCTCGTCGGTGAATCCGCTGTCGAGCAGCGCCCCTATCTGCGGCACCACGTTCAGGTGGATCTGCTTAATGAACTTCCTCGGCGCCACCCTGCCCTCCATCTGCTCCCCGAGCTCGTCCATCCCGCTCCTCCCGGCGCCCGAGACGGCCTGGTATGTGCTGACGACTATCGTATCCAGTCCGAAGCGCTCGTGTACCCGGTAGAGGGAGAGCACCATCTGTATAGTGGAGCAGTTCGGGTTCGCCACTATCCCGCTCCTGTAGCCGCGCAGAAGGTCGCCGTTGATCTCCGGCACAACCAGCGGGACGGCAGAGTCCATCCTGAACGCGGATGAGTTGTCTATCACCACCGAGCCGCTCGCCGCGGCGGCAGGGGCGAACTCGCGCGACACCGCGCCGCCCGCCGAGAAGAGCAGGTAGTCGTACCCACCCTCCATCGCGCCCCTGGTGAGCTCCTTCACCTCGTGTACCTCGCCGTGGAACTCCACCGTCGCCCCGGCGCTCCTCGCCGAGGCGTAAAAGTCGATGCCCCCGGGCTTGACCTCGCGCTCCTGCAGTACCCTGGTCATCATCCGCCCCACCTCGCCGGTCGCGCCGACAACTGCGATTCTCAACCGTATCATCCCCCTTCTCGTGCAACAAAAAAAGCCCGCCCCGTGAGGAAACGAGCCTGTACATACACGGATTTTGCAAGGATTATAGGGAGGGGACAGTCCATTGTCAATAGATTTTTCCCCGCGCCTGGTGTATAATACTGGCGACATCTTCGGGGCGGGGTGAGACTCCCCACCGGCGGTGACGAGCCGTTCACGGCTACGAGCCCGCGAGCCCGCAAGGCTGATCCGGTTAGAATCCGGAGCCGACTGTGAGGCGCGATTTTCGCGCCGTAGTCAGGATGGAAGAGGATGAGGCAAGGCGCACGCTGCCCCGGATGCGATGTCCGGGGCATATTTTTTTTGAAAGGGTTGATCCACGCAATGGAAGCCGTATCACAATTCAACACGCGCAAGCTCGTCTGGACGGCAATGCTGTCGGCCCTGGCCACCGTGCTCATGTACCTCGACACGGCGCTGCCGATCTTCCCCGGGTTCCTGAAGTTCGACCTGTCGGACCTCCCCCCCCTTGTCGCCTCCTTCGCCTACGGCCCCCTCGCCGGGATATTCTGCGAGCTGGCCAAGAACCTCATCCACGCCATGACGACGTCGTCCGCGGGCATAGGCGAGTTCGCCAACTTCCTGATGGGCACCGCGCTGGTCGTGCCCGCCGGTATGATCTACAGGCACGAAAGGACCCGCAGAGGGGCGCTCAGGGGGCTGCTGGCGGGGGTCGTCTGCTCCACAGTCGCGGCGGCGCTGGCCAACTACTTCATACTGCTGCCCTTCTACTCGCAACTGATCCCCATGGACAAGATAATCGCGATGTCCTCCGTCGTCATAACCGCCATCCATGACAAGCAGACCCTGATCGTCTACGGCGTCGTGCCGTTCAACCTGTTCAAGGGAGCGGTGATAGCTCTTCTTACCCTGAGGCTGTACAAGAGGATAAGCGCTCTCATCCACGAGTAGACCGCCCGCGGCGCGGAAGGGGTGGTGACAGTAGGCGGCGTTTCGTGGTAATCTTCGATCGGGAGCACGTCTTC
>CAYWKH010000073.1:0-9817 GCA_964458805.1 uncultured Synergistaceae bacterium
TCCGTTCGGTCGCCTGCTTATGTCATCCCGACGACCGAAGGGAGGAGGGATCCTGTATCGCGCGACCTCAACCCTGGGGCCCTTCGTCGCTTCGCTCCTCAGGGCAAGCGAACGACGCGAACGGGAAAAGCGCCCGTTCGGTCGCCTGCTTGCTTGGTTGACAAAAGCTAAAATGAGCAATAAAATTACTCTATGCTTGAATCTCTTGTGACATCCAAGACCCGCGCCAAGCTGCTGCTCAAGTTCTTCCTCAACCCGAGCACCAGCGCGTACCTTCGCGGGCTCGCCGACGAGTTCGGCGAGTCCACCAACGGGGTGCGCGTGGAGCTCAACCGCCTGATGGAGGCGGGGCTGCTGGAGTGCGCGGAAGAGGGCAGGATGAAGGTCTACCGGGCGAACACGCGCCACCCGCTCTTTCCGGAGCTCCAGAGCATCGCGGCCAAGACCCTGGGGATAGACCAGGTGGTGGAACACGTGATTTCGCGCCTCGGGAACGTGGAGCTGGCGATGGTCACGGGGGACTACGCGCGCGGAGTGGACTCCGGCCTCATCGACCTGGTGCTGGTGGGCAAGATAGACAGGTCCTACTTCGAGAGCCTGGCGGAGAAGGTGGAGGGGATAGTGCAGCGCAAAATCCGCCCGCTCTTCCTGTCGAGGGAGGAGTTCGAGCGGCTCAAGGAGCGCCTGGCCTCGGAGAACACCCTTATCCTGTGGGGCGACAAGAGGTCGATGGAGCCTAAATAGCATGGATCCGGGGGAGCGCGGCGCTCCCCCTCTTTTTTGCCCGAAGGGGGTTAGAAGCCCAGCTCTTCGCCGACGATCAGCACGCGTATATTGGTACCGCCAGGCTTCCTCCCGATTATCGTCATCACGTTGCAGATCCGGGTCGCGCCCTGGCAGTCCTGGCATACGCCGGCGCGGACGCAGGGGTTGGGGGTGCCTATGCGCTTGTTGTTCATCGGAGCGGCCTTCGTCTGGATGCGTTCCTCGGCGGCGGCCACATCCCTGACTATCTTGTTGGTCCCCGCCACTACTATGACCTGCCCGGGGCCGAAGATCATGGCCGACACCCTGTTGCCGGTGCCGTCCATGTTGACCAGCTCGCCGTCCATGGTGACCGCGTTGCTGCTGGACAGGAAGACGTCGCACACCTGCTGCTTGCGGTTGATGTCGAGCTTCTGCTCCTTGGTCAGACCGGGGGCGTTGTGGTCGAGCACGGTGGCGCCGCGCTCGGCCAGCTTCTCGGGCACTCCCAGGGTCTTGAGGGTGGTCGAGCCCCCGATCCCGACCGACGCCCGGTCGGGCACCAGGTCGAGCAGCCTCTGGACGGCCTCGTCGGCCGTGGCGCAGTACTCGGCATCGAATCCGTTCTTCTTGAGTGCCTCCACGACGGCCCCGCCGACCGTCTCGTTGTGCCAGGGTGTGTATTCGCTCATTATGCCCCTCCTCTTTTTTTAGCCCGGGATCTTCCCGAGCGTGATCAGATTCTCCGCCGGCACGGCGAACGCAATCCCGCCCCCGGGGCGGCTGAGGCAGGGGTTGCGCCCCAGCGCGTCCATGAGGGAGTCGACCCGCTCGCGCCTGGCGAGAATGAAGAGTACCTCCTTCTCGGGGAACAGGGGTATCCCCAGGAACTCGACGTCCTTGTCGCGTGCGGTCCCCCTGCCGTTGAGTATCACTCCCGGCCCCGCGCCCTCCTCCCTCGCGGCCGCCATTATGTCGTCCGCGCAGCCCCTGTTGACTATCACGCATACCACGGCATCCTTGTGATGTGATTTCATGCCATCGCTCCCTCGAGGAGCGCCTCCGCTGAAGGAGCCGGCTCCCTGCTTCAGGACCAGCGGGACGTCCACCTGCACGACGAACCCGTGTCTGCGCCTCCCGGCCCTGTCCTCGTACTCGCGCAGCGCGTCCATGATCGCAAACGCCTCGTCGTCGGACGCCAGGGTGAAGATGACGTCCTCCGGAGCGTCGTCGAGCTCGAGAAGCCGTTCGATGCGACCTTCGGACTTCCCCCTGGCGGGGATGACGGTGCCCCCCCTAGCCCCGGCGGCCTTCGTCAGCGCCACGATCCTCTCTCCGCGGCTTCTCCGCACGACCGTCATGATCAGCTTGCCGCTGCTGCGGCGGCATCCCCCCGCGTCAGTCGATGTCATTTCGGACCTCCATTGCTGTCTCGGCGGCCGCCATGGCAGCCGCCTTCTCCTTGCGCTTGAACAGTATCCCGAGTATCTGTATCGTCACCAGCGGGGTCATAGCGATCATTCCCACGACTCCGAAGGCGTCCATCACGGGGTCCCCGCCGTAGGCTGCGGAGGCGCCCAGCGTGAAAGAGAGGACGAAGGTGGAGCCCATCGGTCCGGACGCCACCCCGCCGGAGTCGAAGGCTATGGCGGTGAAAAGAGGGGGCGAGAAGAGGGTGAGCAGCATCGCCAGGAAGTAGCCGGGTATCAGGAACCACCAGATGCTCAGCGAGTACAGGATGCGCAGCATCGAGATCCCCACGGATATGGAGACCCCCGAGGACAGGGCGACGAGGATGAGCCGCCTGCCGATGTGTCCGCCGGAGACCTCCTCCACCAGGCCGTTGAGGATCCAGACGGCCGGCTCGGCCAGCACGACTATCGCTCCGAGCGCAAGCCCTATGGGAAACAGGAGCCAGCTTGCCTCGGACGCGCCTATCTTCGCCCCTATGGCGGTCCCCGCCGGGAGGAAGCCGCCGTTCACGCCGGTGAAGAAGAGTATCAGGCCGACGAAGCTTATCAGAATCCCCTTCGCCATCCGAAGGAAGCGGCGGCGGCTCATCCTTAGCAGGGTGAGCTGAAATACGACCAGCATGAGGGCCAGGGGTCCGAGCACCATCGCGACCTCGCGCACGGTCCGGGGCAGGACGTCGAGGAACGCCGCGGCGGCGCTCTCCGCCCCCGACGGCAGGGGCACGACCGTCACGTGCGCGGGGCTTCCCCTCGCGAAGAGCCCGAGGACCAGCACTGCCAGGATGGGGCCTATCGACGCTAGCCCGACGAAGCCGAAGCTGTTGTCCTCCCTGTCGCCCGACCCCTGCACGGAGGCTGCTCCAACCCCCATCGCCATTATCACCGGCACGGCCATCGGCCCGGTGGTGGCACCCCCGGCATCGAAGGCTATCCCCAGGTACTGGGGGGAGGAGAGGAAGGCGATGGCGAACAGGGGCAGGTAGGAGCCGAGGATAAGGTAGTGGTAGGGGGTGCGCCGCAGGACCCTGCCCAGCCCGGCGGAGACGTAGAGGCCCAGGCCGAACGCTATCATCAGCACGAGAAGGCCCCTGGACATGGAAGGGGCGACCGTGGCCACCTGGTTGGCCAGGACGTGCACGTCCGGCTCGGCGATCGTGGCGGAGAAGCCTATGAAAAACCCGCCAACCAGCAGCAGGGCTACGTTGCGCCTTTGCAGCAGCTCCGCCCCGACCAGGTGCCCCATGGGCAGGACGCCTATGTCCGACCCTATGAGAAAGAGGGCAAGGCCGACTATTATGAGGGCCCCGCCGACCATGCACTGGACCAGCAGCGTCGCGCCTACGGGGGCGACAGTCGGGTAGAGCAGGAGCACCAACAGCAGGATAGGCACGACGGAGATGCTTATCTCTTTGATCTTTTCCAGCAGGTACATCTCGACCTCCAGTTCGCGGGCGACAACCGGCGGCCCGCGCGAATTCGGGATTCTCATGCATCGCATTCATTGTACAGTATATGACGGCCCAGGGGGGCGGGACAAGCCTTCCCCCTTCCAATTCGGGCGATTTTAAAGTATCATGTAAAATACATTGTACAGGTCGGGAGGGATGTTAAGGATGGAGGGTCCGAGGGGAATATTCGCCCCGGTGGCGACGCCCTTCGACGGGGCGGGTGCGGTGGATTGGGGCGCGTTCGCGCAGATCGTCCGCTCCATGGGGTGTACGCGGCTGGCGGGGCTGGTGGTCCTCGGCAGCAACGGCGAGTTCGCCATGCTCTCGCGGGAGGAGAAGGTCGGGCTGGTCGCGGCGGCGGGGGAGAATCTGCCCTCGGGGAAGCTGCTGGTCGCAGGGACCGGGTGCGAGTCGCTGTCGGAGACCGCTGAGCTCACGAGGCGCTGCGCGGACGCGGGCGCCGGGGCGGCCCTCGTGGTGACGCCACACTACTACAAGAGAGACATGAACGAGGCCGCCCTCGAGCGTTTCTACACGTCGCTGGCCGATTCGGCTTCGATCCCGGTCATTCTGTACAACATGCCGGGGAACACCGGTGTGAACATCCCGTCGTCGCTGACCCTGAGGCTGGCGGCCCACCCGAACATCATCGGGATCAAGGACAGCGGCGGGAACATCGTGCAGATCTCCGAGATGATCGCGGGGGCCCCGGAGGGCTTCTCGGTCTTCGCGGGGTCGGGCAGCTACCTGCTGCCGGTGCTGGCCATGGGGGGCGCGGGGGGGACGATGGCGGTGGCGAATGTGGCGCCGGACTACTGCGTCGAGATTTTGGAGAGGTTCGAGACGGGAGACCTGGAGGGGGCGCGCAGGATGCAGCTGGCGCTTCTGCCGCTCAACGCCGCAGTCACGTCCAGGTTCGGCATAGGCGGCATGAAAGCGGCCATGGAGATGGTCGGCTTCAGGGCCGGGCTGCCGCGCCCGCCGATCCTTCCTGCCGGCGCGGAGACGCGGCGCGAGATAGCCGGGATCCTGGCGAATCTGGGGCTCGACGTGAAGAATACCGCGTAGGTCGAGGCGGACTGGCTTCCCAAAATTATGGGCCCTCGGTGTAAAATATACACGGAGGGCCTCGTTTTTTCCCTCCGACCTGACGGAAGGGAAGGGATAGCGTGGAGAAGAAGTTTCAGGTACTGATCGGCCTGGTGGGGGTGATAGCCGTGGTCGCGATCGGCATTGTGCTGAATTTCGCCCAGGCGGTGTTCATCCCGCTGATCATAGCGTGGCTTCTGTCCTACATCTTCGCCCCGATAGTCCGCTACCTGGCCAAGAGGCGCATCCCCGCCGGAATAGCCGTGGTCTTCGTGATGGCCATCTTCTTCGGCCTGTGCTTTCTCGGCGCGCTCTTCCTGAACACGCGTATAACCGCCTTCGCCTCCGCCATCCCGAGATACTACTCGCGCCTGATGGAGATAGGCAAGACCCTCACCTCCAACATTGACCTGCCGCCTGCCTTCTGGTCGTCCATCGACTGGGGGTTCACGATCCGCGGGTACCTGCTCGACCTGTCCAGCTCGTTCGTCACGATACTGTCCAAGCTGGTCATGGTGATCGTCTTCCTGGTGTTCATGCTGCTCGGCTCTCCATACTTCGAGTACAAGGTCAGGAAGGCGTTCGTGACCCCGCACGGGGCGGAGCGCGCCAGGAGGATACTGAGCACTATCTCCTGGCAGATCGGCAGCTACCTGAGCACGCTCGCGGTGATAAGCGCCGTGACCGGGCTGTTCGTCTGGGCCGCGCTGGAGTACCTGGGGGTGGACTTCGCTGTCACCTGGGGGGTGCTGGCCTTCGTGCTCAATTTCATCCCTACGATAGGTTCGATCGTGGCCTCGATCCCGCCGATACTGGTGGCCCTGGTGCAGTTCTACCCCAGCGTATCGGTCGCGCTGCTGTCGGCCCTGTCGCTGCTCACCATTCAGATGACTATAGGCAACTTCATAACTCCCAAGGTCATGGGGGACAGGCTGAATCTGAGCCCGGTGGTGGTGCTGATCTCCCTGCTCTTCTGGGGCCTGATCTGGGGAGTGGTCGGCGCCCTGATCTCGGTGCTTATCGCCGCGATAATAAAGATTGTCTGCGAGAACTTCCCGGCTCTGAACGTGATCAGCGTGATGATGGGCTCGGGGAAGTCGTACCAGAAGGAGTTCGAGGAGAGGGCGCAGCCGCCGGCGTGAGGCTTTCCAAGGCTCGCTGAAGAGAACGGCGAGGAGGTTTCGAAATGATAATTACATCCTCTGAAAAGGGGCGAATTGTGATACCAGCCACTATTCGCAAACAGCTCAATATCGAAGCGAAAACAAGGTTGTTTGTCAGGGTGCGGAACGGAGAGATTGTGCTGACACCAGCCGGTGATGTCAGGAGACTGTACGGTGTGCTCGCCGATTACGCCGTCCCCGGGAGCACCGAAGAGGACGAGCGCGAGGCCATGTATCGCGCCGTGGCGGAATCGCATGAGTGATTTGTATTGCATTGATGCGAATGTTATACTCCGATTTCTTCTCGGGGACAACGAAGAACTAGGTCCGGCCGCGGAGGCCGTTATCCTGGCCGTAGAGAGGGGAGATCTTTCCGTCTGGTGCGACTCGGTGATTCTTGCCGAGGTTGTGTGGGTTCTTTCATCTTTTTACAAGATTGAACGCGCCAAAATAACAGAGTGCTTGCTTCCTCTCATTCAAATGAAGCATTTCCTAATGGCGGAAAAAGACCGTATGATACGTGCATTGAAATTGTTCAGCGGCCCTGTTCCTCACTTCGGAGATGCATGTCTATGTGCGGTTGCACGGGATGTTTCCGAAGGACGTATCATATCGTTCGACAGAAAATTAAAAAATGCGCCGGGAATTGTTTTCAGGGGGCAGACCGACTTCCTCGATATCGAAAAAGGACCATAAAAACCTAAGCATGCCATTCGAGAAGAAAAACGACGAACCCTGCTATACAAGCACATCCTCCTTAAGAGGTGTTAGACCGCAGTGACTTAAGCGCCGTATTGCGTTAACCGCCCTTGATACCACTGCGGTGTCTTAGGTTCGCGGCGCTTTGCGCGCGGCTCGCGGTTTCCTGGAATTCAGGCGCGGGCGCCTGGGTCGCCGCCGCCCTCAGCTTCGAGTTTGCCGGCCTCCACCTCCGGGTCGATCATGCCGATGCAGTGCCTCAAGAACTGGATCCGCTGCAGCCTCTCCGCGCCCGCCTGGCGAAGAGGCTCGGGACGTTCGCGGCGATTCTTGCATGGGACCAGCTTCCTCAAGGTTTCCAGAAGCCTCGCCGACCAGGCGGTCCTCCCGGATGCCGCGGTTTTTTCACGATCATCCGAATCCTTGCGAAGGCTCATCTGCCTCACCTCTCCTTCAGACTGCTCCTCGATATGATGATGGATTACCAGCTACATCATAACCGAGGCTTGAGCGAACGTAATGCGGATACAAATGTACCCCGAAAACGCCCGCCGGAAGGCGGGTTTTTTCGGGGTATTCCTCTTAAAAAACCCTATAGTTTTGCAGCATAAAACAGGCGACGTAATGCCTGTTGCCGTAGTCTACGAGTTGCGGATCTTTGGAACGACAGATATCTCTGCAGAAATCGCACCGTGCCGCGAAACGGCAACCGACCGGTGGATCGATCGGGTTCGTTATTTCGCCCCGGATGATGGATATTTCCCGTCCGCTCGCCGAAAGGTCCGGCTCTGGAACGGCATTGAGCAGCGCTTTTGTATAGGGGTGCATGGGGCTGTCGAACAGGTCGTCGGATGCGGCGTGTTCAACACATTGACCAAGATACATGACTAAAATCTCGTCGGAAATGTGCTTCACCACCGACAGATCGTGCGTGATAAACAGGTAGGTCAGTTCGTGTTCCTTCTGAATGTCCATCAGAAGGTTGAGAATCTGCGCCTGAATGGATACGTCCAACGCGCTCACCGGCTCGTCGCAGACAATGAATTCCGGATCAAGCGAGATGGCGCGCGCGATTCCGATTCTCTGACGCCTTCCGCCGTCCAGCTCATGCGGATAGGAATTCACGTATCGCCTCGCCAGCCCAACCGTGTCCATCAGCTTTACTGCGCGGTTGAATATTTCCTGGCGCGTTTTGAAAGTTTTGTTCACGATCATATACTCGGCGATGGTCTCGACAACGGACATTCGAGGGTTCAGGCTGGAATAGGGGTCTTGGAGAATGATCTGCATTTTTCTGCGCATTTCCCGCATTTTCTGCGTTCCATAGCCCAGTATATTTTCCCCGTTAAAACGCACCTCGCCGGCAGTTGCCTTCAGAAGGCGCAGGATGACCCTGCCGAGGGTGCTTTTTCCGCACCCGGATTCGCCCACTACCCCAAGCGTTTTGCCCCGAGAGATGGACAAATTGATGTCGTCTACGGCATGCAGATAGGAATTCTTTATCCTGAAATATTTTTTCAGTCCCAGGGTTTGAATCAAAGGTGCTTCATGCTTCTCCTCAATAGGGCTTTCCTGCGTCCTATCCTTTGGAAGCGCAGGAGAAGTCTTGAGCGATTCGGGAAGGTGCATGCTGACCAGTCTTTCCTTGGCAAACAGATGGCACCGAATCTGGTGAGTCTCGTTCATTTTGCACGTCGGAGCGGGAGTGTTGCACACATCCATGCGGTAGGGGCAGCGCGGGGAAAAATGACAGCCTGCGGGCAGGCAGGTCGGATCGGGCATTAAACCGGGAATCGGCGTCAGCCTTTCCGTCTTTTCCCGCATCTTCGGAATAGACCCGAAGAGCCCGAGCGAATAGGGGTGGTGAAGGTCTCCAGTGAAAATATCGGCGATCCTGCCGATTTCGATCAACTCTCCGGCGTACATGACCGCGACGGTATCGCAGGTCTGGGCGACGATGCCAAGATCATGCGTAATCATGATCATGGACGTGCTCAGGCGATTCCTCAAATCCCGGATCATCTGCAAAACCTGCGCCTGTATGGTTACATCCAGGGCCGTCGTGGGCTCGTCCGCGATCAGCATGGACGGCTCGCACGCCAGTGCTATGGCGATCACGATGCGCTGCTTCATTCCGCCGGAAAATTGGTGCGGATAGTCTTTTTTACGCGACGGAGAGATTCCGACAAGGGTCAGTACTTCATCCACGCGTTTTTCAATTTGCTGCGGCGATCGGTTGCCGGTATTGTGCAGTACCAGAGCCTCGCTTATCTGCTCTCCAACGGTCAGAACCGGATTGAGGCTGGTCATGGGTTCCTGGAAAATCATGGCGATATTCGCTCCGCGTACACACTGCATCTGCGCCTCGGTAAGCGAAAGCAGATTGTCGCCGTTGAAATGTATGCTGCCGCCTGTAATTCTTCCGGTTCTTTCGGGCAGAAGACGCATGATGGACAAAGCCGTGGTGGTCTTGCCGGCCCCGGTTTCACCGACGATACCGATGGTCTCTTTTTTGTTCAGAAAAAAACTGATGTCGTTTACGGCGTTGACGGTAAACTTCCTGGTTTTGTAGATGACATTCAAATTATTTACGGACAGTATTGGCTTCTCCACGCCCCTCATCCTCCTACCTTAGTCTCTCAGGCGAGGATCCAGCGCGTCGCGCAAACCGTCACCTAAAACGTTCATCGAAAAAGAGGACAGGCAAATCAGCGCACCCGGGAAAAACATCAGATAAGGAGCGGTGCGTAAAAATTCCTTCGCTTCGCTGAGCAACGCCCCCCATTCCGGCTGAGGCGGATCGACTCCCATCCCCAGAAAGCTAAGAACCGCCGCCATGATGATCATCTGGGATACGTTCATGGTGGATTGCACAATCAGCGGCCCGATGGCATTGGGCAGAACATGCCGGAAGATGATCCTCGGGGTTCTCGTTCCGCCCGCACGGGCCGCCTCGATAAACTCCTGATCGGCGATACTCAGCACGGAAGAGCGCACGACGCGCACGAACGTCGGGATACTGGCAATAGTAATGGCGATCCCTACGTTGACAAGGCCCGACCCCAGGGCAGCCACGACAGCCATGGCCAGAAGAATGGCCGGCATGGAGGAGAACAAATCCATAAAGCGCATGATCAGGTTGTCCACCCGGCCTCCGATGAATCCCGCCATGGACCCCACGACGCTGCCGATCAGCAGCGAC
>CAYWKH010000074.1:0-370 GCA_964458805.1 uncultured Synergistaceae bacterium
CGGGATGCAGCCCGGGCCCGACCAGCGTCATCGGGTTGCCCTTCATGGTCGTTATTCCTCTTCTCTCCATTGTTACTTCACCTCCGGCAAAATTTTCAAGCCTATTTTATCACAGGGCGGGTTCTTCGCCCGGCATCTTCCCGGGGTTGAGGATTCCCAGGGGGTCGAACGCTCTTTTGATCCCCCGCATGATCTCGAGCTCCTCCAGGGACTTGGAGCGCAGGAAGATCGGCATCTTCACGTAGCCGACCCCGTGTTCGCCGCTCCCCGCCCCGCCCAGGCGCAGCGCCGCGGCGGTCAGGTCGTCGTAGTACGCCTCCGAGCAGTCGGTCCACTCCTCCGGCGTCATCTCCTCCGGCTTGAACACGGT
>CAYWKH010000074.1:380-5581 GCA_964458805.1 uncultured Synergistaceae bacterium
GCAGCCCTTCGTATCTCGCCCACCATCTCCGGGACCGCCGACAGGGGCACGACTATGTCGCCGCTGAGGGAGCAGTAGGGGTCGCGGGCCCTCATGGCCTCGGTGATGTTCTGGCGCAGGCCCCACACCGCGGCGGACTCGGTCCTGCTCTCCGCGACGAAAACCTCCATCGCGCCGTTATCGAGGCACAGGGTTCCCGCCCTCTCGCAGTCGTCGTCCAGTCGCTCCTCCGTGTCCCCCTCCAGCTGCACCAGCAGGTAGGCGTCCGTCCTGTCCTGGCAGGGGAGCGGCGAGTTGGCGTGACTGGCGGCCATGTCGGCCGAGACCCTGTCGAGCAGCTCGCAGGAGACCACGGGGAGGCCGGCCCGGACGACCTTCGCCACGGCCGCCACCGCCGAGTCGAGCTCCGCGAAGGCGGCCAGCAGGTTGATGGTCCTGCCCGGCAGGGGCTCAAGGTTGACCGTGACCTTGGTCACCACACCCAGGGTCCCCTCGGATCCTATGACGAGGTGCATCAGGCTGTACCCCCAGGTCTCCTTGCGGAAGCGCCCGCCTAGGTTCAGCACGCTCCCGGAGGGGAGCACGACCTCCAGCCCCAGAATGTGGCGGCGCGTGCTGCCGTAGCGGATGACCCTGCCTCCCCCGGCGTTGGTAGCGACGTTCCCCGCTATAAAGCTGGTCTCGGTGCTCATCGGGTAGCCGGCGTACAGGAAGCCGTGAGCGGCCGCGGCCTTGCACAGGTCGTTGGTCACCACGCCCGGCTCGACCACCGCGACGCGGTTGACCGGGTCTATCTCCAGTATTCGGTTCATCCTCTCCATCGAGAGGACTATCCCTCCGTGCAGGGGCACCGCCGCCCCCGCCAGCCCGCTGCCCGCCCCCCTGGGGGTGACCGGGACGCAGTGCCTGGTCGCTGTCTTCATCACGGCGGACACGTGCTCCGCGGTCTCCGCCTTTACCACCGCCTCCGGCATGGAGGTGAACATGATCCCGGCCTCGTCGGATGAGTAGCTTTCGAGGGCGTCGGCGTCCCCAGCGACGACGTTCCCGGCCCCGACCGCCTCCCTCAGCTCCGCCAGAATTCCGGGCGTGACACGGTTGAACCGCTCGCTCATGATCTCAGCCTCCCGATCAGGGCGGGGACGACCTCCAGCGCGTCGCCCACTATGCCCAGGTCCGCCACGCTGAAGATTGCGGCCTCCGGGTCCGTGTTTATCGCTATCACCGTGTCCGAGGCCGACATCCCGGCGAGGTGCTGCACCGCCCCGGAGATCCCGCACGCGATGTAGACCTTCGGCGTCACCGACTTGCCCGACAGCCCCACCTGCGACGAGTAGGGCGCCCAGTTCATGTCCACCGCCGCCCGCGACGCCCCGACGGAGCCGCCCAGCAGCGCGGCCAGCTCCTCCAGCATCGCGAAGTTGCGCGCGCCCTTCATGCCCCTGCCGCCGGAGACTATCACCTCCGCGTCCTGCAGAGGCGCGCCGACGTTCTTCTCCGGCAGGAACTCCAGCAGTCTCATGACCGAGGAGACGTCCGAGCCCGGTGTCTCCGCGAAGATCCTCCCGGTCCGGGAGCGGTCCTCGGGAAGCGGCCTCCTGGAACGCGGGCGGACGGTGCACATCTGGGGGCGGCCGAGCGGGGTCCTGATGTCAGCCATGACGTTTCCGCCTATGGCGGGGCGGGTCTGGAGCAGCAGGCGCTCGGCTCTCTCGATGGACAGGTCCGTGCAGTCCGCGGTCAGCCCCGTGTCCGCGTCGACGAAGAGCAGAGGCATCACTGTGCGGCCGGTGGACGTGGCCGAGGCTATCAGTATCTCCGGCCTGTGCCGCCTCGCCAGGTCCCCGAGGACCCTCGCGTAGCTGTCCGGCAGGAAGTCGGCCAGCTCCGGCGAGTCCACCACGTACACCTGGTCCGCCCCGCGCGCCACAAGCCCCTCCGCCTGTCCGGCGACTCCGTGCCCCATAAGCACGGCCGACAGCGGAGTCTCCAGGACGTCTGCCAGGCCCCGCCCCCAGGCCAGCAGCTCGTAGGAGACCTGGTGCACCAGGCCGCCGCGCACCTCCGCGAGAATCCAGACGCCGCGTGCATCGCTCATGCCCGCTCGCCCCCTTTCGCGATCCCGCGGCTCGCCAGCAGCCCGAGGATCTCGTCCAGGGCCGCGTCCAGCCCGTTCCCCGCAGATAATCTTCTGCCCTTTCGGACGACGTGCGGGTAGGACACCCTGACCACCCTGGTCGGAGAGCCAGCCAGCCCGAGCCTGTCGTCGGGGATGTCCAGCTCCGCCGCCCCGGCGACCGGGATCTCCGCCCTCCGCGCCCTCATCCTGCCGCCCAGCGTGCAGAGCCGTGGGACGTTGATCTCCTTCACCACCGACAGCATTGCGGGCAGAGGGGCCTCCACCCGCTCGTGCCCGCCCTCCACCGCGCGACGGACGACAATCCTGTCGCCGCCGACCGACTCGACGGCGCTGACGAAGGCGAGGGGCGACATGCCCAGTATGCGCCCGACGGCCGGGCCGACCTGGCCGGTCTCTCCGTCTGTTGCGCGCTCGCCCGACAGCACCAGGTCGAACGCCCCCTCGCGACGCAGCCCGGCCGCCAGCGTCCTCGCGGTGGCCAGTGTGTCCGATCCGGCGAACTTAGTGTCCGACAGCAGCACTCCCCTGTCGCACCCCATCGCCAGGGCCGCCCTCAACGCCTTCGTCGCCCGGGGCGGCCCCATCGAGAGCGCCACTATCTCGCGGGCCCCGAAGCGCTCCCTCAGGCGGATCGCCTCCTCCACCGCGTGGAGGTCGAGCGGGTTCAGCTCCGCCTCGACTCCCTCCCGTATCATGGTCCCGGTCGCGTCGTCTATCCTGACGTCCTCCGTGGCGGGGACCTGCTTGACAAGAACAGCCACTCGCACCGCTCGCACCTCCCCGAAATAGTTAGGGACGCGCACTATCATAGCCTGTACGGCGGTCAAAGCAACCCCGCCGCGGCCTGTACGGACGTTCCCGGCGCGCCTACCTGAACTGCTCGTCCAGCCAGTCGAGCGCCACTGCCCACGACAGAGGCATGTTGTCGAGCTGGCAGTGCAGGTTCGCGCCGCTCTCCTCGTGGAAGATATATGTGGAGGCCGCCGGGGCCAGCTCCCCGAAGCGCCTGGCCTGGGAGACGGGTATGGCCCCCTCGGACTCGCTTACCATCCCAAGGGCTGGCATCGACAGGGAGCGGAGCCGGCCTGCGGTCAGGCTGTACTCCCTGAAGCCCTCTATTGCCGCCCTGACCGACGGATGCCCGTAGCGCACGCACAGGTTCAGCAGCGAGGTCCGGAACTTGGCCGGCATCTGCTCGTCGCTCATGCCGCGGATCTCGTCCGCGGTCAGGTCTTCGGCCTGGAACATGGCCATCACCTGTGGCCCCAGCACGCCGGTGAAGTACTCGTACATGTCTATGACCGGAGAGTTCGCTATCACGGCCCCCAGCCTGTCGTCCCCCGCGGCCCCGGACAGGGCGAAGTACCCGCCCAGGCTGGCCCCGTACAGGCCCACCTTGGCCGGGTGGACCTCCGGCCGGGCCAGGACGAAGTCCATCACCGCCCTGATCGTCGGCCCAAGATCCGGAACGAAGGTCGAGGCGGGGTGGAAGCGCCGCTTGCCCGCCTGGCCGGGCCCCTCGAACAGCAGCACATTGTAGCCGCGCTCGAGCGCCGCCCTCCCGACCGCGAAGTACATCTCCTCCGCGGTGCCGTCGAAGCCGCTCTGGGCCACGAGGGTCTTTCGCCTGCTCGTCCCCTTGGCCGGGGAGATGAAGTACCCCGGCAGGAAGTCGTCGTCGCCGAAGGGTATCGTCACGCTCTCGATCTTCCACGCCGAAAGCTGCATCCCCCTCAGGAACAGGTCCCGGCACTTCATGCCGAGCTCCGCGGTCTCGGGCGCGACGGAGTCGCCGTAGTACTCCGCCGCCCTGTAGTAGGACGAGGCCCGCATGAAGCTCTCCATCGCGCTTACCTTGTGCCCCCGCTCGAGCCTGGCCTCCCCGTCCGTCTCCATGCGCCTCGCGAGAGCCGCGAAGGCCGCCGTCCACGAGGCCGGGTCCCCGTCTTTTATCCCCTTCGCCGCGGTCAGTATCTCCCCGACCGCGCCTCCCCCGGCGGCGTCCGCGCCGAGGCTCCTGACGAGCTGGAAGTCCATCTCCGTGTCCTTGAACCAGGACAGGTTCACGCTGCCCCGGGACAGCATCTGCTCCGTCGTCTGGGCGCACGCGCGGCCGCGCGGGCAGAGAGCGGCGCACAGCAGAGCCAGTGCCAGTACAAGTATTCCTCTCAACATTCAAAGCACCTCCGATTCTTCGTCATGACAGGGCCCCCGACAGCCAGTGGTCGATCAGCCTGCGAGAGATGCTTATCGAGGGCGGAATCTCCGGCATGTCCTCCGGAGCGAACCACCCCGCGTCCCCGATCTCGACCCCGTCCGGCCTCAGCTCCCCCTCGGCCCACCGCGCGGTGAAGCCCAGCATCAGGGAGTGGGGGAAGGGCCAGGGCTGGCTGCCGAAGTACCTTATGTCCCTCACCCTGATGCCCACCTCCTCGAACAGCTCGCGCTCCACGGCCTCCTCCAGGCTCTCCCCCGGCTCCACGAACCCCGCCAGCACGCTGTACCTGCCGCTGGGGAAGCGCGTCCCGTGCGCCAGCAGCAGCTTCCCGTCGCGCACCACCGCGACTATCACCGCCGGGCTCAGCACCGGGTAGGACACGTAGTCGCACTCCGGGCAGCCGTACGCCCGCCCCTCGTCGGCAGGGGTCATCCGGGCGGCGCAGCGCGGGCAGAAACGGCAGTTGCGCCTCCAGTCCATCATCTGGAAGGCCGTCCCCGCCGCCTGGAAGAGCGCCTCGCCCCCCAGCCCCCATATCTCTCTGAGGCCGACCGGCTCGTACCCGGCCGGCGCCTGCTCGTCACCGGGGATCTCGCCCCAGGCGAACCCGCCCCTGCCCGGCGAGAGCACCCCCTGGAGCGCAAGGTCCGCCCACGTCGACGCGACGTCCTCGTCCGTCGGCAGGACGAGCGGCGACCTGGACTTCACCAGGACGAGGTCGTTGTGGAAGAGCAGCCACCTCCTGGTCGGCGTATCCTCGATCAATCGATCATCTCCTCTCGCGGCGCGACCGCCGCCGCGCGAAAATTCTAGCACACGCGACGGAGGGGCACAACTTCGGGG
>CAYWKH010000074.1:5681-9792 GCA_964458805.1 uncultured Synergistaceae bacterium
CTCGTCCTACTGCTCCCGATCGCGTCGCCCGAATGCCGGGCGGAGGAGCGCAGGGCGCCGGGGGTGGCGACGGTCGTCGTCTCCGCGGAGGACGCAGGCCCACTGTCGGGGGTGGTCGTCGCGCTCGGGGGGAGGTACGCCACCACGGGAGTGGACGGGTCGGCCTTCTTCGACGGCGTGCCGGCGGGGGAGTATAGCCTGGTCGTCGAGCACCCGGAGTACAACGCCCTTCGCGGCAGGGTGAATCTGCCCGAGGGCGCGAGGAAGCCCGTACAGGCGAAGCTGGAGAGTGCCCCCTGGTGCAGGCTGGCCGGGAGGGTGCTGCTCGACGAGGGCGACGCGGCGGCCGCGGGAGCGCAGGTCGCCCTCTCGCCGAAGAAGGTCAGGGCGGCGATGCAGGGCCCGGTGTCCTTCATAGCGGCCTGGGACGGCGGCTTCGTCGTCCCGGCCCTGCCGGCGGGCGTCTACGCGGTGGAAATCATCCATCCCGGCTGCGAGCCGGGGTCCTTCGAGGTCGCCCTGACCCCCGGCATGCCCGACGTGCTGTGGCATCTCTCCCCGGTCTCGGAGGAGGCCCGCCTGTCCGTGACCGTGCGCGGGAGCGGCGGCGAGGCAGTGGCGGGCGCCCGGCTGACACTGGCCGAGGCGTGGCCCGACGGCCTGATCGGCGAGGCCGTGACGGACGGCGCGGGGGTGGCGATCTTCGAGGGGGCGAGGTTGGGGCGGCTGAACCGCGCCCGCTCCGCGGACGGCCCCATGATCATGACCAGGAGCGCGGTCACGTTGAGGGCGGAGGCAGACGGATACGAGCCGATGGTATTGCCCGTATCGCTCGGGCGCGCGGCGAGTGCCGAGGTGACGCTCAACTCCGCCGAGCCGATCGAGGGGGGCGGCGGGAACAACTCCTTCTCGTCGGCTCGGCAGGTGCGCACCGGGGCGCAGGTCCGCTTCACGCTGGAGAGCGCGGGCGAGAACAGGTTCTTCCGCTTCCGCCTGCCGCACCCGGCGTGGGTGAGGGTGGAGTTCGGCAGGGGGGAGAATCCCGTCTGGATGCGCCTGCTGCTGCACCGCTCGGACGGGACGCAGCTCGCGGACTGGGGACTCTCCGATGTGAGCTCCGTCTTCGACGCAGGGGCGCTCCCGGCGGGCGACTACGTGCTTCAGGCCAGGGAGTGGAACGACAACAGGGCCGCCCCCTCGCCCTCGACACTCCTGGTGCGGTGCGACTGGGCCCCCGACCCCCACGCGCCTAACTCCGACCCCTCGTCCGCGAGGCCCCTCCAGACAGGGTCGGAGGTCAGGGGCTACATAATGCCCGCGGGGGACGGCAACTGCTTTCGATTCGAGGTGAGGCGCCCCTCGGAGGTGAGGCTGACGCTGCGGCGTCCGAACGACATCTGGATAAAGGCCTGTCTTCGTCGCTCCGACGGGTCCGAGGTCGCGGACCTCGGCTGCTCCGGCGAGACGGCCGAGGGGGTGTACAGGCTGGATCCGGGCTCGTACACGGTGGACGTGAGGGAGTGGAACAATGGCAGGGCGAGCCTGTCGCCGTTCTGGATGAGGCTGGAGGAGGCGGCGGACGACGGGATGGACGACGCGGAACAGTCCCCCGATTCGGTTCGGACCTTCAGGCCGCTGCCCATTGGCTCCATCAGGGGGGGCACGGTCTTCCCCGCCGGGGACAGGGACTGGTACCAGGTCACCCTGCCGAGCGCGGGGGTCCTGAACGCCTTTCTGCTTCG
The DNA here is from genome assembly GCA_964458805.1 of uncultured Synergistaceae bacterium. GTDB lineage: Bacteria > Synergistota > Synergistia > Synergistales > Aminobacteriaceae > JAAYLU01. Next base: position 7,424 of record CAYWKH010000074.1, read on the forward strand.
TTCCCCGTCGGTGTGGAATAAACTCGAGCTGTTCGATACGAGGGGGAATATGCTGGCCGACTGCGGCGCCGGCGGCGAAAGGGGGGATCTGTCCTGGCACGCCCCCGGCCCGGCGACGGTGCTGCTGAGGGCCCGGGAGTGGAACGACAACAGGCCGGACATGTCCCCCTGCATCGTCGGGGCGTACTTCCAGCCGTGCGACCAGGACGACTCCGCGGGCAGGAACGACACGCCGGAGACGGCGACTCCGCTTGAGCTCAACGAGTGGGTCCGCGGCAACGTCCTGCCTGCCGGCGACAACGACTGGTTCCGGCTGGACGTCGACTTCCCCGGAATCCTGAGGGTGGAGGGGACGACCCCGCCCGACATCTGGACCAGGCTGTCCCTTCACGACGCACGGGCGGAGCAGGTCGGCGACGTCGGGCTGTCGACCGCGTCCGGCAAGTTCGCGTGGGAGTCCTTCGTGCTCCCCGGATCATACTTCCTGCGCTTCCGGGAGTGGGACGACAAGAAGGCGAGCGCGGGCGACTACAGCCTCAGGGCCGTGCTCGAGCGAGCCGAGCCGGCCGAGAGCGTGCCGCTCGCCTCCGACGGGGCGCGGACCCTGTCGCCCGGGGTAGCGGCCTCCTTCTTCATAGACCAGGCGGGGGACAGGGACGTATTCATGTTCGACGTCCCGCGGGAGGGGCCGTTCTGGCTGAAGATCGCCAGGCCCTCGGACATCTGGCTGAAGGCGAAGCTGTTCGACGACAGGACAGGGGAGCAGATCAGGGACATCGGCATCTCCGAGCCGCACCGCGACGAGAGGATCGAGGCGACCGGCCCCTCCCGCTGCAGGCTGGAGCTGATGGAGTGGAACGACAACAGACCCTCCCGCCTGCCAGGGCTGGTCCAGGTCCGCTTCGACGAGGCGCCCATGGCCGCTGCGAGGATCGGAGCGGCGGCCGACGCGGTGACGCCGGTGCTCGTCACGTTCAGGCTCGAGGATTGGGAGGGCGCCCCCGCGGGCGCGGTCGGCAGGGTCGAGGTGGACGCCACCGGCGACGGCAACATCGACTTCACCTTCCCGCCCGGCCAGGTGGCGACCTGGCGCTACCCGGCGGAGGGGCTGTACAGGGCGACTGCCCTGATGCACGGGGAGGGGGGCGTCAAGACCGCGATCCCCTTCTGGGTGGACGCGTGGGGGCCCCGCGAGCGCAAGGGGATCCACCTGACCGCGGACTTCCCCGGAGAGGGGATGACGGTCGAGAGCGCCGCGCCCGCGAGGGTCCGCGCGATAAGCTACAGCGGCTCTCCGATAGCGAGGATGGAGGCCTCGGTGGACGGAACGCCTCTGCCGGCGGTCTACGCCCCCCCGTACGAGTTCGAGGTCCCGTGGAGGAATCTCCCTCGCGCGGCCAGGGAGCACGTCATGACATTCACCGCCTTCGACGGCAGGGGCGAGTCCGCCTCGCTGGAGAGGAAGTTCTCCCTTTCCGAGTACTTCGACCTGCGCCCCGCCGACGGGGCCGTGCTGTCCGGCAACCAGGTCAGGGTGAGCTGGACGAGCGGGGAGTTTTCGCCGACCAGGGTGCGCTGCAGGGCCGCCGGCGCGGAGGAGTGGATGGAGGTCGAAGGGGAGAGCGGCAGGGAGCACTCGGTCGTCCTGTCCGACGTCGAGTCCGGCGTGGCCTGCGAGTTCCAGCCGCTGGGCGGGGTGGACGAGGGTCCGGTGCGATCGTTCACGCGGGTCAAGGGTCTGGCCTTCGGCAGAAGCCGCTACGGGGCGAAGATAGAGCGCGACTACGGTCAGCGCTTCCCCATATCCGTCAGGAACCACGCCGAGGCCCCCATGAGGGTGGTGCTGACCTCCGGCAAGCTGGAGGAGGACGGACTGTACATCGGCTTCGTCGGGGAGGGCTCCGAGGGCGAGCCGTTCGACCTCGCCCCCGGCGAGGAGCGCGAGTTCCTGTTCGTGTTCAACGCGCAGAACGTCGTGAAGGAAAGACATGTCTTCCCGGTGAACATCAGGTCCGAGAGCGGGTACGCGGACGAGGCGGAGGTGGAGGTGGAGGTGCGCCTCCCGGAGGTGAAGCTCGAGTGGGAGGACCTGGGGGAGGCTCCGGAGGGGCCGGGCAGGCGCCTGAAGCTGGTGAACAGGGGGGACAGCCTCACCGACCTGTCGGTGTTCGCGGACACCGGCGACCTGCTGGTCTCGCCCGGCGTGGACCACGGCCTCCTGCCGTCGGGCGGATCGCTCGAGATTACCGTCAGGGCCAGGCTGTACGAGGGCTTCCACGAGGCGGAGGGGGCGGTCGCAGCGAGGGCGGTGGGGACGGAGGTCTCGTTCCCGGTGCGCTTGGCCCTGCCCGAGGGGCACGAGGTGTTCG
>CAYWKH010000075.1:0-9690 GCA_964458805.1 uncultured Synergistaceae bacterium
AGCGTCTACTCCTCGACCCCTCCGAGCACGGCCATCGCCCTGGCCAGGATCTTCGTCCCCTCGATCAGCCCCTCCACCGACAGGCTCTCGTTGGGCTCGTGCATCCCAGTGCCGCCGTCTATCCCCCACGCCGCCATCCTGTAGCCGAAGAGAGTCCCTTTGTCGTCCACCGGCTCCTCGCTCCACGCGCTGGCATATGTGCCGCCGTAGGTGATTATCGGCTCAAGGTCCTTCCCGGTCACGCCCCTGTAGGCCTCGCGAAGCGCTACGACTATCTCGGAGTCCCACGGTATGGTGTAGGGCTTGCCGCCTCCTGTGACCTTGACCTCCTTGTCGTCGCCGACCTGGAAGCCCTTGCCCTCGAAGGCCAGGATGACCCTGTCCTTTATCTCCTGCCCGGTGTGGTGCTTCACGTCGGGGACCTTGAGATCCGCCCCCGAGTCCGGGTAGCGGATGTTCACGTGGAAGCCCAGGGCGCCGTCCTTCAGCCCGACAAGGCCCATGTTGACCGTTATGTTGTCGTCGTCCTCGTAGTTGCCCTGCTTTATGTTCAGCGCCTCTCCATCGGCCGTGTCCACCTCGATCAGACTTACGAGCCTCTCCGCGTACTTGCCCCAGCTCTCCTCGGGGCCGGCTTTCGACAGCAGCCAGAGCGTCCTCACGTTGGCGCTGCGCCCCTTCCACGCCTGGCCCGAGTGGGCCGCCACGCCGATCACGTCGATATGGACGTTCTTACCCTCGGCCCGGACCTTGACGTCGCCCTTCCAGGGCTGCCCCGTCGCCGCCTTGAGCAGCGACTCAGCGAGGGCCGCGGCGGCAGCCTCGTCCGCCGCCTCCAGCACTGCGTTGCACTGGTCGGACACCGCGTTGCGCGCCGAGCCGCCCTTCAGCGAGGCCAGCGCGACCGCGACGGGCGCCTCTAGGGGCAGCTTGCCCTCGACGTTGACCCCGGTCTTCTCTATGTAGGTGACCGCGAAGCTGCCGGAGTCCGGCGAGAAGCCCATCACCGGCCACTCCTCCGCCCCCTCCCTGCACATCTTCGCGTACTCCTCCACACAGCTCCAGTCAAGCCCGTCGTCGCCGCTGCCGTCCTCCGACGTGCCGAAGAACAGGCGCACACGGCGCGTCAGGTTCAGCCCGGCGTCGTTGATCGCCTTCAGCGCGTACATCGACGCTACCGCGGGCCCCTTGTCGTCCCATGTGCCGCGGCCGATTATCCTGCCGTCTACGATCTTCGCCTCGAACGGCCCTCCCAGGGTCCACAGGTCGAGGTTCCCCTCCGGCACCGTGTCAAGGTGGGCCAGCGACATGATCATCTCGGGAGCGTCCTCCGGGCCGAACTCCACGTAGCCGAAGCGGTACTCCGGGTGCTTGCAGACGCGGAAACCCATCTGCTCCCCTATCTCGAGCGTCCGGTCGAGCACTTTCTTCACGTCCTCCGCGGGCGTGACCGGGGAGCCGTGGTTGTAGCTCTTCATCCTCACAAGCTCCTGGACCGTCCCGACCATCGCGTCGGCGTCGTCCGCGATCCTCCTGTCCAACTCGGCCTCCCACGAGGCCGCGAAGAGGACGGAGGCGCCGCAAAGCGCCATGACTGCCGCGAACAATAAAACACGCACTGCCTTCACACTGCACCACTCCTTTTGGATGATTTGTCGCCCCGACGACGGCCAGGCATCATGGATCTCGTCCGTGCAACACCCCGCGCAGTCCGACCCGTCGTCCATTGAATCGTATCAGGCTTGCGCTCCCAAGGCAATAGCGCGAGCGCGCGAAAACCCATGGCGCCCCTTTTCACGTCAGGGCCTCCTGTGTTATCCTCGTCCCGTCACCACCATCTTTCAGGAGGATTCTTATGATCGCCGACATGTTCGACGTGTTCTTCTTCGACCTCGACGGGGTCGTCTACATCGGGGGGAGGGCGACGCCGGGGGCCGTGTCGACGCTGGATCGGCTGCGCGGCATGGGCAAGACGATCCGCTTCCTCACGAACAACCCGACCACTCGCTCGGAGATAGCCGACCGCCTGCGCCGGCACGGGATTGAAGCCGGCATCGGCGAGATAATCACGGCCGGCTCCGCCACGGCGGACTACCTGGCCGGCGAGGGGATCGCGAGCGCCTGGGTCGTGGGCGAGCCGGGGCTTCACAAGGAGGTCGAGATGGCCGGGGTCCTGCCCGCGGGGGAGGGGGACTGCGAGGCCGTGGTGCTGGGATGGGACGACTCGGCGACGCTGCTCACGATACGCAAGGCGGCGCTGGCCGTCAGGAGAGGGGCGCGTTTCGTGTCGACGAACGTCGACAGGACCTACCCGTCGCCGGAAGGCCCGATCATGACCGTGGGGGCCCTGGCCGAGGCGATCCGCATCGGCTCGGGTAAGGATCCCGTTATAGTCGGCAAGCCGTTCGAGCCGATGTTCCGCGACTCGCTGAGCACGGTTGACTCGCCGCCGAGCCGTGTCGCGATGATAGGCGACACTCCGGAGATCGACATACTGGGCGCTCACCGCGCCGGCATCACCGCGATACTCATGGGCGACGCCCGCGCCCCCGAGGAGGGTTTCGCGCGGCCCGACGCCCGCATAGCCTCCCTGCCGGAGCTGTTCGACCCGTCTGCGAGCCTGTCGCCCTGGGCTCCTCCGCCTACCGAGTAGACTCGGACCCGGGGGTTGCGGCCCGGCGCCCCTCCGCGCCGAACGCGAACAGGAACGCGCCGGACAGGATGATCGCGCCGCCCGTCACGGTGGCCAGGTCGGGGAGCTCATTGACCAGGAGGAAGCCCTGCAGGGTCGTCAGGAACGGCGTGACGAACATGTAGTTGCTGACGTAAGAGGTGCGCTCGGCCTTTGCGAAGGCCTTGGCCCAGGTCACGTAGGCGATGGCGCTGGGGAACACTCCCAGGAAGACCACGTAAGATAGCAGCCTGGCGGAGGCGTCCCGCGCCTCCCCGATGGATGACGGGAGGAATACCGCGAGCATCAGGGTCCCGGCGAAGATGCCGTATGTCGTGACCTGCAGCGCGGAGTAGCTCCTGGTGAGGAAGCGCTGCAGCAGGTTGTACGCGCACAGGGAGACCGCGGCCAGAAGCAGCCACAGGATGCCGCTGTTGACGGTGAGGGTGCCGTCCTTCATCGTCAGCACCACGATGCCGGCGAACTCGACGGCTATCGCGAGCCACTGAAGCGGCCGCAGCCTCTCGCCGAACACCAGCCGGGCGAAGAGCGCGGTCATCACCGGAACGGTGGCCAGCATCACGCTGCTGGTGGAGACGTTCACGGTCTCGCACCCCTTGTTGAACGCGATCATGTAGATGAAAAACCCGAGCGCGCCCGCGGCGACGAACCACTTCAGGTCGCCGCGCCGGGGCGGCTTTATCCCCGCCGCCAGCGCCATCGGCAGGAGGGTGAGCGACGCCGCCAGGTACCTCAGGAAGCCGAGGGAGTAGACGGAGAAGTGATGCAGCGCCAGGCGCGTGAGCACGAAGGCCAGCGACCACAGGAAGATCGTGACCATCGCGTAAGGGTGAAAGGAGTCCCTGAATCTCGTAAAATCTCCTCCTGACTGTCCTGCCCCGCCGGACGGAACAGGCGGATTTTCGGCACGACCAACAGCAGCCGGGGGCGACGCACCGCCTCCAGGGATGGCCGCGCGGCCTCGTCCGCGGGGGGAATCGCTACGCCAGTCTCTCTATCTCCAGGACGTTTATGTACATCTCGCCGCTGCCTAGGGACGAGCGGACGTCTCCCCTGATCCGCACCAGCGCGCCTTCCTCCAGCTCCCTGAAGGACTCCTGGAGCACCGGGTCGTACACCCTGGCCAGCAAAAAGTCTTTACGGACGCTTCCATCCGCCCCCGGCGTCTCCTGGCGCACGGAGAAGGGCAGGTACTTCTTCGGCTTGCCGGTTCCCGACGCGTCGCCCTTCAGCAGATGGAGCGTCCCCGAAACAGTCACGGCGTTTTCCGTCTTCATTGGACATCAACTCCCCTTCCAGGACAATTCGGCCCGAGCACGGGCCGCCCCTCAAATTGCATCCCCATTGTACCACCCGGGGCCGCCCCTGTCCTCACCCTCCGGGCGACCGCGCGGGCTAGTCCCTCTTCTCCTTCGGCCGATGGACGTACACGCTGCAAGGCGCCTGGGCGACGACCTTCGCCGCGACGCTGCCCAGGAAAAAGCGCTGCACGGGGCTCAGCCCCCTGTGCCCGATCATTATGATGTCAGCGTCCTGCTCCTCGGCGAAGCGGACTATCTGCTCGTAAACCCTCCCCTTCCTGATGGAGACTGACATCCTGGGGATGCCCCTGCCGGATGCCCGCATCCGCTCCTCTATGAACTTGAGGAACTCCGTCTTGACCGCGTCCTCCGACGGGGGCAGGACGACGTCCGCCTCCCCGTAGAACACCGGCTCGTGCTCCAGGATGGTCATGACGTGGAGGAAGAGCATCTCCGCGTCCTCCTCCCTGTTGGCGTAGTAGATAGCGTAGTCGATCACGCCCTTGCTGGTCTCGCTGCCGTCGATGGGCACCACCACTCTCTTCAACGCAATCCCCCCTGTCCGGTAGTCGCGCCCGCACACCGGGCGCCTCTGATCGGAGTATAACACCGCGGGGCCGGGAGCGACCCCGGCATTCCTGCTACAATATGACGCAATACGAGCAAGGGAGGTCAAGCCATGATCACAGTCTCGGACTTCGTGTTCTCATTCTCGCCCGACCACCCGCCGGCCGCGCGGGCTCTGCCGGGGGAGGTCGTTCGCTTCGTGGCGCAGGACTGCTTCTGCGGCCAGGTCACCGGAGAGTCCGTGCTGACCACGGAGATCGACATGACGAGGTTGAACCCCGCGACCGGCCCGGTGTTCGTCGAGGGTGCAGAGCCGGGCGACGTACTGTGCGCGGACATCCTGGCGATAGACGTCGCCGACAGGGGGTACCTGTGCACCCTGCCCGACTACGGCCCGCTGGGCGACTGGTGCGAGCTGCGGACGAGGGAGGTCGACGCGCGGGGCGGGGTCCTGCGCTTCAACGACCTGGTCTTCCCCGCCCGCCCGATGGTCGGAGTCATCGGGACCGCCCCCTCGGCGGGCTCGGTATCATGCGAGCACCCGGGGGCGCACGGCGGCAACATGGACTGCAAGCTGGTCGAGGCCGGGGCGCGGACCTGCTTCCCGGTGAGGACGATGGGGGCGCTCTTCCAGCTCGGCGACCTGCACGCCTCCATGGGGGACGGCGAGATCGGAGGCTCCGGCGTCGAGATAGCCGGGTCCGTGCTGGTCCGCCTCGAACTGCTGAAGGACTTCCCGCTGGACTGGCCGCTGGTCGAATCGCGCGGCATGATCCACGCCGTCGCAAGCGGTCCGGAGTTCGTGGACACCCAGCGCGAGGCCGCGCGGCAGATGCAGCGCCTGATCACCGCCGCGTGGGGTTGGGACGACACCGACGCGTCCCTCTACCTCGCTGCTCGCGGCGACTCGGCGATCTGCCAAAGCTGCAAGCCGAGCGACTCCGACATCGTGCTGCGAGTGGGCGTCCCGCTCGAGCCAGGCATGCCGCGCCTTGTCCCGGCGACTCGCTAGCGGCCGGACAACGCCGGCTTCCGCGCCCCCGGCCGATCCTCACGGCGTCCTCGTGACGGGCCTGCCAACCGCCGGCAGCAGGTCGTGGATCGTCTCGGCCCTCTCCCGAAAGCCCTCGAGGGCCTCCAGGCTGAGCGCCCAGACCTCCATCGGCGCGGAGCCGCGCACCAGGTCGACCCCGAACGGCGAGAGCAGCGACTCGCACCCGGCGGCCCCCTCCTCCCTGTCGCATACGAAGACCAGCCAGTTGACGCACCCCTGGTCGAAGCTGTCGAGATCCATGTAGCCGGGGAGCACCATGCGGCGCAGGACCTCCAGGGCGAGCTGGAATCGCCCTGTCGCGGCCAGGAGCTCGCGGACGCCGTTCTCGCCCGATGCCGGGGCCCTGACGCAGAAGAAGCGATCCGCGTTCAGCAGCCCCCACGGGTCGTTGGGCGAGCGGGGTATGCGAGCGTAGGCCTGGAAGTCGTACCGGCTGAGGTGCAGAAGATCCGCCTCGAAGTACGACGGCTTCACCCCGCGCGCCTCGAACCACCCCTCCGCCGCGCCTGGCTCGGGAGGGGGAGCGTTGCGGGCGGCGAGCCCCGTGATCGGCCAGTCCTCCCTCATACGGACGCACACCGGGGCGGAGGGCCACACCCACTCGAGCCCCGGCGCGAGCCTGTAGATCTCGCACTCCCGCAGAGGCGGCACGAGGAAGCGCGCCCCCGGCACGAACTCCTTCAGCCCCCAGCGCTGGACGTGCTTCCTGTCGATGAGCAGGCGAAGGCGCGTCCTGAACAGATCCCCTCCCCCCGCTCCCGGCGTCCCGGGCGACGCGGGCAGGAAGCAGGCCGCCGCCTCCTCCCGGAAGGCCTCCCTCCCGGCATCGGTGAGAGAGAACTCCCCGCCCTCGTCGCGGAGCAGCCCGTCGGCGACCATCGCCCCGAGCAGCCCCGGGTCCTCCCCGGCCATGCGGACCAGCTCCGCCGTCCAGCGGGGGTTGTCCCCGTCGAAAAGCAGCAGAACACCGCCGTACTCCATGATTCGCTCCCCCCTTCGCCATGCTCGCGCACATGAAGATTAGCCTGAAACCCGCCGTCAGTCCAGCGCGGGGGCGCGACATCTTCCCCGCCCCGTTTAACGATGGCATTATCGCAGTCCCGAAATTTTTCGCGCGCGACCCCTTGACAAATATCATTTACTCGTCTAGCATGTCCTGCCAACGGCCCCCTGCGGGGGGAATCTTCGGGGAGAGGAGACGGTCGCCATGGCGAGCAACGCCATAAACACGAATACAGCGGCAAACGGCGGGTTCTTCGCGTTCGCGTTTACAGGCGGCCTGTGGCTTTATTATTACGCCACCGGCCAATGCTCGCGTAGAAATCCGTCTTCGGCTTCTTTATATCCGGCCTCTCCGGGTTAGCTACAGACAGGACGAGGCGGAAGAGAGAGAAGGAATACGCCGGAACCGGGTTTCTACACCCGGTTCCGGTTTTTTCGTTTTTGGGACTATTAAAAAAGGGGGAGAACGACATGATGGTGGTCGAGATGGCGGACAGCAGCACGAGAAGGGACCTCGACAGGGTGTGCGAATCGCTCGCGGGGGCTGGTCGCGGCTACAGGGTTGCTCCGGGGGGCGGGCGCTCCTACGTCATGTCGGCCGACGTCTCCAGGACCGCGGACTCCGAGCCGTTCAAGGGGCTGCCTGGGGTGCGCCGGGTGCAGGTCACGTCATGCTGCCACCCGCTGGCCAGCAGGGAGATCGGTGGGGTCTCGCGTCCGGTGGAGCTCGCGCCCGGCCTGTGGATAGGCGGCGGGGAGCCGGTGATTATGGCCGGCCCGTGCGCGGTGGAGAACAGGACCCAGCTCATGGACACCGCCAGGGGAGTCCGCCGGGCCGGTGCGCACGTGCTTCGCGGGGGCGCGTTCAAGCCGCGCTCGCACCCCTACGCCTTCCAGGGGCTGGGCAGCGAGGGGATCGCTCTGCTCAAGGAGGCCCGCGCCGCCACCGGCCTGCCCGTGATCACCGAGGTCATGTCGCCCGACGAGGCGGAGTGGATCGCCCCCCACATCGACATCCTGCAGGTGGGCACGCGCAACATGCAGAACTACTCGCTTCTGAGGACGCTCGGCGGGCTGGACAGGCCGGTGCTTTTGAAGCGCGGAATGTCCGCCACGGTCGAGGAGTGGCTTCAGGCCGCGGAGTACATCCTCGCCGGGGGCAACGAGCGCGTGATCCTGTGCGAGAGGGGCATACGCAGCTTCGACAGGAACACGCGCAACACCCTGGACCTGAGCGTGGTGCCGCTGGTCAAATCCATGACCCACCTGCCGGTGGTCGTGGACCCGAGCCACGCAACGGGCAGGCGCGAGCTCGTGGTCCCGATGAGCATGGCCGCGCTGGCCGCGGGGGCGGACGGGCTGCTGGTGGAGGTCCACGCATCCCCGGAGACCGCCCTGTGCGACGGGCCGCAGTCGCTGACCCTTGACGACTTCGCCGGCCTCATGGAGCGGACTTCGCGCCTGGCGAGCGTCCTGCGCGAGGAGGAGCCGTCGTGGCTGATGCCCGTGGCCAGGTGACGACCAATATCGCGCTGGAGGCGGACGGCCAAGTGATTCTGAGGCAGGGGGCCTTCCCCACCTCGGTCGCCGTGGGAGAGGGGCTGCTCCCGCGCCTTGCGCTCATAACGGGGCTCGACTCCCCCCCGTTCATCGTGGCCGACGAGATTACTGGCCCGCTGTTCGCGGACTTCCTGGGCAAAAGGCGCGGGCTGTTCAACCTTCCGCGCGGCGAGGGGGCCAAGAGCCTCGACAGCCTGTCGGCGATATACACCTCCCTGGCCGCGGCAGGGGTGGACCGCTCGGGGCCTGTGATCGCCCTGGGGGGCGGCGTCGTGGGGGACACCGCCGGCTTGGCCGCCGCCACGTGGATGCGCGGAGTGCCGCTGGTGCAGTGCCCCACCACCCTGCTGGCGCAGGTGGACAGCGCGATAGGCGGGAAGACGGCGGTGAACCTGCCGGAGGGGAAGAACCTGGTCGGGGCGTTTCACCCCGCGCAGTGGGTCCTGTCCGACGTGGAGTGCCTGCGCTCGCAGTCGGACGAGGACTTCAGGCAGGGACTGGCGGAGGCGGTCAAGTACGGCCTGGGCGAGGAGTGGAGCTTCTTCGGGTGGCTGGAGGAGAACGCCCGTTCGGCGCTGCGCAGGTCGCTTCCGGCGCTCGGGACCCTGGTCGCCGAGTGCTCCCGGATGAAGCTGGCCGTCTGCGCGGAGGACGAGCGCGAGACCGGCGGGGTCCGAGCGAGGCTGAACCTGGGGCACACGGTCGGCCACGCGCTGGAGGCCGCGTCCGGCTACCGCTGGAGGCACGGGGACGCGGTCGCGGCCGGGATGATGGTGGCATCCCGCCTCTCTCTCAGGAATGGGCTGCTTCGCGAGGAGGATTTCTCCCGACTCGACCGGCTCCTGACGGCCCTGAAAATTCCGCACCGCGTGGACATGGCGTGGGAGGAGATTGCACCGTTCGTGGCGCGAGACAAGAAGTTCCGCGCGGGCGCACCTCTGATGGTCCTGCCCCGCTCGGACGAGAGATGCGCCCTCCTTTCCGTCTCGCTGGAAGCCGTGCGCGAGGCCTGCGTGGAATCGGCCGGAGGAAAGCTTTAATTCCCGCCTGAAGAGAGGACCTCGGAGTGTATTCTCGGAGGCCCTGCCATACTTCAGGCGGGTTGCTCGGTTATCTTCCCTAAATCCGCACCTGGTGGAACTTACGCCCATGGCTGCAAACGAGCCGGGAAAACCGTTTCCGGACTGTAGTGGCGTATCTTGAAAGGGGCGAGGATGCCGAAAAATGACCCAATCCGCCGTTATTAACAGGCCGATGGCTCGAATTGAGAAAAACCTCGTCGAATCACCGGCCCGGGAACGCTTTGTCTCCTTCTCGGAGATGAACCTGCGGATTTGGGTTTGAGAACAGGCCGTGCAAAAGTTCCGTTTCCAGTGTAATATCGATCCGAACCATGAGTTCACGGAGTCCTGCTTTGCCTTTGAAGCAGGGACGCCTCCTCGATACGATGATGGTTCACCAGCTACATCATAACCGAGGCTTGAGCGAATGGCTCAATTCGAATTTACACCATT
>CAYWKH010000076.1:0-9684 GCA_964458805.1 uncultured Synergistaceae bacterium
CTGGTCCGCGCCGCGGGATACGAGCTTGTCCCTCTGCCCTACGAGGGTAAGAACGCCCAGTGCTGCTCGTTCGGCGGGCACATCGACATAGCGGCCCCCAACTACTCGGCCTGGCTGGCCGACCGCAGGCGCAACGACGGTGAGTCGCCCTACGTGGTCTACTGCTCGAACTGCCGCGACGTGCTCTCGCACAAGGGCAAGCCGGTCAGGCACGTGCTGGATCTCTTCTTCGGCATCAATGATTCGCCCGCGCCCCTTCCCACCCTCGACGAGCGCAGGAGGAGGCGCGAACGCCTGAGGAGCGAGATACTTTCGAAGAATTGGGCGGGGTTGGAGCCTTTCGGAGGTGAGGACGAGGTGAAAAGCGAGGCAAAGCTGATCATGTCGCCCGGGCTGCGCGAGAAGATGAACAGGGGGCGCTTCCTGGAGGAGGACGCGCTGACCGCGGTCGAGCAGTGCGAGGCGAGCGGCCGCAGGGTGAAAGACCCTGAGACGGGAAGGTTCCACGGGTACGCGGAGATAGGCTACACCACCTACTGGGTGGAGTACGAGCCCTCCCCCGAGGGCTTCGTCCTGCACAACGCCTACTCGCACCGGATGAAGATAGAGCTGGAGGACTGACGGACATGGAAGATGGCAAAAAGCTCCTCTGCGCCAAGTGCGACGTGGAGATGATCCCCATGCCGACGGGATTCAGCTACCTTGGGCACGTGTTCCGCACCAACGTGCCTAGATGCCCGTCGTGCGGGCAGATCTTCATCTCCGAGGAGCTGGCCGCCGGCCGCATGGCGGAGGTCGAGACCACACTGGAGGACAAGTAGGCGCGCCTGTACCCGGAGGGATGCCTGTGCCGCCCGTAGGGGCGCCAGGACCCGGAGGCGCGCCCGGCCTCACAGTGCGTCCTTCATGACCTCATCGTACTGAGCGTCCGAGAGGTCGATCGAGTAGAACAGCCCGAAGAACTCGACCACATCCTCTTTGAGGCGTGTCTCCTGCTTTTCCGGGTAAAAGAGATGCCCGAGCCAGAGGATCCCGAGCAGTCGGTTCACCGACGGCGGGTTGGCGACGAAGCTGTACGGATTGTTCGGTATGCGGTGCACGCGACCCTCTCTCACAGCCTTGATGCCGCTCCAAGCGGGGTCCTCCAGTATATGACGCCGCACGTCCTCCGTCTCCGCGATTATTACATCGGGATCCCAGAGCAGAACCTGCTCAAGGGACACGGTGCTGCCCGCTCCCTTCGGGTCGGGCTGGACGTCGGCCACGTTGCACGCTCCCACCCTGTCCAGGACCTCGGCGTGGAAGGAGCCTCTGGCGTTGGTGTTCAGCCCCGCCACTCCCATTGCGATGTACACCCTCGGCGTCTCCTCGCTCCGCAGACCATCCTTCACGGACGTTGCGCGCGACAGTATCTCGCCGGCACTCCGAGAGAGCTTCCCGCCCCTCTCCTCCTCTCCCAGCAGGTCGCCCAGCACCATGCAGGCCTCGGGTAGGGTGTCGAGCGTCGCCCGGACAAAAACCGTCGGTATGCCGATCTGTTCCTGCAGCGCGTCCATGTCCTCCCGGATGCTCTTCTTGGCCTCTCCTACGTCCACGATCACCTGCGGCGCCGCCTTTATCAGGGCCTCCATGTTGAGGGAGACGTTCTTTCCGTAGAACTGTCCGAAGAGGGGCAGCCCCAGGTACTTACCGTCGATATACCCCTTGGCCTCCTGCGAGAAGCCAGCCGATACCCCGGACAGCTTGTCCGGCGCCAGGGTGTAGAGGATTATCTGGGCAAGAGGGCCTGATGGCGCGACCCTCTCTATCGACGATGGCAGCTCGACCTCTCTCCGAGCCGAATCCACGAACAGCCTCGCGTCCGCCAAGGGCGCGCACGCCAGCAGGAGCACCAACGCCAGCGAAGCCTGCGCAACAAACCTTCCTCTCATTTTTTACCTCCTCGTATTCTTCGCGGTCATATACAGCTAGGCATCAGCTGGCGGGCCGCATCCGCGCGGAGCACTGCCGGCTCGACCGCCACCCCGTACATCCGCTCGAGCGCCCCGACGCTCAGCACCTCCGACGGCATCCCCGGACGCTCGATCGAGCCGTCGATCAGCAGCATGGCCCGGTCGGCGAACGACAGGGCATGATCGGGGCTGTGAGTGGACATGATCACCAGGTAACCCCGGTCCGCAAGCCTCCTGGCGCATGACATCACACCGATCTGGTGGCCGTAGTCCAGGCTTGAGCAGGGCTCGTCCATTAAGAGGATCGGCGCGTCCTGCGCGAGCGCCCTCGCTATCAGCACAAGCTGCCTCTCCCCTCCCGACAGGCGGTCGCATCTCCTGTCCGCGAGGTGCGATATCCCGGCCTCGTCCAGCGCTCTAATCGCGCGCAGATTCTCTCTTTTTCCGGGCGAGGACCAGAAGCCCAGCGCCGCCGACGTGCCCATCAGCACCATCTCGAAGGCCGTGTGGGCGCAGGCGTTCCCGTGGCTCTGAGGTATGTAGGCGAAAAGTCGCGCCCTCTCAGAGGGGCTCATCCGCCTCGTTTCCGTTCCCCCGACTCTTATCTCTCCGCGAAACGGGATCGCGCCGAGGATGCAGCGGAAGAGGGTGCTCTTCCCCGAGCCGTTGCGGCCAAGCAGGGATACGAGCGATCCGCCGGAGAACTCGAACGATACGTCAGACAGGACGCTTCTCTTTCCGTAGCGGGCGGTCAGCCCCTTGACGCTCAGATCAGCCCCGTTCATGACTCTCTCCTGTCGCGCATGATCAGGAACAGCAGGAAGGGGGCCCCGACGAACGCGGTCAGTATCCCTATCGGGACCTCGCTTGTCGACAGAGTCCTCGACAGGATGTCGGTTGCGGGAAGCAGAGATCCGCCGAGCAGAATCGATGCCGGGATGCTCCTTCTGCAGTCCGCGCCGACTGCAAAGCGGGCGAAATGCGGGACCACGAGCCCTATCCACCCGATCACACCGCTGACGGAGACGCATGCCGCGGTGACGAAGGTCGCCCCGAGCACGGAACCGCCTCTCACCATCCGGACGTCCACTCCCATGGAGCGGGCCTCCTCTTCTCCCACGGACAGGATGTTTATACGCCACCTCATAATAAAAAGGACCGACAGGCCGGAAAGAATCAACGGGGCGGCGAAGAGCACGTCCTCCCTCCTGGCCGAGGCGAGAGACCCCATGAGCCAGTAGGTGATCGCGGGCAGGGAGTCGTTGGGGTCCGCAATGAGCTTGAGGTAGGAGAGCCCCGCGGAACAGAGAGAGCCGACCATGATGCCCGCGAGCAGGAAGCCCAGTATCGGATCCACCCTGGAGCGGGCGTTCACCACCACAACCAGGCCCACGGCCGAGATGCCGGAAAGAAAAGCGAACAGTGAGACGGCCTTCCAGCCGAACCCGTTCAATATCGCGAACGCCGCGCCCAAAGCCGCGCCGGACGAAGCGCCCAGAAATTCGGGGGAGACCAGGGGGTTCCTGAAAATGCTCTGGTAGACCGTGCCGGAACATGAGAGCCCCGCGCCGACCAGCGCCCCGAGCATAACCCTTGGAAAGCGCACCCGAAACAGGACTGTCTCCGCCTGCGGGGACAGGCCTCCCTCGGGTTCTATCGACAGCATCGCCTTGAACACGGTGTCGACCGGGACCGGGAATCTGCCAACGCTCATGGAAACAAGGAAGACCACGATGAACAGCCCGGCCATGAGGGCAAAGGCGACCGTATGGCGGGGATTCATCCCGCTGCCTCCTGCGGAGCGGCAAGGAGAGGGCGCATGAAGGCGCCGACGATCTCCGCCTCCCTCTCCCCCGGGCGGGAGTCCATCCTGATCAGATCCGCGCCGAAATCCTCCGTCAGGCGGGATCTCATCTCCTCGTACCTGTCGAAGTACTCGGTCGGCAGCCCAAGCCCGGACGCCATGTTGCGGGCGTTCTCCCGCGCCTTGAAGACCCCGGCGCACGGCACGCCGGAGGCGAGCACCTCGAATAGCCGCGCAACGACCCTCGGGTTTAGCAGCTCCACTCCCCCTATTTCATCAAGGATAATCAGCCTCTTCATCCCCGAATCCGCGAGCAGCGACAGGATTCCATCCTCGAGCGCCCCGGGCCGGCGGACCGAGCCGTCGACCGTGTGCTCGATGAAGATGTTGGCGGCGTCCCTGGAATAGGGCAGGGAGGGCAGTTCGGAGGCGCCCGGCGGGGTCAGGGAAAAGCCTTTCACCCTTCCATCCTCGCCCAGCAGGCGACGAACGATGAAGCCGCCCGCCGTCATCCTCAAGGGCCCCATGCATCTCATCAGCAGGCTCGTCTTGCCTATGCCTATCGGCCCCTCCAGAAAAAGGCTTTTTGCTCCCATAACGGACCCCTTTCGCACCCTCTCACTCAGCCTCGAAGCAGAACCTCTCAAGCCCCAGCAGCTCGGCGGGGACGGCTATCGTCGTGCCGAAGAATATCACCCTCTTGCCCGCGAACGCCTCCAGTATGCCGTCGATCGTCCCGTTGGACATCGAAGACCCGGTTGCCAGCGCCACGTCCGTTGACGAGGCCGCGCGCGCCAGGTCCTTCTCCCCGTCCAGAACTGTCACGCCGTGGACCGTCCTGCCGATGTTCTCCGGATTTAGATCGAGCACCAGAACTCTCTCCGGGCCGAGGGACTCGGAGAGCCCCTTCAGGATGGCGGGCTGGTAGCCTATGATTGCTACCCTCTCGCCCTTGGAGAGCTCGCCTGCGAGCCTCTCTCCCATCCTCTCGCCGCAGATCTTCGGCGAGGCGTCACGGCAGTGGATTGTCTTGTCTCCCCAGTTCAAGTACCTGCCCAGGGCGTTGACGCCCGCGGTCAGTATCGCCCTCTCCCTGTCGCCCGAAAGGGGCAGCCCAAGCATCTCGGAGACTGTCCCGCTCCACGAGGACAGGTGCGACGTGAAGGCCTGCCCTCTGGCGCCTCTGACCTCCGCCTCGACCAACCGCTCCTCCCCTCTCTGCAGGGCGAAGTCGGTGAAGGGCCTCGGGTCTCCGATCGCCTGCTCTGCATTCAGCGCACGGATCTCGATCCTCTCGCCGAGCAGATCGGGGGCCTCCCTCTCCAATCGCTCGCTGACGACCGAGGTCAACCTCGACATCACGTCCGAACGGCTCATCTAGCCATCTCCACCGGCTCGAAGCCCCATTTCTCCCAGATAGGCGCGGCCGCAGGGGAGCGAAGGTAATTCCAGAACTCGGCCGCCGTGTCATCGTGCAGAACGGCGTTCAGCCCGCCGACCGTAGGGAGAGGAGGCGACGGGAGGTGCGAATAGAAGCCGCCCGACTCGATGGCGAGGCTAGCCGGGATCATCGCCGCGTCAGCGCTTCCAGCGCCGACCGCCATGACCCCGTGCAGCGCGTCCTTGACTATGATTATGGCGCCCGACGCGAGATTCTTGTCCCAGATCCCCTCTTCCTTCAGCAGACTGGAGGCCAGCTTCCCGTGGGAGGTGGTCTCCGGGTTCGGCACAGCGATCCGCAGCTCGGCCAACACCGCGTTGTCACATACACTCTTCGATTCCGACCACAGAACCATCCTGCCGTTCGCGCAGGGGTGGACGTCGCGCAGCTTCCCCCGCTTCTCAAGCCACTCGGGCCAGTCCGGGTCGGCCGCCACCAGCAGCGCGAAGGGCGCGCCCGCGTCGATCTTCTGCGCCAGCGGGCCCGTGGGTTCCTTCACGAACAGAAGTTCTCCTCCCCCGGAGGAGACGAAGGAGGCGTAGATATCCTCCACGCACTGCGCTATGCCGGGGGATACCGCGACATAGACCTCCGACGCGAAGACCGCGCCGTTGTACATCAGTGAAAACGCGACGACAAACGCCAGGAACAGCTTTTTCTTCAAGACAGGCACACCTCCGAATAATTAATGCAACTGAGTTGCATAATACTACCACCCTGCTTGGTCCTTTGCAATCATGAAACTCCCTTTCGCTTGCGGCGGATTTTCGTTCAGTCTCTTCCGTTTGACTCGTTTTTTTATAATGTATAATAATGGGTTAGTGAAACTCTCTTGCTCAATCAAGACAACGGTTTATTAAAGGTTTCCGGTCATCGGGCAAGTACGGGCGACATAACAGGAGAGTACACGAAGCACTCTATGAAGGGAGAGCTGGGATTGCACCCTCTGAACATCCTCATCGCCGAGCCTGACGCAATGCTGAGCGCGCTTTACCGGGAGATTATCTCCGACTTCCAGGGCTACCTGTTCGCCGGTTTCGCCGGAGATGGAGCCGCCCTCCGGTCGCAGCTGGCGCGCCTGCCCGTCCACATCGTCCTCCTGGACATACTTTTACCGGGATTCGGCGGTCTTGATGAATTTCATGGACTGAGGTCGGACTTTCCCCGCACAGATTTCATTATCCTGTCATCGGAGAAGGCGCCGGACGTGGTCAGGGGCACAATCTGCTCCGGCGCGTTCGACTACCTAATCAAACCCTTCGAATGGGAGCGATTTCGGCGCGCGCTCAGGGCTTACGAGGAGTACCATCACGGCCTCGCGGGACGCAAACGTCCATGGAGGCAGGAGGACATCGACAGGGTCACCGGCTTCAGAAAACAGGCCTCCGGTAGGGAAGTCGACATACCGAAGGGCTTTCAGGAGACGCTTATCCACCGGATTACCAACCTGCTGAGCGATTCCTGCCTCTCCCTGTCCGCGGCCGAGACGGGGCGAATGCTGGGCATGTCCAGATCCAGCGCCCGCCGTTACCTGGAGTTCCTGGCCGAGGGGGGAAAGATCTCCGTTCAGTACGAGTATTCACATGTGGGACGTCCGCGCAAGCTCTATTCATACCGGTTGAAAACAGGGGAGGGCGCGCCGGGTGAGAAATAGCGAGGCCTGGGCTGGTGCACGCGAGCTGACGCGCAAGACAGGGAGGGGGTCCCCTTTTTAATGGCGACAGGCCCTCTTGTCTTCTCGTTGCTTTTTTTTACAGCCTTCTCCGTCTACCTGCTGTACGGGGTATACGTCATTCACATCGACAGGCGCGCGCACCTGAACAGGGTCTTCTTTCTGGCGTGCGTCTCGCTGTCAGTGTGGGCGCTTGGGTTCTCCATAGTGAACACCGTCCCCGACGCCGCTACTTTCTTCTTCTGGCAGAGAGTCTCGGCCGTTGGCAGGAGCGTGTTCTACTGCTTCCTCCTTCATTTCGCGCTCCTGTTCGCGAGGGAACAGGGCGGCGAAGGCGGGATTCGCCCGCCGCTGCCCCTCCTCTACCTGCCCGGCCTCGTCTCCATCCTCGTGTTCGCGGCGCTGCCAGAGCTCTCCTCCTCCCACTACGTGCTAAAGGAAGGTCCCTTCGGACTGATCTGCTACCCGGTCGTGGACACCTGGACCATGCTCTTCCTCGTCTACAGCCTGGGGTACGTGATCGCCGCAATCCGAGCGATGCTCCGCGCAAGCGGGGCGGCCCGCGACCCCGCTCTCAGGAGACAGTCGCGGTTGCTGGCCCTGGCGACCGGACTCTCCCTGCTTCCCCCGGACATCCTGGACTTCCTGCTGCACGAACTGCTTGATTCCCCCTTTCCCAGGTCCGCTCCCCTTTTTCCTCTGATCCTGGCGGGGGCTGTGTACTTCATGACCAGGCGGTACGGCTTCATGTCGGGCCAGAATGACGAGGAGGAGCTGCTGCTCGACGGCAGGACCAGCTCCACGCTCGCCTACTACCTCTCGATCGCGTTCCTCATCGGGGGGATCACCGCATGTTCCTCGTATTTCCTGCAATCGGCCGTGCAGAGCGAGGAGTCCCTTCGCTCCATGCTTCGGGCCGGGGGGCTTTTCTTCCTGATGTGCGCGATCACAATGGCCTCCCAGTTCATCAGGAGCAGCGGCCTGAGGCGACTCACCCTGCTCTTCGCCATGCTCCTGAGCGTGCCGGCCATCACCTGGCAGTTCATCGAGTTCGCCGGCATCACGATATGGGTCTACCCGATCGTCATGATGATGGTGTCGCTGCTCTACAGCTCGCGCACCCCTCTCGTGCTGGTGACGGCGGTATCCATCGCCACGCAGATACCGGTCTGGATCAACGCGCCGAGCAACCACATCATCATGGACTCCTTCGACTACATCGCCAGGATCAGCATCTTCCTCGTGGCCTTCCTGGTCGGGTCGTTCGTCAACAAGACCTACACCAGCAAATTTAAGGAGAGCGTGCGCAGCGCAAACCTCCAGAGGCTGGTGTCGCAGGTCTCGAACGACCTACTGAGCGTCAGCCGAACGACCCTGAACGACAGGGTGGACTCTGTCCTGAGGGGCATAGGGGAATTTTTCCAGGCCGACCGCTGCGGGGTCTTCTTTGTTGACGAGGAGAGTTCGTCCATCGCCTACGGGCGGGAGTGGTGCTCGGAGGGAATCTCGCTGTTCATGCCGGAGTGGAGGACCAATCCGCCGCAGCGGCTGAACCTGTGGCTCGAGAGGCTGAGCAGGGAGAAAATCCTGTGCATCGATGACGCGGAGATCGCGTCGGAGGAGCCACATTCACCGTGGATCAGCGTTTTCTCATTGAGCGGGGTGAAGTCGGCGGTCGCCGTCCCCATAGAGGAGGACAGCACCACGCTCGGCTTCATGGGGCTGCTGTTCGACAGGGAAAACAGGGGATGCGGGGACTTCGACACCGACCTGCTGAAGATCCTCTCGAACCTCCTGGCCGACGGGTTTATCAGGATCAGATCCGAGCTGGAGATAGAGAGCGCCGCCCTCCACGACCAGCTCACCGGCCTTCCGAACCGCGCCTTCTTCATGAAGCGGCTTTCCCGCTCGATTAGCCGGGCGGACGAGAACGACGCGATGATGGGGCTCATCCTGATCGACCTGGATGGATTCAAGGTGATAAACGACATGCTGGGGCACAGCGGAGGGGACGCGGTCCTGCAGGAGCTGGCGCGGAACCTGCGTCAGCGCCTTCGCCAGGCGGACTTCGTGGCGAGGTTGGGAGGGGACGAGTTCCTGGTCCTGGTCGACGACATAACGGACTACGAGAGCGTGGGGAAGATCGCCGGGCACGTCATGGGGCTTTTCTCGAAACCCTTCACAGCGCGCGGTCAGACTTTCATGCTGTCGGGCAGCGCGGGAGTCGCAGTCTACCCTCGCGACGGGGCGGACGAGAACTCGCTTCTGGCCAACGCCGACGCCGCCATGTACGGTGCCAAGGCGCTGGGCAAGAACCAGTACGTGATGTGCACGACGGAGATGACCGATGCCGCCAAGAGAAACCAGAGGCTGTCCGGCGATCTCTTCGGGGCCCATCTACGCGGCGAGCTGACCGTCCACTACCAGCCCCAGGTGAGCGTCGCCGGTGGTGCTATTGTAGGGGTGGAGGCTCTGCTCAGGTGGAATCACCCGGAGATCGGCGTCGTTCCACCTCTTGAGTTCATCCCGCTGGCCGAGATGAACGGCATGATGGATGTCATCGGGGAGTGGGTGCTGCGGGCGGCTGTGCGACAGAGGGTGAAGTGGATGCCCTCCGCGCCGCCGCTGATGAGAATGGCAGTCAACCTCTCGCCGGTGCAGCTCTACAACCCCGGATTCCCGGAGAAACTCGCCGCGATCCTGGTGGAGGAGGGGCTCGATCCGCGGATGCTCGAGCTGGAGGTGACCAGTCTGTCGGCGCTGGGAGAGTCCGAGAGGGCGAGGGAGGGCCTCGAGAAGCTGAGCGGGTTGGGGG
>CAYWKH010000077.1:0-9558 GCA_964458805.1 uncultured Synergistaceae bacterium
CGACGGCCTCGTCCGCGAGATGTTCCTCGATGTCATTGGATGCGACATCGGGGGGGTGCGAATCGACTCCCTGAAGCTCAGGGCCGTCGGGGTCGGCTTCACCCCTCCGTCGGAGTGGGAGAGGGAGCCTCCCGACATAAGGGAGATACTCAACGTCCACGCCTTCGCCAGGATAACAGAGAGTGATCTGAACAAGAATCTGCTGGAGAAGCAGTTCGGCGACGATGACGAATGGCACAACCTGCAGGTTCGAATCTCTTCGGACGGGATATACGCTCGAGGAAATTACCACGTCAGGGTGCTGTTCACGCTGAACATCCTCATCGAGATCTTCAGCAAGTTCAAGATTGTGGACATGCAACAGGTCTGGCTGGACGACTACGCGCTGCGCGTCAATAGGGTGGATGTCCCTGGATTCATTACCGACAAGGCGATATCTCAGATTCAGCCGCTGCTCGACCTCGGGAAGTTCGTCTTTCCGCTGCGCCTCTCGTCCATCGGATTCGAGCAGGGAAGCATGACCATCGCAAGCCGCGTCATCCCCGAGCCGTTCGAGGGGATCGTCTACGAGTACACCAAGGACGCCAAAGAAGGAGAGTGACCCTCCGCCGGTGCGAGTCGGCGCATTAGCCCCGGCTCGTCCCGGCGAACGCCCCCATCATGCCGCGGGCGCTGTTTCGAAGGTAGTACCCCTCCCGCTCGCGAACTGCCGGCTCCATGTTCCTCCACGCGGCCAGGAACGGATCCCGCTCCAGGGCCTCGGCGAGGAAGCCCTCCACGTCCTCCGGGCTCGCGCCCTTTCGCAGTCGTCCGAGGGCTATGTCCTTCCAAAGAAACAGCTGGTCCTTCGCGAACGAGAGCATGTCGCCCGCCCCGCGACAGGAGCCGAAGTGCGCATAGCAGACCTTGGCGTATCTCCTTTTCATCAGGTTCTCGAGCGATGCCAGGCATGTGTCGAAAAAAAACGGGGGAGGCGTTGCTGGACGAAGGTAGGGGAATGGCGACTCCCCCTCCAGGTATACCCCCGCGGCCTCGCCGGCGAACAGCACGGCCCCGCACTCGCCTTCGTGGACGTAGCAACGGTGGTGCGAGGCATGTCCGGGCGTCTCCAGGGTCGAAAACCCTCCGGGGAGAGGCCCCTCGACGACCAGGTGCGACTGCGGCACCGGGACGGGCTCGCCGAACAGAAGGGCCGTCTCCCCCAGGGTCTTGACGCTCCCCTCCCACAGCCTGGCTGGATCCAACAGGTGCGGCGCACCCCTGGCCGACACCGCTACCCTGGCGTCGAACTCTCTGACCATCAGGCCGGCGGCCCCGGCGTGGTCAATATGCACGTGCGTGAGCAACACCAAGTCGACCCTTGAGTTCCCAAGGACAGCCACTGCTTCGCGCATGGTCGGCCAGGACCGGGCCGACCCCGGGTCGACAACGCAGGTCCAGTCCCGCGCGGAGTCACGAAGAAGCCACGACGACACGAACCTGTCAAAACCGGTCGCCGGAAGTGGCAGCACAACCAGGTGTTCGTCCATCCCAGCCCTCCTACTCGGTTATTATCACTTTCATGCCGATAAACACTCTCTCCTTGAGCTCCTCCAGGTCCTTGTTCCAAAGCCTGACGCACCCCTGCGTCACCATCGTCCCGATGGATTCAGGGTCGTGCGTGCCGTGGATGCCGATCCCCTTCCACCTCGGGGTCCTCAGCCTTATGAACCAGGGGCCGTAAGCGCCGCGTATCGGCCCCTTGCCGTCCCTGAAGTCGTAGGTCCATCCGCGGGAATCCTGGATCTGCTGGACCGAGAAGCTGCCCACCGGGGTACGATGATCTCCCACCCTCTCCTTCTGGCCGCCGTTCGCTCCGACGGCTATGGGGTACTCCCTCTCCAGCCTGTCCCCTATGTAGTAGTACATTCTCAACCGCCCCTTTGAAACATGCAGCCACGGTTCGTCCACGAACGCCCTGTACGGCTGCGCAGGCGGGGGGAGCGCCACTACCGCGGGCGCCGCTTCAATGGGGGGAAGACTTGACACCTCCGGCTCCACCGGGTCGGGCTCGGCCTCCGGCGGTGGCGTTGGCAAAGGGGACGGCACCCGGATATCGGGGTCAGTCAACAATACCGCATCCGCCTCTTCCTGAGGCCCCCTGGCAATCCGGTACCCGTGCCAGGCGGCGGAGGCTACAAGCAGGAGCACCACGGTCACGAATGCCTTCTTAGCAAGGTCGGACTCTCTTCTCCCGTAGAACATCAGGTCTCCCCCTAGAAAACCAAAATACATGCGGCCGCGCGCGGCTGTTTCGCCGGGGATGATTGTACCACGCCCTAGACGGAGACAATCATGAAGTGCGGTTATCGCATCTCTCGTGAATTTTGGGTCGTTCTCTTGCTTTTCTCCAAGGAAAGAATTAAACTTCATAGGCTTTTAGATTTCTTAAGGGAGGAAGATAGTAAGGTGGAAAACGAGTTTCAGTTTGACATCGAACGTTACATCACCAAGGAAAAATTCGATAAAATCAAGGAATTCTCCATGGATAAGGAGACTCCTTTTCTCGTCGTCGATCTTGAAAAGGTCGAGGAGAAGTACGACGAGTTGCTGAACTCCCTGCCTTTCGCAAAAATCTACTACGCGGTCAAGGCGAACCCCCTTGAACAGGTGATACGAATGCTAGTGCGGAAGGGGAGCAGCTTCGACATAGCCTCCGTCTACGAGCTAGACCACGTGCTGGCCATGGGTGCCTCGCCAGAGAAGATAAGCTACGGCAACACCATAAAAAAATCCGATGCCATCGCCTACGCCTACTCCCGGGGAGTGCGCATGTTCGCGACGGACTCCGAGGGAGACCTCAGGAAGATAGCTATAAACGCCCCCGGCTCGAGGGTCTTCTTCCGCATACTGACCGATGGAAGCGGCGCGGACTGGCCCCTGTCGAGGAAGTTCGGGGCGCACCCCGATACCATATACAAGCTTATACTCCTGGCGGCCGAGCTCGGGCTCGAACCCTACGGGATCTCATTCCACGTCGGCTCGCAGCAGAGGGACATCGGCCAGTGGGACAACGCCATATCAATCTGCAAGTACCTCTTCGACAGCGCCAAGTCGGACGGGATAAAGCTGAAGATGCTGAACCTGGGAGGAGGATTCCCGGCCACCTACATCTCCCCCACTCACGAGACCTCGGTCTACGCCACGGAGATCATCCGCTTCCTGAAGGAGGATTTCGGCGAAACCCTCCCCGAGATCATCCTG
This sequence comes from uncultured Synergistaceae bacterium, assembly GCA_964458805.1. GTDB lineage: Bacteria > Synergistota > Synergistia > Synergistales > Aminobacteriaceae > JAAYLU01. The sequence goes on from CAYWKH010000077.1 coordinate 3,244, forward strand.
GAGCCCGGCAGGTTTATGGCGGGAGACGCCGGTGTGCTGGTCTCCGAGGTGATACTGGTCTCAAAAAAATCCGAAGTCAACCAGTACTCGTGGGTCTATCTCGACGCCGGCAAATTCGGGGGGCTAATAGAGACCCTTGACGAGGCGATAAAATACCCGATATACTCCGAGAAGACCGGCCCCTCCCAGGAGACCATCCTGGCCGGACCGACCTGCGACAGCATGGACATCCTCTATGAGACCGAGAAGTACGCACTGCCCGCTTCGCTCGAGGAGGGCGACCGACTCTACATATTCACGACAGGCGCCTACACCCAGACCTATTCCTCCGTGTGCTTCAACGGTTTCCCCCCCTTGAAGGCGTACGTGCTTGAATAAATTCAGGGCCTCATCTATACTCTTGCGCTAGGAGGAGAGGCCGATGGATATACGTCAAAAAAGAGTAAACGATCTCTGGTTTACCGAGGAGCAGACTTCGAATATGAAGCTCTCCCTGAGGCTGTCCGAAGTACTGTTGAACAAGTCGAGCCAGTACCAGGACATTCTGCTGGTGGAGACCCAGGAGTACGGCCGTACACTGGTGTTGGACGGTGCCATCCAGATTACGGAGAGGGACGAGTTTTTTTACTCCGAGATGATGGCGCACGTGGCCCTCTGCTCTCATCCGTCCCCGAGAAGAGTCCTGATAATCGGCGGAGGAGACGGGGCCACCCTGCGCGAAGTGCTTCGCCACAGCAGCGTGGAGATGGCCACCCTCGTGGACATCGACGAAGAGGTGATCGACGCCTCCAGGCGTTTCCTGCCTACGATAGGCGTCGCGCTCGACGATCCACGCGCGGATGTAAGGCCCATGGACGCGATAGAGTACGTAGCGTCCTGCAAGGGGGAATATGACGTGGTCATTGTGGACAGCACCGACCCGGTCGAATTCGCGGCGGGGCTGTTCCGGGCCCCGTTCTACCACGATGTGTTCAACGCCCTTAAAGTGGACGGCATGATCGTCGCCCAGACCGAATCTCCGATCTCCGACACTCACGTGGTCAAGAGCGCATTCAGGGAGATGCAGTCCGTCTTCCCTATAGTCAAGATCTGCTGGAGTGTCATGCCCACCTATCCGAGCGGAATGTGGACCTACACGATAGGCTCCAGGATGCACGACCCGGCCGCCGTCCGCAGGCCCGCGCCGGACGGCACCAAGTACTACACAGAGGACATGCACAGGGCTGCATTCACCATCCCCCCGTTCTTGAGGGACCTGCTGAAATAAAAAAATCGATCTAACAACGGTCATCAGCGTCGTTGAGATAAACCATCCGAGAGGGGTAAATCACGAGATGAGAGTTTTGATCGCCCTGGGCGGCAACGCGATTCTCCAGAGAGGGCAGAAGGGAACCGCCTCAGAGCAGAGGGACAACGTACAAAAGACGGTCGACCAGATAGTCAGAATGATCCGGGCCGGCCACGAGGTGGTGGTCACCCACGGAAACGGCCCGCAGGTGGGCGCCATCCTGATCCAGAACGAGCTCGGCAGCTCTACGGTGCCGGCCATGCCCATGGACATCTGCGGCGCGGAGAGCCAGGGGCTGATAGGATACATGTTCTGCCAGAGCATACACAACACCCTGTGCGCCGAGGGCGTCGAGGGGCACGAGCCCGCCTGCCTGGTCACGCGCGTCGAGGTTGACCCGGCAGACCCCGCCTTCGTCAACCCCACAAAGCCTGTGGGGCCGTTCTACTCCGAGGAGGCCGCGAGAAAGCGCATGGCCGCGACAGGCGAGACTTGGATTGACGACGCGGGTCGAGGGTGGCGCAGGGTGGTTCCCTCCCCGGACCCCAAGTCGATCGTGGAGGCCGACGTTATCAACGCCCTGCTGGAAAAGGGCTTCACAGTCGTAGCCTCCGGCGGCGGCGGCATCCCCGTCATCCGCAAGTGCGACGGATCGTGGGAGGGAGTCGAGGCGGTCATCGACAAGGATCTCGCGGGCGAGCGGCTGGCTGCCGCCGTGAACGCCGACCTGCTGGTGATACTGACGGACGTGCCCAAGGTAGCCATCAACTACAACACGCCGGATCAGAAGTGGCTCGACACCCTTACTCTGTCCGAGATGGAGGAGCTCGAGAAGAAGGGGCACTTCAAGGCCGGTTCAATGGGTCCGAAGGTCAACGCCGCGCTGCGATTCGTCCGGAACGGCGGACAGAGAGCCATCATAGCCAGCCTCGAGGAGGCCCTGGAGGCCATCGAAGGGACGAAGGGCACGCAGATCGTCAAGGACTGACTCTTTTTCCATGCCTCTCATTGAAGAGGAGCCTCCGCCCGAAAGCGGAGGCTCCTCTTTTGTGGTCGTACGAGGTCCCGCTGGTCTTACAGAAGCGGGGGTGTCCCGGGGCCGAGCGGCAACCCGAGGGTGTACCAGGCAATCAGCAGCAGCGTAAAGGCGATCAGATACGCTATGGTGTAGGGCATCTCGAGGGATATCACGGTCCCGACCCCGACCTTCGTCTCGGGATCAGGCCGATACTGCTCCAGCAGGCCTATGATGACCGGCATGTAGTAGGACAGAGGGGATATTATGTTGGAGGAAGAGTCCCCGATCCTGTACGCTAGCTGGGTGAGGGCCGGCGAGAAACCCACGATGGAGAACATCGGGACGAATATGGGCGCCAGTATGAGCCACTTGGCGGAGCCGCTGATAATGAACAGGTTCAGGAAGGTGCTGAACAGGATGAACATCACCAGCAGAGGAATGCCTCCCAGGTTCATGCGCTCCAGCCAGTGCGCTCCGTTCACCGCGAGCACGGTGGTCAGGTTGCTGGCCGCGAAGAGCTGCACGAATATGGCGGCCGGAAGCACGACAACCAGGAAGCTGAGCCCACCCGAAAGTCCCTTCTGCATCAGCTTGGGCACGTCGTCCAGCTTCTTGATGGTCCCGGCGCCGTATCCGTATGCTATGCCGAGGAAGAAGAAGAGGAAGAACAATATCCCAACTATGCCGCTCAGGAACGGAGACTTCGGGACTATGCTTCCATCGTCGGCCTGGAAGAAGGCCCCCTCGGGCACAGTGAGGTAGATCAGGGCCCCGATGCAGAGGACGGCAGCCACGGCGGTCCAGCGAAGTCCGCGGTTCTCCTGCGGCGTCACCCTGTGCTCCTTCAAGGCTTCCGCGTCCCTGCCGTAGTCGGAGTCACCCAGCACCTTGACGGTGAACTTCTCGGTCACGTAGGTCGTCACGAACATGACCACAATGGTGGCCACCGCGAGGAAGTACCAGTTGATGAGCGGGTGGGTCGCCCCGGGGATGTTCATGCCCTTCGCCGCGGACTCGGTTATTCCCGCGAGCAGGGCGTCCGTACCGGCTATGAAGAAGTTGGCGGTGAACCCTCCGCATGCAGCAGCAAAGCCGGTTACCACGCCTATCCACGGGTTCCTCCCCAACGCCTTGAAGACCGCGCCCCCTATTGCCGGTGTGAAGATGATGCCCGCGTCGGACGCCAGGTTGGCGTTAATACCGATTATCGCGAGGGCCGCGGTGACCAGGTAGGACGGCGCTCCGAGGATGGTCTTCCTCATCAGGGCCGAGATCATCCCGGACTGCTCGACCAGACCTATTCCCAGCGTCATCACGACTATCAATCCGAGAGGCGCAAAATTGACGTAGGTCTTGACGAAATCCGCCATGAAGATTCGCATGTACTTGTAGGTGAGCAGGTTCTGGACAGTAACAGTAACCTCCTGCGGCGCCTCGCCCGCCTTGGCGGCCATGTAGCTGACAGACACATCCTGGCTGCCCAGGTACTGCGAAAGCCAGACGACTATGAGCGAGAGAATCACGAAAAGCCAGAAGGGGTGAGGCAGCCAGTTGCCCACGATCTCGATTCCCCTTATGAACATCATGAAAAAGCCTCTTTTTGGCGCCTGTTGCCCTTTGTCGGCCATGAAAAACCCTCCTTGTTTAACGGAATTTCCCTTGCGCCGGTCCTTTTAACCGGGTTAAGGGTGAAAACAAAACAATCCGCACCCCCTCTCCAAAAGCCATCCTCTCCCCTGAAGCGAGAACACTAGGTCGACGAACAGGGAGACGCCGGTTCCGATGACCCCCTCGTCTATGTCGAAGTACTCGTTGTGGTGTCCAGCCGCGATGTCCGAGCCCAGGACGAAGTAGACGGCCTTCCCGCCCCGCCCCTGCACGGCGCGCATCATCCAGGACACATCCTCGCTGCCCCCCAGGCTCAACACGGGGGCGACCGTTGTCACACCCGGGATTGAGAGCGCCCTGTCCGCGACAAGTTCGACAAGCTCTACGTCGCCGACGGCATCTATCGCCTCCCCCATCTTCGCCACCTCGTACTCCACCCCGTACATCGTCGCCGCGCCCGCTACCACCTCCATGGCCCGGGCATAGACATAGTCGTCGAGGTCGGGGGTCTGCCCCCTGGTCTCAACCTTCAGAACGGCCCTCGCGGGCACTACGTTGCGGCCCGTGCCCGCCTGCATCACACCGACGTTGAGGCGCGTCGCTCCCTGCTTGTGAGGAGGTATTCCTGCGAGTGCGAGCGCGGCTGAGGCACCCGCGAGGAGGGCGTTCCTGCCCTCGTTCGGCGCGCCTCCAGCGTGAGCCGACCGACCCCTGTAGACCACGTCGAACTTGGTGGTGCACAGAAAGTCCTTGCACCCCGGGGCCACCGCACCGGAGGATACCCCCATTCCCACGTGGGCCGCGAGAAAGAAGTCGACATCGTCAAGGACCCCGCTACCCGCCACTGCCTTTCCGCCCCTGACCCCCTCCTCGGCAGGCTGGAATACGAGCTTTATCACCCCCGCGAGCTCATCCCTGCGGCGGGACAGGAGCTCGGCCAGCCCAAGTCCTATCGTAGCGTGGGCATCATGCCCGCATGCGTGCATGGCGTTTTCGTTCAGGGAGGCGAACCCCTCGCTGAAGGGTCGATGGCGCTCGTCCTTGGCCTCGGCCACGTCGACCGCGTCTATGTCGAAGCGAAGGGCGATCGTCGGCCCGTCCCTCCCGGTGTCCAGGGTCGCCAGCGCACCGGTGTACCCACCCATGCGCCCCATCCATGCCGAGTCGGCACCCTGCTCCAGCGCGCGCTCTCGTAAGGGGGCAAGTTCCTCGTCCGAGGGGCGTCCCATCACCGTGTCGAGGTCAAGAATATCCCTTCCGACCGCCACCTCGTATCCAAGCCCGTCGAGTATGCCCGCGATCCTGGCTGTCGTCCAGAACTCTGTCCATCCTGTCTCGGCGTGAGCGTGGAACTCCCGCCTCAACTCGACGAGGCGGCGCATGGTCTCGCCGTCCAGCCAGGCTGTCAAGGCGCCCGCCCTCCACCGAGGAACTCCAGCGCACAGGAGACCATCGCCTCCACACCGATGGGAAGCGCATTCTCATCCGGCAGGAACCTGTTGTTGTGAAGCGGGGGGAAGCCCTCGGGCTCGACTCCCGCCGGACGGCACCCCAGCCAGATGAATGCCGACGGCACCTCCCTGCTGAAGAAGGAGAAGTCCTCCCCTCCGAGGGCGGGCTTCTCTATCGACAGCACTCGGTCATCCCCGACTACCTTTTTCAAGGCGGAGAAGACCGTCTTAACCAACTCCGAGTCGTTTACCAGCGGCGGATACCCCTTCACGTACTCCATCTCGCAGTCGCCGCCCATGCCCTGCGCCACTCCACGGCAGATCCCACCGATTCGCTCGGGCATCCTGTCCCGCGTCGCGGGGCTGGTGGTCCTGACAGTCCCCTCGAGCACGACCTCCTCCGGCAGGACGTTGTACCTGTCCCCTCCCCTGATCACGCCGATCGTTATCACCGCGGCGTCCAGCGGGCTTACGTTTCGCGACACTATCGTCTGCAAGGCCGTTATCACCTGCGCCGCTATCACTATGGCGTCAATCCCGTTCTCCGGCTCGGACCCGTGCGCTCCCCTTCCCCTGACCGTGAGGAAGATCCGGTCGGATGCCCCCATCAGTGGCCCCGGGCGCGTCCCGGCGACTCCAGTCTCCAGGGAGGGCCACACGTGCAACCCGAACATCGCGTCAACGTCGGGGTCCTTCAGCACACCCTGCTGAATCATGCCCGGCGCTCCTCCAACGGGGTTCGCCTCCTCCGCGGGCTGGAAGATGAACTTCACCTTTCCGGCCACCTGGTCCCTCATATCCGACAGGACCAGCGCCGCTCCGAGTAGCATCGCCGTGTGTGCGTCGTGACCGCAGGCGTGCATTACCCCCTCCCTCTCGGACGCCCATGGCACGCCCGTTCTCTCTGACATCGGGAGCGCGTCCATGTCAGCCCTGAGGGCTGCGCAGGC
>CAYWKH010000078.1:0-9523 GCA_964458805.1 uncultured Synergistaceae bacterium
GCGATCGACTCGAACGGAAAGTACGTCCGTTCGGTCGCCTGCTTATGTCATCCCGTGCGAATGCGAGGGATTCGGTTTGCAATACGAAAAAGCCGCCCCTCGACTGGGGCGGCCTCGGCTTTTGCTCTTGCGCGTTCCGCTACAGACCGTACTTCTTCAGTATCTCGGCGTGGGTGCCGTCGGCCTTCATCTCATCGAGCGTCTTCTGCATGGCCTGGATAAGCTCATCGTCGACGTCCTTGTGGAAGGCAAAGGAGACGTCGCTCCTGCTGAGGTTCCAGACGGACTCGTAGTCGTCCGGGTTGAAGCCCATCTCCCCGACCAGGGTCAGGGCGCTGCTGATGCTGTAGATCCAGATGTCTATCCTGCCCTCGTTGAGCTTCTTGATGTTCTGGTCGTTCGAGGGAACCCGGTCGATATTCTTGATGCCGGCCTCCTTGGCCAGGTTGTCCCCCTGGTCGTCGCGGATGACGCCGGCCCTGAGGTCGACGAGGTCCGCGGCCGAGGCGGCCTTCAGGCCCTTGCTCTTAAGCGCCACCGCGTCGAACGACAGCACGTGCACGGGGCCGACCCACTTGAACATGGGCAGGCGCTCTTCGGTTACCGTCATGGAGAACAGGCAGGTGTTGGGGGTCTTCTGGACCTCGTTGTAGCTCCGGGCCCAGGGCAGCACCTGGATGTCCTTCGCGGTCTTGGTCCCGCCCATCCTGTGGATGATCTCTGCCAGCACATCCACCGCCAGACCGGTGGGAGTCCCGTCCTCCCCGGTCATGTTCAGCGGCGGGTAGTCCTCCGTCATGTACGTGATATCATCAACCGTCAGAGCCCACGCGCCCGTCGCGAAAAAACACAGAGTCGCTGCCAGCAAAACCTTCACGGACAACTTCATTGCACACTCCTCCTTTTTTATTCCTGCGATCATTGCAGATAACACTGCAACCGGACGCACGGTTTTTCTTTGCGAAAAAACCCCGGCGTTCATGTGCAGAATATCATGGAGGGTTGAAAAGTCAAGTGATTCGCGGTCTGTTTCGAGTCTGATTTTCCCTCCGAGGGGGCGTCGGCTGTTTATTGCATAATGGGATTCCCCAAAGGGGGGTGCGGACGTTTTTGGGACTTTAAAACGCCAGACCCAAGCTCATCCTGTACTCCAAAGGACTCTTCGCACCCGAAGACATCTTTATTCTCTCTTCATTGTAGAGAATGCAAGCATGTGCTATCATCTTCAGTATTCTGAACGGCAACTATTTCGAGCCTTGACAACAATATGCTACGCTGCCATCTGCTTCAAACCATTTTGCGAAAGATATTATACGTTGTCTTCATAGTTGAACCCCTATTTCTTTTGCGATTTTCATAGCAAGCTCTTTGAAATCTCTTCCAGCGTCCCGAACAGCATTCGCATGACTGCCAATGGCGCCATCCGCGGAGGTCAGGTTGAATATCGGCTTTCGATGCTCCTGCGACATGGGGATCAGGCTGCGATAGTGTTTTATTGTAGCCAGGCAGAAAGGATCATCTTTCTGTTTTACGCTTGTGCTTGTGGCCTCGTTTAGAACAGACTCTCGGTAAACTCCGGGGATTCGGTTCACCCACTTGTCATAAGCCTTGACAGGCCTGTCGAGTCTCACGCTATGCTGTTGGCAAAGATAACCAATCGGTTGCATTCTGCCTCCGGGGAGATGAAAACCAAGATGGCTGCTTTTTTCTGATGATGTTTCCCAATTATCCAATCTCTTCTTCCAAAGGTTCCGCCAGCTTATCAGAGTCGGGCCAAGGTTTTTCAAGCCTTGCAAGGAGAAAAGATCGGCGCCCAGGGGAATCACCACGTAGTCGGTTGCAATAAGGACTGACCTATTGATTGCGCCCAGGTTGGGGCCGATGTCAACCAGAATGATATCTGCCTGAACTTTCGACGCCGCCATTTGCATAACATGCCAAAAGGAACTCAGGATACGCATTGGTCGATAAAGATTATTGTCTCCCATACTGTTTGGCCATTCGTTCGACAAGGCATCTTCATATCCGGAGAGGCTTACGTCCCCCGGTAGTAAATACAGATCGGTCGCAATATTCTGCAAGACAGGTTCTACAATATCGCCAACGCCGGTCAGTGGCTTGACACACTGATATATGGTCGAGCCCGACTTCCGATCGTTCCATATCTCTTCAATCCTGTCTTCGTCAAGGAATGCGGCTGTCAGGTTGACCTGCGGATCAAGATCCACAATGACTATCCTTTTGCGCAGGCTGGCATACATCCATGCCAGATGATAAACAATGGAAGTTTTCCCAACTCCGCCCTTGTTGTTGAAAAATGTCAACGCCGGTGGATTCATGCCCTGCCTCTCAGTGTGCAGACGACTGCACTTTGGTTGGTTTCAAACTCGATTTCGGGATTGCCGTTTTTTGCCATCTCTCTTCGCGCCGTGGCAATGCCTCTGCCGAACGCCTGAATAAACCCGAAGGTCTTTAAAACGTCGGCAATATTCGGGTTTCTATAGTCTGTGATACCAGGTTTGCCAAAATTTTCGCTTGTTACATTGCCATACGGACCGCCCGGACTGTTGATCTCTATGCGATCATTGAACCAGTACACACGCACCGGAGCATTTGTGCTTTCATAGGTGCGGTGCAGTACAGCGTTATAAAGAATCTGCTGAAAAGCCGCTGAAGGGAAAGGCATGGCAACTTGATGAATCGCTGCCGAGGTTATGTCAATTGCAGTTCGGTTATGCGCCTTCATTTTTTCATTCGTTCGACGCAGCATCTCTACAAAGCCGCCACCTATGTTCTCCTCGTCAATCACCGGGTCCGCCAGTTCATTCCCGTCAATTCGCAGGAATTGAACATAGGCGCCCGGCATAAAATCCTGCGGCGTCTTGCCGATTGATAGAAGACCAAGCACTGTAGGAGTTGTATCATCGGGTGAAACAATCATTTTGCATGAAGCCAACCGTTCTTCAAATGATCGGTTATTCTCCTCCAATACGTCCGCCGCAAATGCTGATGGCAGGTATTCGTTTTCAAAAATCGTCTTCGACAGATCTGTTATCTTTGCTGAAGGCACTGGATAGATATCGAAAGGCAGGTTTTTGTATCTTCTTTTTTCGATAAGAATCCGTTCTTCCTGTTCGTTGGCGATCGAGCGCCTGGGCCCTGTGCGAATCCAGATTCTTCCTTCATATTTCACGGGGGGCATCTCGGAGGGCATGACGGTGATCACTGCCATTTCCGAACCTTTCAGCACACGCTTCTCCACCGAAAGCACAGGAAGCGGCAGAGTATTTCCATCGGTTTTCATGTCGGCAAGTGAAAGCAGCAGCTGATCTGTAACCTGCAATCCGGATGGCTCTCCGTTGTCGTCCGCGCCTATGAAGAGCACTCCGGGCTCGTTGTGATTTGGCAAGTCATTGGCAAACGCGCATACGGCTTGGCGTGCTTTTTTCGGCACATCATCCCTGAAGTTTTTTTTTCGTTCAACCCGATCGGATTCCAGAGAATCCAATAATTCCAAAAGTTCCTGATCTGAATACCTTTTCATCGCGCCACCTTTATTCAAGCATTATTCGCACTTTGTGTGGGGGTTACCCTTTAGATTTCTCTGGTTTATTTCATCATGGAGAATCGTACCACAACGCCCGAAGTTCTGGAAGCGGCAGGTTATCGGAGAGACATTGAGAGATAAGCGCGAGCCGACCATTCCGGTTAGGGTGAGTCGCTCCCTGTACAGAAACGCCCAAAAGGCCGCGCACGCCGAACACCGTGCTATCGCCGGACGGGTGGAGTATCGGGCGCGGTTCGGCGCGCCTCTCCTGTTAACCCCGACCTTCCTGTTGAGTTTGTGCGCTTCATTCTAGCGGCGCGGCGCAGACAGGAGATGGAACCGTTCTTCCCGTAAGAGTGAGCGATGCCCTCTGCGAACAGGCTCTGCCTTGGGTGACCATTGTGGGTGATGGTCCCGTTCCTGTGGACCATTGACAAATATGCAAATCACTCTTATTATATATCGCCATATCGTCCATCATGAAAAGGCGATGATCCGGACTGCCTCTTTCCACGAGGCGTCGCGACAGAGATGAGCGTCCACCGGCTGAGAGGCGCTCGAGCGGCGGGGAGGGGGGCCCAAAGACCGGTGAGCTGGGGCGGAAAGGCGCGCTTGTTGGCGGGCGCGTTTCGTAGTACGCTCACGGTCCGGGCCTCCGTCACAGGGCCCGAGCGGGGCGCGGTTTTTCGCGCCCAATCAGGGTGGCACCGCGAGTTCAGGCTCGTCCCTTTACGGGACGGGCCTTTTTTTATTGGAGAGTCAATAATACAACCGGGAGGTGCGGGAGATGTTCAGAGGTACTGGTACTGCGGTGATCACTCCGTTCAAGGACGGGAGCGTGGACTACGAGAGCTTCGGGAGGTTCCTGAACTGGCAGATCGACGGGTGGGTGGAGTTCCTGGTCGTCCTCGGGACGACCGGCGAGAGCCCGACCGTCACGGCCGAGGAGAGGCCGAGGATAGTGGAGTTCGCCCTTAAGACCGTGGCGGGCAGGGTGCCTGTGGTCGTCGGCACGGGGACCAACGCCACCGCGAGCACGATCGCCCTGTCCAGGCAGGCGGAGGAGCTGGGCGCCGACGGGCTGCTCGTCGTCGGCCCCTACTACAACAAGCCCACCCAGGAGGGGTTCTTCCAGCACTTCAGGGCAGTGGCGGAGAGCGTCGGCAGGCCGATCATCGTATACAACGTGCCGGGGCGCACCGGGTCCAACATAGCGCCGGACACCATCCTCCGTCTGAGCGCGATTTCGAATATCGCGGCGGTCAAGGAGGCGGCGGGCGACGTCGCGCAGATTGATACGCTCATGAGGACGGTCAAGAGGGAGCGTCCGGACTTCGCGGTGCTGTCCGGCAACGACGACCAGGCTTTCCACCTTGTGAACAGCGGCGGCGACGGGGTCATCTCCGTGCTGTCCAACGTTATGCCGCGCGAGACGTCCGAGATGATCAGGCTCGCGCTGGCGGGCGAGACGGCGAGGGCCAGGGAGCTCCACCTCAGGCTCTTCCCGCTGATGAAGAACCTGTTCGTGGAGGCGAACCCGATCCCGGTGAAGTACGCCGCGTCGAGGCTCGGGCTGTGCGCCAACGAGCTGCGCCTGCCGCTGATGCCTGCGTCGGAGAGGTGCATGGGGATAGTGGACGCCTCCATGAAGGAGTGCGGTGCGTCGCTATGAGGTACGGAATCGTAGGCGCCGCCGGGAGGATGGGCGGCGAGATCAAGAGGGCCTTCGCAGCCCACGAGCTGTGCTATTCGCTCGACATGGACGGGGAGAGAGTCGACGGGACCCCGCAGGTGCTGGTGGACTTCTCCCTGCCCTCGGCTCTGCCCTCGACGCTCGACGCGGCCCGCAGGTTCGGCTGCGCGCTGGTCATAGGCACCACCGGCCTGTCCGACGGGCAGATGAGCGAGCTTAAAAAACTGGGCGAGAGCGCGGCCGTGGTGCAGAGCTTCAACTTCGCGGCGGGCGTTACCCTGCTTCGGATGATCCTTCGCGACTTCGCGCCGCTCCTGTCCGACTGGGACCTGGAGATCTGCGAGACGCACCACAACAAGAAGAAGGACGCTCCCTCCGGTACCGCCATCATGCTGCGGGACGCCACCGGGCGCGACTGCCCGACCCACTCTCTCAGGGTCGGCGGGGTGCCGGGGGATCACACGGCGGTCTTCGCCAACGACGGCGAGGTGCTGACGCTCTCCCACAGGGCCATATCGCGCAGCGTGTTCGCCCTCGGCGCTCTGAAGGCCGCGGAGTTCGCCGCCCAGGCCGCGCCCGGCTTCTATTCGTTCGAGGAGGTGCTGTCGTGCGGACGGAGGAGATAATCCGCCTGATAAAGGAGTCCAAGAAGCGCACTCCCGCGAAGGCTTACCTCGCGGGCGACCTTGCCGGTGCGGACTGGGGGAGCGCGACCTTCGTCGGCGGCGCCGATTTCGGCCTGCTCGTCGGCGACCTGGAGGACGTGAAGAGGGCTCTTGAGGCCAACTCGGGCAGGATCGGCGCGTCGCACCTGGAGATCTCAGCGCGCAACTCCGCCGTGCCATTGGCGGACCTGCCGAGCTACGAGGCGCGCATAGAGCCGGGAGCGGTCATTAGAGGAATGGTGGACGTTCGCAAGGGCGCCGTGGTTATGATGGGCGCGGTGATCAACATCGGGGCCGTCATAGGCGAGCGCACGATGATAGACATGAACGCCGTGATCGGCGGCCGGGCCGAGATAGGCGCGGACTGCCACATAGGCGCGGGGGCGGTGATCGCCGGCGTGATCGAGCCGCCGAGCGCGACCCCGGTCGTCGTGGAGGACAACGTTTTGGTGGGCGCCAACGCGGTGGTGCTGGAGGGAGTGCGCATAGGAGCGGGCGCGGTCGTCGCGGCGGGCGCGGTGGTGACGGTGGACGTCCCGCCTCGCACGGTGGTGGCCGGCTCTCCCGCCAAAGTGATCAAGGAGGTCGACGGCAAGACCGAGTCGAAGACCGCCATAGTGCAGGACCTGCGTCATTTGAAGTAGCGGCGGAAAGGGGAGGCGCGGTTGATAGTTCGGAAGTACGGCGGGTCGTCTGTGGCCACGCCGGAGAAGATCAAACAGGTGGCGGCGGGGATAAAGAGGCGGGTGGAAGAGGGGGAGAGCCTGGTGGTCGTGGTGTCCGCGATGGGCAAGACCACCAACATGCTCATCTCCCTGGCGCGGGAGGTCTCCGCGGACCCGTCGCCGCGCGAGCTGGACATGCTGCTGGCAACGGGGGAGCAGACCTCGTCGGCGCTGCTGGCGATGGCGCTGGGCGACCTGGGCGTGCCGGCCATGTCGTGCAACGCCTTTCAGCTTGAGATGACTACGACGGGCGACTTCAGCAACGCCCGCATAATGGACCTCAACCTGGACAGGCTGAAGCGCAGGCTGGAGGCGCACAGGGTCCTTGTGGTCACCGGCTTCCAGGGGATAACTCCGGATGGCGACGTGACCACCCTGGGGCGCGGCGGGTCGGACACGTCGGCGGTGGCGATAGCGGCCAAGTGCGGCTGCCCGTGCGAGATACTCAGCGACGTGCCGGGGGTCTACACCTGCGACCCGAACAGGTTCCCGGCGCGAAAGCTGGATTACATCACCTACGACGAGATGCTCGAGCTGTCGTCGCTGGGCGCGAAGGTGCTGCACTCCCGCGCCGTGGAGATCGCGAAGAAATACTCGGTCGACCTGTACTGCGCGTCGACCTTCTCGGATGAAAGGGGGACACGCGTGGTGAACAGCCTTCCCGAATGGCTGGAGCAGCCGGTGGTCACCGGGATCACCGGCGACGAAAACCAGGCGAGGGTGAGCATCGCCAGGATGCCCGCGTCGATGGAGGCGGTGAGCGCCCTGTTCGGCGCGCTTGCCGAGCGCGGGGTGAACGTGGACATGATCTCGACCGTGAACGAGAACGGCTACACTCACCTGACGTTCACCGTGGTCGACGCGAAGGGCAGGGCCGTGATGGAGGCCGTGCGCGCCTCGCTCGCGCCGTGGGAGGGGTGGAGCGTGACGGAGGACCGCGACGTCGTCAAGGTGTCTGCGGTCGGAGTCGGGATGAAATCCGCCCCCGGGGTCGCGGCCCGCTTCTTTCGGGCGCTCGCGGGCAGGGGCATCGAGATGCTCGGCACCACCACGTCGGAGATCAAGATCTCCGCCCTCGTGTCGAGCGCGAACGGCGACGAGGCGCTGCGCGCCCTGGTCGCCGAGTTCTGCCCAGCGGAGTAGGGCGATGCTGTCGCCGGTCTACTCGCCGTTCGACCTCGTCGTCGAGCGGGCCGCGGGGATCCAGATACTCACCGACAGGGGCGTCTTCCTGGACGCCTTCTCCGGGCTCGGCGCACTGCCCCTGGGGCACAGCCACCCGGACGTGGTCCGCGCCATAACCGCCAAGGCGGAGCGCCACGCCCACATCTCGAACTACTTCCTCGACCCGGACGCGCCGAAGCTGGCCGACGCCCTGCTGGCCATGACTGGTCGCGAGGGGGAGATTATCTTCACCAACTCCGGCGCGGAGGCGACGGAGGCGGCGATAAAGGCCGTCAGGAAGCTTCGCGGGGGGGCCATCGTGTCTTTCGAGGGCAACTTCCACGGGCGCACGACCGGGGCCCTGTCCATCACCTGGAGCCCGGCCATGCGCGAGCCGTTCGGGCCGCTGCTGCCCGGATGCGTCTTCCTCCCGCTCGACGGCGACGCCCTGCTCGACTTCGCCCGCAGGGAGGAGGTCGCCGCGGTCTTCCTGGAGTGCGTGCAGGGTAACAGCGGCGTCCACCCGATACCGGCGGGGCTGGCTTCGGCGGCCGCCGAGCTTCGGCGGGAGAGAGGGGCGCTGATAGTGGCGGACGAGATACAGGCCGGGCTGGGACGCACCGGCAGGTACTTCTCTTACGAGCACTACGGCCTCGCACCGGACATAATCACCGTGGGCAAGGGGGTAGGGGGTGGACTGCCCCTCGGCGCGGCCCTCTTCCTCGGCGTGTCCCCCTTCGGGGCCGGGGACCACGGCTCGACCTTCGCGCCGAACCCCGTGGCGCTGGCGGCGGGGCGCGCCGTCCTCGGCCACCTGACCCCCGCTCTGCTGGAGGAGGTCGCCCGCAAGGGCGAGAAGCTGCGCAGGGGGCTTGAGCGGCTGGCCTGGGCGAACGAGGTGCGCGGACTCGGCCTGATGGCAGGGGTCGGGACGGACCGCCCGGAGGAGGTGGCGAGCCGGGCGTTCGAGCGGGGGCTGCTGGTGAACCGGGCGGGCGGCGGGATACGCCTGCTGCCGGCTTTGACAGTCACCGACCTGGAGATAGAGGAGATCCTTTCCAGGCTGGAGTTCTGATGGCAGCGCGTACCGGGGCGGCGAAGGCCGTCCCGGTTTTTTTTGAACACGCGAGGCTCACCGAGGTGTTACAATGATCCGGGCGCTGCGCGCCGACATTTCGGGGAGGATGGTTGCGCATGAGGATATGCGTGGTCGGCACGGGCTACGTGGGGCTCGTGACCGGCGCCTGTTTCGCGGAGACCGGACACGACGTCTGGTGCGTGGACGTGGACGAGCGGAAGATCGCGATGCTGCAGGAGGGGCGGATCCCCATCTACGAGCCGGGCCTGGAGGAGATCGTGAGGCGGAACGCGTCGCAGGGGCGGCTGCGTTTCACCACCAGCCTGAAGGAGGGGATGGAGAGCTCGCTCTTCATCTTCATCGCGGTGGGCACGCCGCCCGACGACGCGGGGGCGGCCGACCTGTCGTTCGTGTGGAGCGTCGCCCGCGAGGTCGGCGACCACCTGGAGAGCTACAAGGTGGTGGTCACGAAGTCCACAGTGCCGGTCGGGACCACCCTGCGGGTCAAGCGGATCATAGCGGAGAGGCTGGCTCTGCGGGGCAGGACCGACGTGGAGTTCGACGCGGCCTTCTGCCCGGAGTTTCTCAAGGAGGGTAACGCGGTCGAGGACTTCATGAAGCCGGACCGCATCGTGGTCGGCACGGAGAACA
>CAYWKH010000079.1:0-9468 GCA_964458805.1 uncultured Synergistaceae bacterium
CAAAACACCTTCTGGGGCTCATCAACGACATCCTCGACTATTCCAAAATCGAGGCTAGGGAGATGAAATTGGACAACCAGCCATTCGACTTGAATGAAATACTTCATAATCTGTCCAATATATTTTCACTGAAGGCGGAGGAAAAGGGTCTGGAGTTTCTATTCGATGTCGAAACTACGACACCGCACCAATTGATCGGCGACCAGCTTCGATTGAGCCAGGTGATCGTAAACTTGACGAACAACGCGATGAAATTCACTGAAAAAGGGCACATCATACTTTCGATACGATCGGAAGAGTTGGACTCCAAAAGGCTCAGGCTGAAGGTCGAGGTTCGGGATACTGGAATCGGGATGACGCAAGAGCAGATGGACAAGCTGTTCAAGCCCTTTTCACAGGCGGATTCCTCGGTGAGCAGACAGTTCGGAGGCACGGGGCTCGGCCTTACCATCAGCAAGCAGCTCGTCGAGATGATGGGCGGCACGATCTCCGTCGCCAGCGAGCCCGGCGGAGGGAGTTCGTTCCGTTTCGACGTCGTGATGAACTACGACGACCAACATCCGAACGCCCTGACTCCGACTCCGGAGCTGCATGGTCTGAAGGTCCTGGTCGTCGACGACAACGAGACCGCAAGGGACATTATTCGGAACATGCTGGAGTCGTTCCGTTTCACCGTGTACGAAGCGGCGTCCGGCGACGAGGCCCTACGTATGATCGAGAGCCGGCAAATCGAGCCGCAGCTGATAGTGCTCGACTACATGATGCCCGGGATGAATGGATTGGACACGATAAGGCGCCTCAGAGAATCGGGGGCTTCGGTAAAAATTCCGGAAATCATGATGCTGTCCGCCTTTGCCAAGGAGGATGTGAAGCTCGACGCCAAATACCTGGGCGTCGAGAAGTTCCTGGACAAGCCAGTGAATCCGTCGTATCTGTTCGACACGATCATGGAGATCTTCGGGTTCCAAAGCCAGAGAGCGGGCGCCTTTGCCAAGGCCGACGCGCTGGTGGACGTCGGCTGCATTCAGGGCGCCGAGATCATACTGGCGGAGGACAACGAGATCAACCAGCAGGTCGCCTATGAGCTGCTGACTCACGCCGGATTGACCGTCACTGTCGCGAACAATGGATTGGAGGTGCTGGAGCTCCTCGAATCTTCCGACGGAAACAGATACGAGCTGATCCTTATGGACGTTCAGATGCCGGTCATGGACGGACGGACCGCCACCATGAAGATCCGCGGGATGGATAATCCGTACAGAGACATTCCGATCATTGCCATGACGGCCCATGCGATCAGCACCGAGATCGAAAAAAACCTGGCTAGCGGAATGAACGACCAGGTGAACAAGCCGATCGAGATCAGAGACCTCTTCACAGCCCTGGTCAAGCACATTCCTCCAAGGGCTGCCTGGGGCGGACAGCTCTTTTTGCAGGATCTGGTTCCGATAAAAACTACGAGCGCCACTTCCATTCGGATAGCCGGAATTGACGTGGAAGAGGGCATGAAACGTGTATTGAACGACGAGACGATGTATATCGACCTATTGAAGTCCTTTTACAAGCTGTACTCCGACGCCATGGATCAGATATCCTCCAACAGCGAGTCCGGGCTCCTCGACGTGAACGAGCGCCTCGTGCATACGATCAAGGGCAACAGCGGAACGCTTGGGGCGAAAGAGCTGTACCTGTCCGCGGGCGGACTGGAGGAGGGCTTCAGGAATCGCACTGTCTCCGACTCTGACATCGCCGATTTCTCAAGGGACCTTGATGCGGTGTTGAACGGCATTCAAGCGTTTTTGAGCGACTATCGGCCGCCGGAGGAGGAGACGATCAGTTCCGATCCGGGACAGCTGGAAAAAGAGATCGGCGCCCTGTACCATCAACTTCAATCTTACAACTCGGAAGCGATCGAAACAATTGAAATGATAGTGAAGATGAGTCCGGAAGAGGAAAAGGAAAAATGGCGCGACATAAGGTCGCTCGTCGATGATCTGCAGTTTGATTCGGCGCTGCAGCTGCTTGTTTTGACCATGGAGGGCATGGGATTGCCCCTGGAGGGAATTGAATGAGCGTGCAAAAGAGCAAGATTCTGATCATCGACGATTCCGCCGACGCGATAAAGATCCTGATCAAGGTCCTGTCGCCCGAGTACACCGTGTTTTTTGCGACTGACGGCTTCAAAGGCATCGAGCAGGCCAAGGAGAAAAAGCCGGATTTGATACTGCTGGATATCATGATGGATACTATCAACGGTTACGAGGTGTGCAAATTATTAAAGAAGGACGGCGAGACGGCGGACATCCCGGTTATATTTCTCACGGCCGTCTCGGAATCCATGGACGAGGCGCAGGCGTTCAACGTCGGCGGCGCCGACTACATCACAAAGCCTTTCGTTCCGATCGTGGTGCTGGCCAGGATCCGGAACCAGATTAAACTGACCGAGGCGTTGATGGAGCTCAAACGTTTGTACAATCTCGCCCTCGATGCGAACCCCATTACAGGTCTGCCCGGGAATAACAGCATTAAAAACGCGATCACCGCCGCGATCGAGACAAACCGGCAAGCCTATGTTTTTTATGCGGATCTGGACAATTTCAAGGCCTACAACGACGCGTACGGGTTTGCAAATGGCGACAGGGTCATTCTTTACACCGCGGACCTGTTTCAAAGCGTCATGAAGGAGCTTGGAATCGCCGAGGGATTTGCAGGTCATGTCGGCGGGGACGACTTTGTGCTGATAGTTGAAAAAAGCAGGGCATTGGATTATGCCAACCGGATTATTGAGAAATTTGATCAAGGGATCAAAGAGTTTTACAACGATAAGGATCGCGCCAACGGCTTTATTGTGTCGAAGACCAGAAAGGGAGAGGAGACTAACTTTCCATTGATGTCTATCAGTCTCGCGGGCGTGGACCTGCCCCTGCGAGACTATACCAACGTCCTGCAGGTCTGCGACATGTGCGCGGAACTGAAAAACAGGGCCAAGCAAGAAACAGGAAGCTGTCTGGTGCTCGATCGAAGAACATGATCGAGGTTTAATCGTTGAATCTTCCCTCGGTTGCAGCCTCCTCCCCGCCTCCTCGCAATTCAGGTCTTTCCTGTCCAACACCTTCATTGGCTAGAATATATCCGCCTTGCCACTTGACAAGCAAGGTATTGTGGACTATTTATATACAAAGAAAAGAGAAATTCTCGAAATCAGCCACAAAACGGCCGGATCGACACAGGCCTGAGAACGGGGAGGTAGGGGATGAAGCTTCGGGTGGGAGTGCTGCAGCTTGATATAAAAATTGGCGACAGGGATTACAACTACAGGAACATCGAGGACTGGATGGCGTCTTTCTACGTGCCGTCCGACTTGACGACCGCCGTCGTCCTGCCCGAGCTTTGGAACGTCGGCTACGCCCTCGACCGGGCGCAGGAGCTGGCGGACGCGGAGGGTACCGGGGCTGCATCCTTCCTGGGCGAGCTGGCCAGGAAGTACGGGGTCTGGTTCGCGGGCGGCTCGGTGCTGGCCTCGACGAGGAAGAATCTCGTCAACCGGGCCCAGGTGATCAACCCGGGGGGGAAGCTGGCGGCTAGGTACGACAAGGCCCACCTCTTCCGCCTGATGAAGGAGGACGAGCACTTCACCGGCGGCAAGAATGAGTGCGTGTTCGACCTGGACGGCGTCGCCGCCGGGTGCGTGATATGCTACGACATACGCTTCGTCGAGTGGGTCCGCACCTATGCGCTGAAGGGGGTCAAGCTGCTGTTCGTCAGCGCCCAGTGGCCCTCGGCCAGGGTGGACCACTGGAGGACCCTGCTGCGGGCCAGGGCTATCGAGAACCAGATGTACGTGGTGGCGTGCAACAGGTGCGGGGTGTCGGGGAAGACCGCGTTCCCAGGCAACTCCATGATAATCGGCCCGAGGGGCGAGGTCTACTACGAGGGACGCGACGGGGAGGAGGCGGGCTTCGCCACTATCGAGCTCGACGATGTCGACGAGGCCAGGGGGGAGATCACGGTCTTCGGCGACAGGCGCCCCGAGCTGTACTCTCTAAAGTAGGATGTCGAAGGGCGCCCGGGGCCGCCAACGCCGGAGTCCCGGGCGCCGATCGCTCTACAACCCCAGCGAGGCGTGCTTCGCTGCTATGGCCTCGGCCAGGTCGTCTAGCGCCTTCAGGTCGTCCTCGCGCGGGAGGCCCTTGCACATCACCGTCCCGAGCACCTCCACCTTCAGGTTCGGGATGAGCCCGGAGATCTGCTCCACCGCCTTGGTGCCCCATCCGTAGGAGCCTATGATGGCCGCGAACTTCACCTTCGGGCGCAGGGCGTTGGCAAGGTGGGTGGCCGAATAGACGACGGGGTGAGGCCCGAAGTGCACAGTCGGGGTGGCTATCACGACCGTGGCCGCGTCCACGAGGTCTATCGCCAGCTTGCCTATGTCCGTGACGCTGAGGTCGTACTTGCGCACCTTGATCCCGCGCTCGACAAGCGACGCCAGCAGGCGGTCGACCATCATCTCCGTGCTGCCGTGCATCGAGATGTAGGGGATCACCACCGAGTTCTCCACCCTGTCCGAGGTCCAGTCGCGGTAGGCGTCCATTATGAAGGCGGGCTTGTCGTAGACCGGGCCGTGGCTCGGCGCGATCATCGAGATGTCGTACGCCTCGACCTTCTTCATGTTCGTCTTGACGATGGAGCGGAAGGGCATCATTATCTCCGCGAAGTATCGCTTGGCCCCCTCGTAGATCAGTGGATCCTCGCCAGCGAACATGTCCGTGGTGGCCAGGTGCGACCCGAAGAAGTCGCACGAGAAGAGGATCTTTTCCTCCTCAAGGTAGGCGCACATCGTCTCCGGCCAGTGCACCCACGGAGTATGGATGAAGGTGAAGTTCCTGTCGCCCAGCGACAGGGCCGAGCCATCGTCCATGGCGTCTATGACCGACTCGTCGAGGTGAAGGTGGTCCATCAGCAGCTCCTTCGCCTTGACAGAGCAGACCACCCTCGCCCCGGGGTACATCTGGAGCAGCCTGGGGATAAGGCCGGAGTGATCCTGCTCGGTGTGAAGCGATATTACGTAGTCGATGCGCTCCACGTCCTCCAGCTGCCGCATGAGGATATGCGCCAGGGACGGATCGGCGGTGTCGATGAGGGCCGTCTTCTCGCTGCCCTTCACGAGGTAGGAGTTGTAGCTCGTCCCCTCCGGTAGCGGGATAAGCGAGTCGAACAGGCGCCTGTTCCAGTCCACCGCTCCCATCATCTGCACACGGTCGCTCAATGCTCTTTTCTTCATCGTCTTTTCTCCTTTCTTCGACACGTACAATATTCGCCCGGAGGGGCGACTACTCCGGATTCCCCGGGCGGGAGGACTCCCACTCGCGTCCGGGCAGGGCGGCGGACGCCGACCGGGCCAGTATTTCAAGGGTCTCCACGTCCATGAGGTTGGTGCCGGGGCGCGGGGCCGTGACGGCCACGAAACCGGCCAGGCTGTCCCCCTCCCAGAGCGGGAACACCCTGTCCACCCCGCTCATAACTTCGGGGAAGGCCAGGAAAGGCACGTTCATACCTTCGAACAGGAGGCGAGACTCGTCGGCGGTCAGCGACTCCGGACGCCTGTCCACCGATGCGCCCGCCTGCGACCCCAGAGGCCGCCCGGCGCGCGTCACCACTCCGTCCTCCTTCGCCGCGAACAGCACGTACCCGCCGGCATCGGGCTGCCAGGCCACCAACACGGTCCTCGCTGCGTGGGACATCTCGGAGAATATGTCCAGCACCTGCAGAAGCAGGGTCTCCCTGGACGTCTGTTCCAGGAGCCTGAGCCCCGCCTCGTACAGGGCGTTCAGAAGGAAGGCTCTCCTGGACAGGGCCCTCAGGTTGCGGTCCTTCTCCTCCCTCATGGCCGCCATGGACAGCGCCTTGGAGGCGACGTTCCCCAGCAGCTCGATGAAGTTCAGGGCCTCCTCGCCGAGCTGCTTCTCCCACTTGAGCAGACAGAACAGCCTCGCATCCCCTCCGATTATCGGCAGTATGGCCGACCATCCCCCGGAGAGCGCGCGGAAGACCTCCGCCCCCACGGATTCGGGCGAGGCCCCGTCGATGCGCGCCAGAGCCGGCGACAGGATATCCCTTGCGAATATCCCGCTGCGCGGAGGCAAAGGTATCTCCTCCCCCGCCAGGAGCGACAGCTCCCCCCCCCGGTCCAGCAGTATGGAAAGTCGCGACGGGAACAGGCTCTCCATCACCACGTCGCGCAGGAAGGCCCCGAAGTAGGACAGTCCCATAGGCTCGAACACCGACGCAAGGGTGCTCTTCGTCGCCAGCACCATGTAGGCCAGCCTGGAGAGACGCTCCTCCACCCCGACGATCCTCTGGTGCCTCTGCCACAGCGCTATCAGTCCGGCGAAGGATGGCATATCCTCCATCAGGCTTGCGGACGGTTCATCCGACAGCAGGACGTAGAACGCCCAGTCCCACCCCCTTATGCGCAGGCTCCACGGCCATTCCCCGACCAGCCGCGCCGCGGAGACATCGTAATCTCCTCGAATGGACGACGAAGGGAACGCTCCCTTGATCTCCCCGGCCCTCCCCTTCATGAACAGGCTCTCCACCGACGCGCCGAACGCCTCCAGGACCTCCATATCCTCTCCCTCGGGACGCAGGATCATCCCCCTCTCGGAGTGCGCGGCCAGGCTCTCCGAGAGCAGCGAGAGGACACCTCCGTTCAGAAGATACTCGGTTCGCTCCAAAAGGTCTCTCATGGACAATCGACTTCCCTTCGCATTTGGGTAGCCACTCTTACCTGTCTATGGTATCGTAAACTCGCAAAAGATGCCATTACAGATTGAACAGGCCGAGGCCAGAGCCCGGAGCGGGGAGAGAAATGCGATCAACCAGGCCAATCACACAGAACGATAAGACAGCGGCGCACGAGCAGGAGAACCGGAAGTTCGTCCGGGTGGAGTGCATAATGGGCGTGGAGTTCCTGGTGAGCAGCCACGACGACTGGATCAGGGCGGACGTGCTTGACCTGAGCGTGGCCGGCATGAAACTCCGCTTCAACCCCTTCCAGAGAGGGCGCACGCTGCGCCCCGAGCTCTTCGAGTGGATGGGGGGCCAGTTTCGTTTCCCCTCGCGAAGGGGCTTCTTCCAACTGGAAGGGCACTTTCTGAAGGTCTACCTGAGGGAGGCGGGCCTGTTCACGGTGGGCGTGGAGTTCGACGATCCGTCGCCGGAGGACCAGTTCCGGCTCGTCGAGCTGTACGCCGAGTTTCGACGAAGAGGAGGTTGATACTTCCGGCCGCTTGTCGCGCTTGATTTCGCTCCTTCCAGGGGGTAAATTATGGCAAAGAGGCAATTATCGAGGAGGCGAGGTCTTATGCTGTTGAACCGTCTTGGCGTCCGGATTCTGGTGGTTGTCCTAACGTTGCTGGTGGCGTCGGTGGGGGGCATAGCCTTCTACGCGATGAGCATATCGGGCGGAAGCATCCTGAAATTGGTCAACGACTACGAGATCGCGACAGCAAGTTCCTTGGCGTTCGAGCTTGACGCCACCTTCAACCGCTTCGACGGCATTCTGCAGGCCCTGTCGGCGCTCATGACCGCGAGGATGACATCAAGCATGCTCAAACCCGACGTGGCGGACGTGGTGGCGCGACAGTTCGCGGGTCAAAACGGCAAGTACATCTCCGAGCTCGGGGTGCAGTCGCCCGAGGCGCGAAGCCTGTTCCTGATCTTCAACCCGGAGATCTTCGGCACGAAGGCGACCTACATGATCGGGTTCGAGCGCGCCAACCCCGATGCTTCGTTCACCTTCATAAGCGGGGACGCTCTCTCCCCCTCCGACCTGATCGACCGGAAGAACCAGGCGACCTCCTGGTACTGGTCGGCGCTTGACACCGGGGCTCCCTACTGGGGCGACATAAGCCGCAGGGAGGACGGCTCCGAGGTGGTCACCTACGCCATGCCGGTCAAGATAGACGACAAGGTGGTCGCGGTGGCGGGCATGACCTTCGACTTCTCCTTCGTCAGGCAGATGCTTCAGAGGGTAAGGATCTACGACCGCGGCTACGCCCTGCTGCTCAACCGCGGCATGAAGTTCCTGTACCACCCGGTGCACGCCTTCGACGGCCCCGGGTTCAGGGAGATCTCCGGCGGCTCGCTGGCCCCCTTCGCCGACGTCATGCTGGAGGAGCCCGAGGGCAGGTTCTCCTACACCTACGAGGGGGCCGAGAAGACGCTGGCCTTCCGCCGCCTGGGCAACGGCTACATAGTGGCCGCGGCCGCGGACACCGCCGAGTCCCTGGCGGCCATCACCGGCATGAGGCGCGCCGTCTACATCGGCATAGCCGCGGTGCTGCTGGCCTCCATCGTGGTGGTGCTGCTCTTCTCGCGCAGCCTGACCAGGCCCCTGCGCAGGGTGACCGACGGTGCCAGGCGCGTGGCCGAGACCGGCGACCTGACCTCCCGCCTGACCGTCCGCACGACGATAGAGGAGATCCGCGGAGTCGCCGACGCGTTGAACGCCATGATAGAGGGCACCGCCGACGCCGTGGTCAACATCCTGTCCGGCGCGGGCAACGTCCTGACGCGGGCCGAGGAGATGAGCGCGATAGCGGAGCGTTCGAGCGCGTCCGTTCAGGAGGCCCTCGCCCTTGCCGGCAGGGTGGTGCGCAACACCCAGGAGACCTCGAGCGCCGTCCAGGAGGCCAACGCCGGGATAGAGGAGGTGTCCAGCGGCGCCCAGGCCGGCGCCAAGTCCGCCGCCGAGACCGGCGAGCGCGCCCAGGAGATATCCAGGGCCGCCGAGAAGGGGGGCGCCGCCCTTGACGACATGGTCAGGATGATAGCCGAGGTGTCGCGCTCGGGAGTCAAGGTCAGCGAGGCCGTGGACGACCTGGCCGGCTCCGTGGCCGGCATCACCGGGTTCGTGGACACCATAGCCGGGATAGCCGACCAGACCAACCTGCTGGCCCTGAACGCGGCGATAGAGGCTGCCCGCGCGGGCGAGGCTGGCAGGGGGTTCGCGGTGGTCGCCGAGGAGGTCAGGAAGCTCGCGGAGGAGTCCAACCGCGCAGCCGGCGAGGTCGGCCGCGTGATAGGGGAGATCTCCGGCAAGACGGAGAACGCCAAGAGCGACCAGAAGAGCAGCGTGGGGCAGATAGACAAGCTTGTCCAGCGGGCGAAGGAGACCAAGGCCACGATAGACGACGTGGTGGATAAGATCGAGTCCGTGACGGAGAACGTGCAGTCGATAGCCGCGGTGATGGAGGAGCAGTCCGCGAGCGCGGAGGAGATGACCGCGGGGATGGACCACGTCGCCCGCTCGAGCGCGGAGATAGCGGAGCAGGTCGAGGGGATGAACCGCTCGATAGAGGAGCAGGGTCGGATGGCCGCCGAGATCGCCTCGGCGGCGGACGAGCTGGTCGGACTGGCCGGGGAGATGAGACGCTCCGTCGGACGCTTCAGGGTGGAGGCCGAGGG
>CAYWKH010000080.1:0-6195 GCA_964458805.1 uncultured Synergistaceae bacterium
AGCGTCGTGCGGGACGACGCACCGGTCACGCGGAAGTGCGTCCACACGTTGGCGTCGTAGTTGTCCTGGACGTTAAATAGCACGTCGCCGGCAGTCGAGTCGTTGGGATAAGGAGGCCCTGCCGCAGCACCCGGCGTAAAGCCCCCGCCCTGGGTCACGTTCACCGTCCCGTTCCCCGCGCCGCCTATGTCCGTCCACGCAAGGCTGGTCTGCGAGGCCACCGCCCCCGTGGAGTTCGTCGCGCTCATCGACAGGTCTACACTGTTGCGCCCCATCGGGTCCACCCTGTCGATTATCTCCGTCCCGAACACTCCCCCCGACACGCCGCCGTAGTGCGCCATGAAGGGCGCCTGGTCGGCCACGCGCACCCTGTATTCGCCGTAGGGCAAAATGTCGGGCAGCACGCTCGCCTCAAGCGCCTCCACTCCCATCACAGCCACCGGATTGAATATCTCATTGCCGGCGGCGTCGAAGTAGCCGATACCGCCGTAGGGCACCTCGCGGGTCTCCAGGCGGTACTCCCCAGTGGCCAGGTGCAGGCTTCGCAGCCCGTGGAGGCCGGAGACCGCCCCGCTCTCCGGGGACATCCGCAGCCCGTCGGAGACCGTGCCGTGCTTCAGGTAGAAGACGTTCGTCTTCAGCACCTCCGCCTCGCCCGCGGTCGGCGCGATGCGCAGCCGGTAGTTCCCCTCCTGGACCACGTTCTGGCCGAAGATGTCCTTGGTGCGCAGCGCGCCGTCCACGAACACCTTCACGTCCAGCGAGTCGGTGCTCCACAGCACCGCCGCGTTCCCGTCGAGCAGCTTCTTCCTGTTGAACTGGGTGGTGGAGGCGATCCGGTCGACCTCCTGCTTCAGCTGGTCAATCTCCTGCTGAATGTAGGTCCTGTCCTTGAGGGTGAGGGTGTCGTTGGCCGCCTGCACGGAGAGCTCGCGCATACGCTGAAGCAGGGAGTGAACCTCCTCCAGCGCGCCCTCGGCGGTCTGCAGCATGGATACCCCGTCCTGCGCATTTCGCGCCGCCTGGTCGAGCCCGCGAATCTGCGAGCGCAACTTCTCGGAGATAGCCAGCCCCGCCGCGTCGTCGGCCGAGATGCCAATCCTCAGGCCCTCCGCGAGGCGGCGGACGCTCTTCTCCGCGCTTCTGCCCAGCAGCTTGGCGGCGTTGACGGCCAGCAGCGCCGGTATATTGGTCATGATGCGCATATCGGTCATCCTCCCGGGGAAAGCATTGTGCAATGCACGGTATCTGCGGCTCCGCACGCTTGTTGCCGGATACGCTACATACATTTTCGGCGTCGATCAACAAGAGGTTAAATTTTTTCCGTACGTAAGGAACTACCTTAGTAGCCTGGGGAATCAATTCTCTCAGTACCGCATCGCTGTCGTCCCGAAGGAGCGCAGCGAGGGACCTTGCTGGGGCAGTAACACTTAACCGGGGTCCCTCCTCGCTACGCTCGTTCGGGACGACAAAAAACCATCCCGAGCGCAGCTTGTCATCCCGAGCGAACGCAGAGATCTCGCTTCGAGCCACAATGCAAGATCCCTCCCCTCGTCGCTACGCTTCTCGGGATAGCGATCGCCACGAACGGGAAAAACGCCCGTTCGGTCGCCTGCTTACCTCCCGATGGTCGTTCGGGATGACACAAAAGACTGCACGTCGTTCGGGACGGCAAGAGCCGCTAATCTTCCCTCTCCCCACCGCCGATACCAAACAGGCACTAAAGATCTTCCCGGAGGTGCGCCAATTGCCCAGAACGATGGATACCACGAGGTTCGGCCCCTTTGCAGTAGACGAGGAGGCCGTGCTCTCCTTTCCCCGGGGGATACCCGGGTTCGAGACTCACACCGAGTGGGTGATCGCCGGCGACGACGAAGCCCCGATCAAGTGGCTGCAGAGCCTCTCAGACGGCGACGTCGCCCTGCCGGTCGCCCGCCCCGCGGCCATTATGGACGAGTACTCGCCCCGCTTTGCCGACGAGGACCTGGAGGAAGTCCGCCAGGGCTCGGACGAGGGGCTGATCCTGCTGCTGGTCCTGTCGATCCCGGAGGGACGCCCCTGGGAGATGACCGCCAACCTGCGCGCACCCATCGTCCTTCAGCACATCCGCAGGGTGGGCAAGCAGATCATCTGCCTCAACGAAGACTACCCGCTTGGGGCCAGGGTCTTCCCCGACGAGGTGCGCGAGAAGATGGAGCGGCGCGCCCCCGCGACGGAGCCAGCCGCAGAAGGGGAGGAGTGACAGGTGCTCGTCCTCTCCCGCAAGACCGGCGAGGCCATACGCATCGGCGCGGACATAGAGGTCTCCGTGCTGGATGTCCGGGGCGACGCGGTGAGGCTGGGCATAGAGGCCCCGCGCTCCGTGCAGGTGTGGCGCAAGGAGATCTACGACGAGATAGCCCTGCAGAACGTCCGGGCCGCGAAGGCGTCCCTGCCCGGCGACCTGCTGGAGGCGATAAAGCGCAAGGAGAGCGGCGGAGGGAGTAAAAATGGAAAATAACACTGTCGTGGAAGCTTACTCCGAGGGGTTGGAGAGAGTAAAAAAACGCCTGCCACGATTCATGCAATGGCTGGAATCCAACTGGGAGGATGCCCGTCCGCTGGAGGTCCGTGCCTCCGGCAAGTACGACTGGCTTGTGGACGGCGACACTCCCATGGTGGACGACTACACGACAGAGGGCGGCGTTGTAGACGATCCGCGCCACACCATATGGATGATAATCGGCCTCGGAACTGGAAAAGCCCTCCAGAGAGTGTTGGAAAAGGCCGGTCGCCACGTCGCGCGCATACTGCTGGTGGAGGACGACCCCGCCGTATGGAAGTGCGCCATGGTCAACTCCCAGCTGAGGCAGATAATAGCGTCGGATATCCGCGTGTTTCCGGTCTGGAGCCTCGACGAGACGGAGAGCGTCTGTACGCAGGCGATAGGCAACCCGATAATACTCGGCAGCGCGGACAGGACGCTCTACTTCGTGCACAAGGGGCAGGCGGAGCGCGACCCGGAGCGCCCGAAGAAGGCACTGAAAGCCTACTCGGATTTCATCCGCTTCCGCTACACATCGCTTGGCAACAGCGCCGAGGACACGCTCATCGGATTCAACCAGATAGTGAGGAACTTCCCCAACCTCCTACGCTCCTACACCTTGAAAGAGCTCGGGGGCAAGTTCGAGGACTACCCGGCCGTCATAGTCTCCGCAGGGCCGTCTCTCGAGAAGAACGTCCACCTCCTGAAGGAAGTGCAGGACAAATGCATAATCATCGCGGTGGACACGGTGCTGCGCAAGCTGCCCGCCATGGGGATAACGCCACATTTCGTCGTGACGATAGAGCGCGGGCGACTCGTCTACGACGCACACTACGCCGACCTTCCTGTTAAACCGGAGGGAGTCATCCCCGTGACCTGCACCGTCTGCCTGCCGGAGATCAGCGGGACGTGGGAGGGGCCCCTCATAATGACCTTCAAGGATCTTCCTTTGGACACGTGGTTCGCCGCCGCGACGGGTCTTTCGGTACTATACTCCGGCTCGTCCTGCGCCCACATGGGGCTTGGAATGGCGTTTGGCCTCGGGTGCAAGAAGGTTGCCCTGATCGGGCAGGATCTGGCCTTTTCTCCGGAGGGCAGGACTCACTCCGACGGCACGGCCTGGGAGGATAAAAAAGAGAGCATAGACGAAGCCGGCCCGAGGTTCGTCGAGGCGCCTGGGTACCTGGGCGGCACGGTCAAGACCACTCCGGTATGGTACTACTTCAAGCAGATATTCGAGCATCTGATAACAAACGCCAAGGGCAGGGCCGAGGTGTACGACGCTACCGAGGGGGGGGCGCTGATAGAGGGCGCGAATATCATCACGCTCGACGAATTTCTGGGCGAAAACGTGCGAGACCTCCCTCCTATGCCCGAGAAGCCATTAGGCATGCTGAACGAGGCTCCTATGGAGGAGGGGAGGAAACTGGAATCCCTCAAAATCTTCCTGAAAGAGGCCGCTGATTCTCTGGACGCCTACCTCGATGCTCTGGAGAGGCTGAAGGGCTCCGTAGAAAGAGTGATGGCACCCGGTCTAGGCGTCACAAGGCGAAGGCGCCACGCATTCGATACCGCCGCCGCGCTCGACCGACTGGTAAACATGAGTCCGATAATGACCTTCATAATGCAGGCCCACATATCAGGCGCGGCCAGGGTGATAAACGAGAGCAAGCTAATGCAGTCCCCCGAGGAGCTTCACTCCTGGCGTGAGGAGCTGAACGAGTTCACCGGCACGGCCGAGGCCGCCGGGAGTTCGGCGAAGGCCATGCTGAACACCATGATAGACTACATCGATGAGGAGCCTGAGCACCGAAAAATCTTCGAGGAGCAAGGATGCACCGAGGGGCTGATGGAGGCGGAAACCGCCGAGTCGGCCTGGGAGACCGCTCAGGAGAGGGAGCTTCCCCTGTTCGCCATGTCGCTCTTCAACAGGTTCGACTTCAGGCAAGGGCACTGGAAATCGAAGAACGCACTAGAGCTGGGCAGGCGAGCCTTGGAGCTAGGGTTCGTGGAGAGGGCGCGAAAGCTTCTGTCGTCCTTGATCCAGGATCCGTCGATGAATAAATCCCCGTCATTCTGGAATGACCTCGCAATCTCCTACTGCCTTTACGAATTCGGCGTGGAGCCGGAGTTCGAGCAGGCCAGGGCCGCTTTTCAAAAGGCGATCGCACTTGACCCGACGAACGAGGAACGAAGCCGCAACTTCCTGACCATGGAGTACATGTTTCAAAAACGCGTCGAAGCTGCGTATAAATTTATGCCAGAGAGGCGCAAAAATGCGGCCGCCGCAATCGGCCAGTCTTGGGAGACAGTCGGGAGGCCTGACAAGGCCGCCGAATGGTACCAGCGGGCCATCGATCTTGCCGGGGATGACGACAAATTTAATGCGCAGGTGCGGCAGGCCCTTGAAAGGAGCCGCGCGTCCGCAGCCCGCAGAGAGCTGGTCGCTAAAGTATCTCGGCAGGTTGCCGATAAATCATAGACAGAGGGGGGATGCCCGTCGACGGGAAAGCATAGTCTACAGTGCGCTCATTTTTTTAGAAGCAACTCCTAAAGGATTAGGAGCAGGACCTTCAAGGAAGAGGAGGAAACAACAATGCGTATCTACCATAACATTCCGGCTCTATTCGCCTACAACGCGGTGAACGCCACCAACAACGCGCTTCAGAAATCCATCAACAAACTCTCCACCGGTCTGCGGATCAACAGCGCCGCCGACGATGCGGCAGGGCTTGCCATATCCGAGAAGATGCGCGCGCAGGTTCGCGGCCTTGATCAGGCGGTGAGCAACAGCCAGGACGGCATCTCCATGATTCAGACGGCTGAAGGCGCGCTGAACGAGACCCACTCCATTCTTCAGCGCATGCGCGAGCTGGCTGTGCAGGCCGCCAACGACACACTGACGTCGAACGACAGATCGTTCATCCAGCTTGAGATCGACCAGCTCAAGGAGGAGGTCGACCGCATCTCCAACACCACCCAGTTCAACAAGAAGAAGCTGCTGGACGGCTCCGCGGCCGTGCTCTGGTCCACCGACAAGCTGGACACCAAGGTCATCGTCCGCGGTGGCCTCCGCGAGATAGACCAGTTCGGCCAGAAGGCCGTGGCCGAGGGCAACTACAAGCTCAAGATAGTTGCCGAGGCGGGCAGGGGCGAGATCCAGAAGAGCGACCTCTTCAAGATCAAGCACCCCGACGTCATCACCAACCTGATGATTCACCCCGACTCCAATATCTCGGATGTGGGCGTAACGGGCCTGCCCGCAGGGGACTTCAGAATCGACCTTGCTAACGTGGCTGCTAGTGTTGGGTACTACACGCCAGCAGTGGACTTTAATGCAAGAGGCATGACGGGAGCCAGCTTTACAGCAGCTAATATTAGTGGAGCAAGTGCAGCGATCGGCTGGGCCAGGTTCGACGTGACAAAGATGAGCGCTGCCGGTGGCGCAGGCTCCGTGCATTATGCCAGTTTCGATATACACTACAATGTCGTGGGTACGGCAGGACGCGAGTTCGGAACAAGAAGCACGGCTGCTGTTGGAACAAGTGATGTTGTTAATATCAACACCGCTCTTGGTTTGACATGGTCTTCAAACGGACAGTCCACCATGGCCGCGGGCAACGCCGCCTGGGTGCGATTCAACGGTACGGTGATGGACGACCAGTTCCGGG
>CAYWKH010000080.1:6205-9146 GCA_964458805.1 uncultured Synergistaceae bacterium
TGGACGCCACCTACAGGGCGGGCATCGCTACAAGTATAATCAACCTGACCGCCAGCGACATGCTTCTGGGCAACAACAACGTCAGCCAGCTATGGCAGGTCAAGGAGGCCGACGACTCCCACGTGATCTTCCAGATCGACACGAGATCGTTCTCTTACAGCGGCGATACGAACGTGGAGACCAAGGAGCTGGTGATATACTACGGCGCATCCTATACATCCGGAGCGTCCTTCTCCGGTGAAATAGGCGGCTTCAGCAGCTTCGAGAACGTGGGCGGAGATATAGGCTTCACGAAGCTGGTGCTTGACGACGTGGCGAACCTGAAGGCGGGGGACAAGTTCGTCCTCGGCGCGGAGGCGCTGACGAATAATAGGGTAGAACGCAACGACGCCAAGGTCGTCGCC
Organism: uncultured Synergistaceae bacterium; assembly: GCA_964458805.1. GTDB lineage: Bacteria > Synergistota > Synergistia > Synergistales > Aminobacteriaceae > JAAYLU01. The sequence continues at coordinate 6,610 of CAYWKH010000080.1, forward strand.
GCCATAAACACCGCGGACTGGCCGTTCGGCTGGGACGGGGACATAAGCGCGAATTACCGCTTCGACGCTGCGGGGCTTCCAGAGGGCAACTACTCCTTCAAGCAGTTCTACCTGAACGACGACACCGGGATCTCCTACGACAGCGAGATCAACATGGCGGTCAAGGGAGGCGGCAAGATGTTCGGCGGTACCGGTGTCGAGCTCAACCCGGCGGTATCCTTCCATTCCACCTACATAGGCGAGGTGGCGAACGGCGATGTCAAGCTCTGGGATCTTGACAAGTTCTGGGACGCCAACGGCAAGTTTATGATCGACGACCCGCAGAACATCACCATAGTCCAGGGCGACGGCAAGACCACCGCAATCACCATCTACAAGAGCGATACCCTCAAGGACGTCGCCGACAAGATGAACGTCGCGATCCGCGATGGCCTCGGCCAGGGAAGGCTCACAGCGGGACCGTTCGTGGAGTTCATTACCGACGAGAACGTCAGCAAAGACGGGCCGAACGCTGTCAAGGGCACCTTCGTCATCCGCACAGCTCTCAACGGCAACGACGGCAAGCTGAACTTCGTGGGCGACGAGGACCTGATCAAGGCGCTCAGCCTCAACGTGATACAGTCCCATGTGGACAACAAGTTCAAGGTATCCATCGAGGATGCCCACACCAAAAAGTCCATAGTGACGGACAGCCAGATCACGGGCAACAACCTGATAGGCGTGCTGCACAAGAACGTCGACGTGACCTTCGACTCCATGGCCGGCATTACGGTCGAGTACAGCAAGGAGACGGGCCGCTTCAACTACATTAATAACGACGGCCTGACACCGTACGAGACCATCGTCCACCTTGCGGACAACACCACTGTCTTCCAGATCGGCGCAAACGAAAAGGAAGACATGGGAATCAACATCGGCGCGATGGGAACCAGAGCCCTTGGAATCAACGGCATCCTGGTAACGGACAGGGTCTCCGCGGCACGCTCGATCACCGTCATCGACGGCGCCATCGACAGGGTCTCCGGCCAGAGGGCCAAGCTCGGCGCATACCAGAACAGGCTCGAGCACACCATCAACAACCTGACGGTGGCGGGCACCAACCTCCAGGCAGCCGAGAGCCGCATCCGCGACCTCGACATGGCCAAGGAGATGATGAACTTCACGAAGCTGAACATCCTGTTGCAGGCGGGCAACTCCATGCTCGCGCAGGCCAACCAGCTTCCGCAGAACGTGCTTCAGCTCCTCCGCTAAATCTCTGACGCTTGACAAAAAGAGGGGAGTCCTCTCCCCTCTTTTACTAAGGAGATGGAGGTGAGATTTGCATGGAAGTCCTGAAGTCAACAGTTGCCCACGGAGCATCGGGCGGGGCTCCGGCGATCTCCCGGGACAAAACGGCGGAGGTTGCCGTACTCAAAAGCGAAGCGGCACCCGAACAGAGGCCCGTTTCCGAGGACCAGGTTCGCAACGCTGTGGACCACGCCAACAAAATGGCCACGGCTTTCGACAGAAGCTTGAAGTTCGAGTACAGAAAAGAGGCGGACATCTATCAGGTGTCCGTGATCGACACGGCGAAGGACGAAGTGGTGCGGAAGATTCCGCCCGATGAAGTAGTGCGTTTCATGGAGAGAATAGGCGAGCTTTTCGGAGCGTTGATCGACGTAAGCGCCTGAACAGACGGCGCGATATTCGGGGCGATTCGTACTGCGATACGGGTCGCCCCTTTCTTTATGAAAGGCTGATCTCGATGAAGCTGTCAAGGATAACCCTGGGCACGGCGCAGCTAACTTCCAGCTACGGCGTAGCAAACACAAAGGTTTACGCCTCCTCGTCCGAATCGCCCTCGTCGCTCCTCGCCCTCGCCTGTGATGCAGGGATAGCCGCCGTCGATACCGCCCCCTCTTACGGCGATAGCGAGAGCGCCATTGGCCGTTTCATCGCCGAGCGGGACGCAAAGAGCTTGTTGGTATGCACCAAACTGCCATCGGCGACGCAACAGGGTGTATCTCTGAGCGATATAGGGCACTACGTCGATGAAAACCTGAGGAACTCGCTGGCGAGACTTGGCAGGGTGGATTACTATTTGCTCCACGACAGTGCTGATTTATTTAAATACGGCAGACACCTGGAAAAGGCGTTGAGAACCATCAAGGAATATGGTTTTGTCGATCATGTCGGAGTCTCCGTCTACGATACGGAGGAGTTGGATCTCTTCGAGCGGTACCCTCTTTTCGATGCTATTCAGTTTCCGGCGAATATCTTCGACCACAGGTTCCTCGCCGAAAATATTGGCGGCTTTATTCTTGATCGCGGTATAACGGCCTTCTGCCGCAGCGTCTATATGCAGGGTCTGTTTTTACTTCCCCCCGAATCGCTTGGTCCGCAGGCATCGCACGCCCGAGGCGAGCTGTTGAGACTGCACAAATTCGCTAAAGACCGAGGGTGGGATGTAGACGCTCTGGCGTTGGCCTTCGTCAGCTCCTTCTCTCATATCGACAGCATGGTCATAGGCATGGAGAGGGCTGATCAGATTTACAGAA
>CAYWKH010000081.1:0-9068 GCA_964458805.1 uncultured Synergistaceae bacterium
CGCAGGAACTCGTCCGCGCGGGCGGCCTCGGCGGTGCAGACGAGGATGACCGCTGCGATCAGCGCCGACAAAACTCCGATCTTCTTCACTATATCACGCCTCCTTGCAGAGAATGGCCGCCGACGATGGGCAGCGGAGACAGTTCGGACTTCACCATGGAATACCTGCGTACTTGAAGACCGCCCAGTTGGACGCCTCCTCGAACGTCCTTTTCAACTCCTTCTTCGCCGATGCGAGAGCGTCGGCGGGGGAGTCGCCCGCGGCAATCCGCGAGTAGGCCAATGCCATGAAATCGGGGGCGCTGTCGTCCGGCACCCTCCACCTTGATATCAGCATCCCCTTGGCCCCTCCTGCGAGGAACACGGTGTTAAGGCCGACCATGCCGTCCCCGATGAAGAGGTCCCCCAGCCCGGTGTCGCACGCCGAGAGCACCACCAGGTCGGAGCGCCAGCGAAGGGCCGACAGCTCGCCCATCTGTGCGAAGGAGTCGTTCTCCATGTCCTCCACCGGCGACAGGGCCAGGCCCGGCTGAAGGTCGGGGATGGTGTTCCTGTCGTAGCCGTGGCAGACCACGTGCACGTTGCGAGCCTCCCAGGCCGCGACCTTCGGGTCGTACAGCATCCTCTCGGAAGCGTCGGCGCCGGCGAGCAGCCTGGCCTCTCCGAAACCCTTCCATGCGCCTGCCACCATCTCCCCCTCCCGCCGCGCGTTTCCGAGGGGCGAAATGTACTTGCAGAACGCGTCCCTGATCCTCCGAAGGTAGGGGTTGTCCACCCCCTCGAGCAGGAGCCTGCGGGCCTCGTCCGCGCCGAGCTTCTTTTTGACGGCCGGGTAGTACTCGGGATCCGCGATCACGACCAGCCGCCGCCCTCCGGCTGCCGCCGCATCGCGTCGCGCGGTCAGAAGGAACGCACTCGGGAGTTCGGCGAATGTCCACCCGTCGTCCAGCAGGAACTGGTACCTGCCGTCCCTCTCCACCGACATGGTCTCGTAGGGGAATGTGTACAGCAGGTCGTGGGGGATGATCAACAATCTTTTTTTGCCCCCGGTCAGCTCCGCGACGGGGCTGAACAGCTGTTTCGCCAGGCGGGGAGAGGTCATGCCCGCCACCATCACGGCCTCGTTGGCCCGCACCGCCTGGTACTCAAGGTCGGGCGCGGTGCGCATCCACAGGTTGTACGCGAAGAACCCGTCGTAGTCCAGCGGCAGCCTCGCGACCCTCGGCGCCGCCCCCTTCTCCAGCACGAACGCGAACGAAAGGGCGGGGGACAGGTAGTAGTCCGCAACCGCCCAGTCCGGGTGAATAGCCGAGGAAGCCTCGTCGAGGGTCGGAACGCCGTCCGCCGCGTCCACCGTGTGGTCGGCCGCGATCTTCGCCATTCCGCGCCGCACCTCCTGGAGCTCGGCCACCGCCTCGTCGGCCTCGCCAGCCAGCCCGCGGAAGCCAAGGAAGTTGATCCTCAGCAGCAGCTGCGCGGCCCTGATGCGCAGGGAGCTGTAGCCCTCGGCCTCCTTCCCGGGCAGCCTGTCGAGAAACGCCCCGCCCGTGGTGGCTAGCATCTCGCGCCACTGGCGGCTCTTCATGCCCTCCAGGTACCTCCAAAGCCTCTCGGCGTTCTCCTTGGACGGCGTTCCTTCGTACAGGCGGAACGCCGTCTCGACCCCGGCGCGGTAGAGCCCGAGCTTGTCGGCGGTCGCCTGCGATCCGGTGCCGTCAGACGGGGAGATCGACTCCATGACCTCGATCGCCTGGTCGATGAAGGGGAGAGCGCCCTCGTCGTCGCCGAGCGCCAGCGCGGCCCTGGCCGAGGTGGACAGCGTCCTCCACACGAGCTCCGGGTTCGGCATGCCCCCGGCGGTGCGCGCAGCGTAGGAGTAGCTCCCTCTCACGCTCTCGGCCGTCTCGCGCGCCTTCTCCGGCTCCCCTAGCGCGAGCAGGTACCTGGCCATCAGCTCCCTCATCGCCTGCCTGTCGTCGAATCCGATGGAGCCCTCTGGCGTCTCCGCCATCTCCCGGCAGGCCTCGTAGTGCTCCAGGAGCTCCGTCCGGACGAGTCCCTCCGCGATCGACAGCATCCCCTCGATCTTCCTCTCCAGCTCGGCGGGGGACTCGTCGCCCGAGAGGGAGAAGCGCTTGTCGAAGGCCTCCGCTCCCCTGGCGAGCGACTTGCTCAGCAGGTCGATCCCCTGGCGGAGGTTCATCCCCTTCTGCTCCCCGAGGACTCCGAGCTCCCTCAGCAGCGCAGTCCTTAGGGACAGGCCGCTCCAGGCGCCCACGACCTCCGACAGGGCAAGGGCCCCGTCCAGGGCGTAGACGGTGTATGGCGGCGTCGACAGGGCCAGGCCGGCCGCGCGCCCCTCCCTCTCATGCCGCGACTCGCTCTCTATCCCCTTCACATACCGGGCGAGCTTGTCCTGGCCGCGTATCTCGTCCAGGGGCGATCCTCCCAGGGACTCGAGCAGGGAGAATATGTCGGCAGCGTACTCCTTCAAAGCCGCCTCTCTCTTCTCCCCCCCTGCCAGGAGAAGTCCCTCCATCCTGCGCGCGCGCTCCGCCGCCCTGGCCTCCGCCGCGCGCGTCAGCCCGGAGGCCGCGAGGGCCGGCATCCGCTCCCCCCTCAGCAGCGCCCCTGTCACCTCGCGCTGCTCCTTGTCCTTGAGCGACAGGGAGTTCAGCCCCTCCGCGAGGAGGGTCAACATTCGCTGCGTCTCCGCGGGGACGGCGGCGCCTCCCGCCCTCTTCTCGACGGGGCCTTCGGGGACCAGCCTGAACCCGTCCACCTGGATCTCGACCGGGGCGCCCGCATCCCCCAGCAGGCCGCGGCCGGCCGCAAGCCTGAGGGCGCTCCAGCAGGCCTCGCAGGCCGCGCGGAAGACGCTCTCGTCGGCCGCCCTTCCCCGCTCCGATCCCAGGGACCTCAGAGCCTCCGCGACCTTCAGGAAGGTCTCCCGCCTCCCGGTCGCAAGCCTGAGCACCCCCTCGGCCGAGAGGTGGCGCGCCATCCCCTCGATGCGTCGCCACGAGAGCATCCCGGCGGCCGACTCGGCGGCGGCCGTTCCCCTTAGGCCGGGCACGTTCGCTGAAAACCACTCTCGCGACAGCTCTCCGAGGCGCCTCCAGGCCATGGCGAGCGCCTCGCCCCCCCGGGACGGGGGCAGGCCCGCGGGCTGGAGGAGAGCCCCTCTCCAGGGCATTCCCTGCATCCTGCGGTAGTCCACCTTCCCGGACAGGCCGAGGTGGTTGGCGCTGGCTATCCGCTCCACCCCCATAAGGGAGACCAGAGCGGACTCCATGTCGCCCTGCTCGACCGCGCCGTTGAAGGCCAGTCGGTAGGAGCTCTCGGACGCCTTCCAGGAGCCCTGGAAGTGGAGCAGGTTGGCCCGCGCCAGCACGGCCTGCACCCGCCTTCCCTCGAGTCCGGCCTCCTGGGCCAGCCCGACCGCCTCCTCGAAGCAGGCCATCGCCTCCGAGTACTTCCCGTCGACGCGGAGCAGCCTCCCCCTGGTCACGAGGGCGGCGCACACCTCGTCGCGAAGCCCCCTGCCTTCCAACAGCCGGCGCAGGGCCTCGACCTCCTCGGCCGCGTACGCCGGGTTCCCCTGCTCCCCCTCCGCGACCAGGCCGTTCATCTGCACCAACAGGCGGTTCCCCTCGGTTATCAGCGGGTTGTCCGGTTGGAAGTCGAGAGCCGCCTTAAGCTGCTCCTCTGCCCTGTCGAAGAAGCCGAGCTGCAGGAGTGCGTTCCCCCTCTCGGCCATGACCAGGAAGCGCAGCAGCCCGGCGAGGTTCCTCGTCTTCTCGTCCTCCTCCAGCGGGGCGAGCTCCGCCTCGACCCTGTCCAGCTGGTCCAGCGCGCCAGGCATATCCCCGTACTTCCTGAGGGTCGCGACCAGCTGCAACGCCACCCTCGCCCTGGCATAGGGGGCGGCGCGCAGGGCGTCCAGCGAGTCCAGGTAGAACCTCCTGCTGTCGGAGACGCGTCCCCTGCGGAAGGCGACCTTGCCAAGCCCCTCGAACGACAGCCCCTGCAGGAGGTCGGACTTCAGCTTGGCAGCCTTCCCCCGCGCCTCGTCGTAACGCTTCTCCGAGTCGGACAGGCGGGACAGGGCGAATGCCGCCTGCGCCCCCTGCAGCAGCGCGTTGGCGGCCTTGGTGTCGTCCTTGCCCCTGGCGTACAGGGCAGCGGACCGGTCGAACGCGCTCATCGCCACGGAGTCCCTGCCGTCCGCCGCGCCCCTCAGGCACAGCCCCTGGTTGTAGGCCGCGTCGGCCGCCGGCAGGATTTTTTTCTCCTTCTCGAGCATGGCCGATGCCTTGGAGAAGTGTTCGGCCGCTGCCGCGTACTCCTTCCCGGCGTAGAGTTTCAGCCCTTTTTGCATCTCCTCCTCTCCCTTGGTGGCGGCTTCCGCCGCCCAGGGGAGGAGGAGGAGAAGCACGATCAACAGGAGAACCGCCGCCGAAGCGGCCCTCGCTCTGCTCATCCCGCCCTCCTCCTTTCTCGGTGGCAGGTTTTAAAACGGAGGCTTGAACTTGATCCCGGGCAGCACCTCGATCATGCCGGGCACCGGCGCGCCGAAGGACTTCAGCAGGCTGGTGAAGTCCGGAACCGAGAGCGACGGGACCGACACCTTCTCTCCGACGAGGCCTCCCACAGTCTGCGCGAACGGGCCGTACACGCCGAGGAATCCCTGCATGTTCCTCGCCACACCCTGCATCGCCCCGCTCAGCCCCTGGAGCGCGTTGATGTCGATGCCTCCGCCCTTCACGCCCCCCAGGGCGTTCATGATCGTCTGCATGTCGCCGATAATATGCTGAAGGTTCGAGAAGATATCGGCCGCGCCGGCCACCACGTTGGTCTTGAGCACGCCCTTGTCCTCGGGAGCCAGTTCGTCCGGCTTGACCTCCCGGGCCTGGTCGTGCGCATTCGAGACCGCCGCCTCGGAGTTGGCCCGAATTCCGCTGTTGCGGGCCTTGAGCTCCCTGTCCGTCAGCGGCGCCTCCTTCAGGTGGTCCACCGCGCTCTTCCACGAAGCGTAGGACGACTCGGCGACCTTTATCGCCTTCGCGTCCCTGGTCGTGGAGTTGATCAGCGCGACCTCCTGGTCGGTGAGGGAGCGGAGAGTCTTAAGCGCCTCCCTGGCCTTCGGTATCTCCTGCTTCAGCGACGCTGCGAGGCTTTTGGCTTGCGGGCTGTTCTCCCTCTGGGCGCTGTACAGCCTCTTCTGGGTCTCCAGGGCCCCGTTGATCGTCCGGTACTGCGGCAGCTTCTTCTTGTGGATCTCGTCCATCGTCGCGGACGCCTTCTTCCCCTCGGCGCCGCTCTTGCGCATCTTCGTCTTCTGCACCACCATGGTGGTCTCGTCGGCGCCCTGCACGCCCTGAAGCTCCTGGCTCTCGGCTGCGACGGACGTCTCGTTCAGCGCGAGCGCGTCCAGCGCCATCTGGGCCGCCACCACCGCGGCACCGAGCAGCAGAAGCGCCGCCAACCCCCTTATGAATGTCCTTCGCGACACGTACACCGGCCTCCTCTCTTACGACGAAAAAAAAGAAGCGGGAACGGATCCCGCTTCCAAACGCTGCAAGCCTGCCTACTCCTCGACTGTGAGAGTGAAGGAGACGGTCATCTCCCCGCCGGACTCGTCCCTCAGGGTCGCGACGACCTGGTCGGTCCCCGGCTCCGTGGCCGCGACGAGCTTCCACTTGTCCTGCCTGCCAGGGAGGATGGTGATCCCGCCGGGCTCGACGCTCTTCTCCACTCCCTCCGGGAGCAGCCCGTTCTCCCTGCCGCTGGCGCCCCTGTTGACGAGCGACACCAGGGTCGCCGGGCGGTTGCTCTGAAGCTTCACGAATATGGACTCGCCCGTGAGGAACTCGTCGCGGTCGGCCCAGGCCTTGACTACCCAGCCGTCCTCGACGGCGACTCCGAACCCGCCTTTGTCCGGGGTATCACCCCTCGTGAACACCGCGAGCGACGCGGCCGCCCACTCGAGCGGCGCCTCCTGCGCCTCCTCGGAGGCGGCCGGCTCCTCCTCCATAAGGATTATGTCCCTGGTGGCGACCTTCGGGTCCTCGAGCACGGTGAACGGGCCGAAAAGCTTCTCGTTGTCCGGGTCCACGATCTTGGTGGGCACGTTGGTGGCAATGGCCTTGACTATGTCGGTGCCCGCCGGGCCTCCGAGCTTCATGGAGAACTTCTGCCCCTGGGCCGGGACGAACACCGTATCGTCCGCCTTCACGAAGTTGTCCTCCACCCACTTGTTCGGGAAGAGCACGTAGATGCGCCCCGAGGGCGTGAAGTTCAACAGAGTCAGGAAGCAGTCCCTGTCGGACGTGAACGCGAACTCGATCTTGTCCCCTATGTTGTAGACATCCCCCTCGGCGGTCTTCGAGGTCTCGAGCGCGAGCGCGAAGTCGGACCTGTGCATCTCCTCCACCGCCAGCCGCGAGGCCTTCTCCTCACCGCCCATGACAGCCTTGTCGGACTGCTGCTCCTGTTCCTCCTCCTCGTCCTCCTCCACCAGCACTATGTCCCTGGTGGCGCTGGTTGTACGCGGCAGGACGTCCGCGAAAGCCTGGGCGCCGACGCAGAACATAGCAAACAGAACGACCAATACCAGCCAACCCGTCCTCCTCATTCGACACACACCTCCTGTGGGATACGCAACCTGAAATCATATATACATACTGAAGATACTTTTCTGTGCAGAATCATACCACGAATATGCGCATGCGTCACTGATAAAAAAAGGAGCGGGACTGGCCCGCTCCTTTTGTACCGAAAAAACCCTAGCGCTTCGAGAACTGCCGGAGTCCCCTCGCTCCCTTTCGGCCGAACTTCTTGCGCTCGACCATGCGCGGGTCCCGTGTGAGAAAACCGTTCTTCTTCAGCAGCGGGCGAAGCTCGGGGTCGAGCTTCAACAGGGCGCGGGCCACCCCGAGGCGCACCGCTCCGGCCTGGCCGGAGAGGCCGCCGCCGGAGGCCCTGACGAAGACATCCATCTTGCCGTCGAGCCCCGCGACCTTAAGCGGCTGCATGGCGCTGATCTGCCAGCAGTCGCGGGGGAAGTACTCCGCCACTTCGCGCTCGTTAACCTTGAAAGCGCCGTCGCCCGGACGAATACGGACGCGGGCGAGGGCGCACTTTCTCCTGCCTGTTCCCCAGAAATACCCTGAACTCTGCATTAAATCCGTCCTCCTCCTGACGATTACACCTCAAGGGGCTCCGGCTGCTGCGCCGAATGGGGATGCTCGCTCCCCGCGTACACCTTGAGTTTCCTCTGAAAGTTCAACTTGTTCCTGGGCAGCATGCCCTTGACGATGCGGTGCATGAGCTCCTCCGGCTTCTTGTCCATCATCTCGCCGTAGGTGGACGAGCGGAACCCGCCCGGCCATCCGGTGTGGTAGTGGACCGTGCTGTTCTCACGCTTGTTGCCGGTGAGCCTGGCCTTCTTCACGTTGATGATTATCACGAAATCCCCGGTGTCGACGTGGGGGGTGTAGGTGGGCTTGTTCTTGCCCATGAGTACCTTGGCCACCTGGGATGCTACCCTTCCGAGCGGCTTGTCGGCGGCGTCGACTACGTACCACTTCCGCTCGACCTTCTCCTTGGCGGCCATATAGGTGCGGTTGCACAACATGGTCTTTCCTCCTTAAATTTCGCTTCTGCTGCTCCATGCGCGGTCCATTTATCGAAAAACCGTCTCGTTTCACCGGAGGGACACTCGCGCCTCCAAGGGCGTGGCAGGGGCCCTCCCGGCGGCATCCATCCGGCGAATGAGCGATACGGGCTCTGCAACTGCGTGGCCGGGGTCAGAGAACGCGCTCCAGCCTCGGGTTGTCCAGCCTCCCCGGCAGGCGCCCGCGCTTTGCTATGGGGACGCCGCCCACCTCCTTGAGGTCCATGGTCATATCGATGGGGGCCGCGTGGGAGATGTAGCTCCCGACCCCGAAGCTGTCCGCGCCCGCCTGGGCCAGCTCTCGTATCCTGTCCGGCGACAACCCACCGGAGGCCACGATCCTGACGTTCGGGAAGCCCGCCTTGTCGAGCCTGTAGCGGACCTCGGCCACGAGCTCCGGGGATACGCCGCCCCTCTCGCCCGGGGTGTCCAGGCGCACCGCGTTCAGCCTGTCGCCCAGGGCCGCGGCCACCCTCAGGGTCTCCTCGGCCTCGTCCTTGAACGTGTCCACCAGGACGATCCTGGGCTCGCCGTCCGGCATCACGGCGTCGTACCGCAGGGCCAGCTCCACCGTGTCCCCCATTATGAGGACCGCGGCGTGGGGCACGGTCCCGGACGGCTCGACCCCGGCCAGCTTGGCTCCGAGGATGCAGCTCGCCCCGGCACAGCCTCCGACCTTGAGCGCGGTCCGCTCCATCACCGGGGCCACCGAGGGGTGCACGTGCCGCGCGCCGAAGCACAGGACGGGCTTCCCCTCCGCCGCGTCTACGCACTCCCTTGCGGCGGTGGCCCAGGCGGAGGCGCTCGCCAGCATCCCGAGCATGACGGTCTCGAACACGCCGAAGGCCTCGTACGGGCCGCAGATGCGCACCAGGACCTCCTTGGCCGCGAAGGCGTCGCCCTCCCGCAGGGAGTGCACGGTCACCTTCCGCCCGTCGAGGAGGATCAGGACCTCCTCCAGGCCGGCGAACACGCCGCTCTTCCTGGCGAAGATCTCGGCGGTCACCTCCGTGTCCAGCCTGCCGCCGTCCCTGAGGACGTCGCGGGCCTTCACGAAGTACACGTCCGTCGTGCAGCCCGTCAGGATCTCCTCGTGGGTCGCCGAGTGAAGCCTTCTCTCGCCGGCCCGGAAGGAGCGCACGTCGGCGATTCCGTCCATCTCCGGGCACGTGTTGCGCCCGTCTGCGCCGCCCATCATCGTCGTCAGGCTAGAACCAGGACGACCGAGGTCACCATGAATACGGCTGTCAGGATCACCGTGAGCTTCGTCAGCCCAGTGAAGCGCTGCCACTGGCTTGCGCCCATGTCGGCCTGGGTGCCCCCGCCGAATATACCGGAGAAACCGCCCTCTTTCCTCTGCTGCAGAAGGATCACGCCGGTAAGGGCCAAGC
>CAYWKH010000082.1:0-8758 GCA_964458805.1 uncultured Synergistaceae bacterium
ATCGGGAACTGCTGGAGGCGAGGGCCGCATCCGCTGCCTTCCTGTCGCCCGAGTACATCGACGCGTCGAAGTGGGGCGCGGGCGTGGACTCGAACGGCGACGGCAGGATAGACAGGTGGACCTGGATCGACCGAGCGGAGCGCATACTCTGGGCCGGGGAGGACGGCGACGGAGACGGAGAGATCGACTTCGTCCGCGCCGACGTCGGCTTCGACGGCCGCTTCGACTACTCGGCGCTCAAGAGCGCGAAGGGGTGGGAGGAGACCAACCTGCTGGACGCCTGGCTCGAGATGACCTTCACCCTCCCGTGGGGCAGGGGGACCTACGAACCCCACGACGTCGACATAGTGATGAACGGCCAGGTGATCGGCAGAGTGACCAACGCCGTGCCCGAGGGTAACTACCGCTTCCCGGTCCCCCCCTCGGCGATAAGGTTCGGCGCATCCGGCGCGCCCGAGGGGAACTCCATGGAGATCGTCTCGCGCCACCTCAGGGGAGGCCACTACGTCGTGAACAGCGACTTCCGCCTGGTGACGCGAATGAACGCGGCGCGGGTGTGGGCGGTCGCGGAGTCCAGGGAGGCGGCGGAGCAGGCCGTGCGATCCACCGAGGGGTACATCCCCGACCGGGCGAGGATGAGCATATCGTCTCACGGACTGTCGCTGCCCGAAGGAGGCAGGCTCAAGTCGGGGGAGAGCGCGATGCTGGGCGTCTCCGTCAGGAACCTGGGCGCCCTGCCGGGGTACGACGCGGCGGTGGTCCTGAGCCTGGCCGACCCGGACCTGCCGGAGAGGGAGTTGGCCCGCCGCCACATACCGTTTCTTCCGGTGACGGGCGAGGTGCCCTTGAGGTTCGACGTGACCCTGCCGCCCGGCAGACACCGCCTGAAGATAGCCCCGGCGGAGGGAGGGGGCCCCGAGAGCGCGGCCTACATCTGGGCAGAGGCCGAAGGGGACGCGCAGAGGCCCGTTCTTGATCTTGTCGCGCCGCGCGACGGCGACAGGCTGGAGAGCTCCCTGCTGAGGCTCTCGGCCAGGGCGACGGACGACGTGAGGGTGGCCAGGGTGGAGGCCAGGATAGACCAGGGACTGTGGACGCGCATGACCCGCGGTGCCGGCGGGGAGTTCACCGCGACCGGCCTGCTGCAGCCCGGCGAGCACGCCATATCGCTGCGGGCGGTCGACGGGAGCGGCAACGCCACGGAGACGTCCGCGAAGGTGACCGTGGATGCGCAGCCCCCGAGCGCCGAGATCCTCGAACCCTTGACGGGCGCGGAGACCGGCGAGCGCTGGACCGCCCTGAAGGTGAGGTGCGGCCCCGAGGTGGCCGCGGCTGCCTGGCGCGTGGAGAGGGGGGCGTGGACGGGTGCGAGGGTGAAGGACGGCCTGATCGAGGAGCGAGTTCCGCTTCGCTTCGGAAGGAACCTCGTAGAGGTCCGCCTGCTGGACGGGGCGGGGGTGGAGCTCCTGCTGCCGGTCGAGGTGACATCCACCGCGCAGAGGTCCGCGGACGAGGACGATGAGCCCCTGGCGCCGGCCGAGCGCAGCGAGGTCCTCGAAGGTGGCGGCAAGGCCGCCGGGCCCGCCCCGCGGATCGTCGCATCGAGCGCCGCCAGGGCGGTCGGGTCGCCCCTGGGCGCCCTCCCTGCGCCGGTGGCCGGTGCGAAGAGGGAAGCGACCGGCAAGGTCGGCGAGTCGGCGGCCCCCGGCTTCAGAAGTGCCGGGATGCCTGCGGTGGTCGAGCCCGAGGGCGCGCGCCCCGGGCTGGTCGAGGTCCCCGGGCTTGGCCCCGTGGACGCGGGCGGCCCTGGCAACTTCCTGTCTCCCTCCTCCGACGAGGATTACGAGGAGCCATGGTTCGCGGAGGAGGACTTGGAGGAGGAGCCCGGAGAAGAGCCGGAGCTCGTCCTGGAGGACGTCGGCGACGACGAGGAGGAGGATGGCGACGAGGATTGGGACTCCCTGCTGACCGAGACCGACGGCTTCGACGGGCTTGACGAGGACGTCGAGCCGCTGGACATGGAGGATTGGGTGGAGGACGCCGACGATCTGAACAACCCCGAGGCGGACCCGATGTTCGAGTGCATGCCCGAGCCGTTCGACGAGGCCGGAGCCGGTCCCGACGCCCCCTTCACGCCCCCGTCGGGGCTGACCTCGGACCCCGGCGGGTGCGTGGCGGTGGAGACGGTGCAGAGGGACTGGTACTGCACCAACCGGCCGCACATACAGGTGGGCTTCCGCCTTCCGGACTGGCTGAAGAAGCTCGACCTGCCCAAGCCAGGGACCAGGGAGTACGACGAGCTCACGGGCAAGCTGCTGAAGCGCCTAAGGGACCAGGGGATCGACACCGGCCCGTTCGAGCGCTTCCAGGAGGCCCTCGTAAGACGGGCCCGCATGCTAGAGTCGCCGGACGAGCTCCCCGGCTTCTGGCAGTCGCTGGGGCTGGCTGCCATGCCCAAGCCGTCGCCCGATGACGTCGAGGCGACCAGACGCTGGCGCGAGGCCATGGAGAACGGAGCGCGCGCCTGGTTCCTGAGGCTCCTGGCGTCGGGCGACCCGAGTATGATATACGAAGGCCTCAAGGCCAGAGGGGAGGCGTTCGGCAAGTTCGACGAGGCGCTGGGGCTGGCCGCGGACGCCATGATGACCGAGATCCAGGCCAACCAGCAGCTCGCGGAGCAGGTGCTGTGGTCCCTCCCCTACGTCGGGCCGGCGATGGACATACTGTCGATATACACGGGGGAGACCCTGTCGGGCGAGGCCATGACCCCGGAGCGCGCCGCGCTGATGCTGGGCCTGCGGGGCGCGCTGCACGGCATGGTCAAGTACGGGCCCAAGGCGGTCGCCCGCCTGATGAACACCGAGACGGGCAGGACCGTAATGGCCAAGTTCGCCCAGAGGACCGCCTGGATGGGCCCCGCCGCCATGGACAAGCTGTCCAGGGCGACGGGACTAGCGGAGCGCGAGCTCCGCGAGCTGGCCTCCTGGACGTGGAAGGAGCTGACCAGGGAGAGGCGCCTGTGGGGCAACCGCGCGACGGCCCAGGCCGGGGCGGCGGGGGGCAACTTCGCGGCGTCTCAGGCGGGCAGGGCCGTCAAAAAGAACCTGGAGAAGCGCATCGCCGACGGGAAGAAACTCATAGACAAGCTCCAGTCCACCACCAAGCCAAAGGAGTTCGACAAGCTGGTGCTGGAGCTGCAGAGGAGCAAGACCGCGGTGGCCCTGGCCAACGAGGCGGGGGTGCCGGGCGCCCTCAGGGCGCGAATAAACAAGACCCTGGCCGAGATCAACAGGAAGGTCGACAAGCACGTCTGCAAGGGGATCACCGGCAGAATCAGGGGCGTCGACAAGAGGTTGGAGAGGTTCGTCGGGGACGAGCTGCCGAAGGCCGGCACCAAGGCCGGGAGCAGCATCGACCAGTTCCTGAGGAACAACCCGGACCTGACCAGGGAGGGAGTGATGCTGGAGCAGAGGATACAGGGCTTCCTGAGGGCGAACCCCGGCCTCAAGAGGAGCGAGATCCTCGTCCATTCGAGGGGGGTCTCCGGGGTCGACCCGACCAGGCTGGGGCGCGACAGGGACGTGTTCTTCCAGTTCGCGACCAGGAAGGGCAAGGTGCTGGGCGACGTGCATCACGACATCTCGGCCCCGATCTACAACCAGAAGCTGGCCGCGGCCACGGGGCTGACGGCCGAACAGCTCGACCACACGGTCACCAGCGTGTGGCACCCCGACTCGTACAACCCGGGGCGCATGGTCTCGGACGGTGCGCGTCGCCAGATGGTCGACGACATAATCAGGGGCAGAGCCGCAGGGAAGCTGGCGAGGCCCGGGGACATAGGCGATACGGTCGCCGGCAAGGCGAAGGAGTGGTTCGAGAGGGCGCGCGGACTGGAGAAGGCCGGGGACGCGAGCGCCGCCGCCGAGGCCTGGGCGGAGGGGATGCGCCAGCTAGGTAAGGACTACGGTCGCCACATCGACCCCTTCCTGAAGAGCAAGGGACTCGACCCGGCCGCCGCCCTCCCCCCCAGGCTGAAGGCCGCGCTGGACATATTCAGGAAGGTGGAGGAGGGCGCGACGTCGGGCGGCTACACCCCGGAGCAGGGGTTGAAGGCGCTCGAGGCCCTGTCGTGCAGGACGCCGGGGGGCGGCGGCATACGCATGTCGCCGGACAGGGCGGCCGACGACATGGGCATGTACATCCAGATGATCAACAAGTGGATGATCCAGGGGAGGTAGACACAGAGGCCTCCGGGAGGGCCTGCTGCGCGCGGGGCGGCCGGCCCTCCTGCTGCGCCCGAACCTCCGGCAGACACCCAAGGTCCTCCAGGCGAGTGCCGGAGTGCCTGCTTCGCCTTGGGCGCCACTCCTTCTCCCCCATGAGGAGCGCCGGCATCAGCAGTTTGCGCCCAACGGCGGCGTTTATCCGGTCCGATGTCCGCGACAGGGCCGATCCCCGCTCGTCGCCGCCCCCGAACAGGGCGAGCTGCACCGCGTCGGCCGGCGACAGCCGCCCCAGCAGGACGTGCGCCTTCTCGTAGTCGAGCCCCTCCCTGAAGATCGAGTTCATCGCGCCGGTCGCGGCCCTGGCCAGGACGATGTCGCTGTCCGTCGGCGCCTCCAGCGGCGCCTCCGCCGCCGCGCCGTAGAAGGGCGCCCGGAAGCGGCTGGTGGAGATGCTGACGGCGATGCTGCCGGCCAGCGAGCCCTGCGAGCGCAGCCGCCTCCCGGCCGCGAGCGCGAACTCCGTCACCGCCTCGGCCATCGCCTCCCTGGTGCGCACCGGGCGGGCGAACGTGCGAGACGACTGGATCGACTTCTGCGGCCTCTCTACCTCCTCCACGCTGAAGCACCTAATGCCGCGAAGCTCCCACGCCGTGCGCACCCCCCGCACGCCGAGCCGCCTGTCCAGCCAGTCGTCGGACGCGTCCCGCAGGCGCAGGGCCGTCAGAACCCCGCGCCTGCGCAGGTATGCGCTCCAGCGCCACCCTATCCCCCAGACGTCCTCCACCGGGATGTCCCGCAGGAAGTCGTCCCAATCTCCGCCCGGCGGGAGCACGAAGACCCCTCCCGTCTCCGGGCGCTTCTTGCCCCGCTCGGCCGCCAGCTTGGCGGCCGTCTTGGTGGGGGCCAGACCCACCGACACCGGGATGCCCGCCTCCCTGAGAACCGCCGCCCGCACCTCGCGCCCCCACTCCTCCGCGCGTCCGCGCGCGTCGGGCGGGACCTCCAGGAAGGCCTCGTCCACCGAGTAGACCTCCATCGAGGGCGTTCGCCCGCGCAGCGCCGCCATCACCCTGTCCGATATCTCCTCGTAGAGCTGGAAGTTGCTGGAGAAGGCCGTCCCCCCGCGCTTCTCGAAGAAGCGGCGCACCTGGAAGTACGCCTCCCCCATCTTTATTCCCATGGCCTTAGCCTCGTTCGAGCGGGATATGACTATCCCGTCGTTGCTGGACAGTACCACCACCGGCCGCCCCTCGAGGTCGGGGCGGAACAGCCTCTCGCACGAGACGAAGAAGTTGTTGCAGTCGCACAGGGCCAGCATCTCCCCGCACTTTCTCAGGAGGGGGAGCGTATTATCCATGTCACCACGCCCCACACGCGCGAGGGGTTGAAGCCGGGGCCGAGTGTCGCGATCCTCAGCCCCTTCTCCGTGCCCAGCACCACCCTCGCCCCCTCCGACGGGGGGAGGGACCTGTCGACCACCAGTATGGACGGCGTCTCGCCGGGAAATCTCATCAGGAAGGTGGACGAGGGCCTGGGCAGGATCATCTCCAGCAGCCGGGCGGCGGAGCTGCCCTGGACCTCGTTGCTTCGCGTCATCTTGACCGCCACGATATTCACTCTCCCTTCGACTGTCTTCGCTCGAGATATATACAAATTGTAGTCTAGCGTCAGTATAAAGACATACGAGTGGATTGTCAATACCTCGGATATAGGTCGGAATGTATTTGTTTCGACGCGCAAATCCGAACCCCTGCGACGCGAGCATGGGGGCCGGCGCGACGACCCCGCTCGGCGGCCTAAAAATGCGCCTGACATGATCGATTTCGCCGCGAAGATGCTATCATATCCGCAGAGAGGAGAGATGTGCATGGCTGAAGTCTATTTCGCGGACCTGCGCGCGCGCAACCGGCACGAGAGCATGACCGTCAAGGTCGGGAGGCTGGTCGAGCGCGCTGGGGTCGGGTCCATAGTGTCGGAGGGGGACCTGGTCGCGGTCAAGGTCCACTTCGGCGAGCGCGGCGGGGACGCCTACGTGAGCCCGGTGTTCGTTCGGCAGGTGGTCGACGCTGTCAAGGCGCGCGGCGGCAAGCCCTTCGTCACCGACACCAACACCCTGTACTCGGGCAGCCGCTCCAACTCGGTCGATCACCTGGCGACGGCGGTCGAGCACGGCTTCGACTACGCCGTGCTGGGGTGCCCGGTCATAATAGCGGACGGCCTCAGGAGCGGCTCGGTCGTCGACCTGCCCGGGGTCGGCGGGTACTTCCGCCAGGTGCACGCCGCGGCGGACCTGGTGGCGTCGGACGCGATGGTCGTGGTCTCTCACTTCAAGGGGCACGAGATGGCCGGGTTCGGCGGGGCGGTGAAGAACCTGGCGATGGGGTGCGCGCCCGCGTCCGGCAAACGCGACCAGCACTCGCTGCGCGCCGCGGTGCACCGGGAGAAGTGCATCAGCTGCGGCCAGTGCGTGGAGGTCTGCCCGGTTCACGCCATCGAGCTCGCCGAGGGGCGGGCCGTGGTCGACCGCCCTCGGTGCATAGGCTGCGGCGAGTGCATGACCGTCTGCCCGCAGAAGGCCATCGACACGGGGAGCCGGGAGGATTTGCGCGAGTTCGTCGAGCGCCTGGCCGAGTACGCCACCGCCCTGGCCGCGCCCAAGCGCGACAAGGCGCTGTTCCTCAGCTTCGTGTTGCGCGTGACGCCGCACTGCGACTGCGTGCCGTGGAGCGACGCGGCGCTGGTCCCCGACCAGGGCATACTGGCCTCGCGGGACCCGGTGGCCCTGGACCAGGCCTGCTTCGACCTGGTGAAGAACGCCCGCGCCCTGCCGGGCACCATGATCGAATGCCCCTGCGGGCCGGGGGACGACAAGTTCGCGGCGGCATGGCCCGACACTAGCGGACTGCGCCAGCTGGAGTACGCGGAGGAGCTGGGGCTGGGCAGCCGCTCCTACACCCTGGTGCCGCTGGACTAGCCGCGGCGGGGCGGCTTGGAGGCTTGCGAGTCTTAAGGAGGGCCTTAACAAGGAAGGGGGGCCGGACTCCCGAGCACGCGGGAGTCTGAATAATGCTATAATGGAGGAAGCGGAAGGAGAGCCGCATGGCCGAAAAGGACAATGCATTCCGCAGGATGCTGGGCGACAGGGAGCTTTTCCTTCGCTTCGCAAGACGCTACCTGAGGCGCGAGATCCCCGACCTGAGACCGGACGACGCAGTCCTCGAAAACACCACATTCATCCCCGAGGACCTGAGAGAGAAGCGATCGGACGTGGTCTACCGCATAAGGAGAGGAGATCTCGAGGCCTACGTCTACATCCTGATAGAGCACCAGTCCCGGGTGGATTATCTTATGCCCTGGCGTCTGCTCTGCTACATGGTCAAACTCTGGGAGAGGTGCGTCGGAGAGGCGGGGAGGACCGCCAGGCGCAAGGGTTTTCTTCTTCCGCCCATAATTCCGGTGGTCTTCTACGAGGGAGAGGCGGAGTGGACCGCCGCCAGGCGCTTCTCGGAGAAGGTCCGGGACTCCTCCGACTTCCGAGGCTTCGTCCCGGAGTTCGAGTACCGTCTGGTCTCGCTCAGGGACGAGGACACGGAGGATCTCATGGCCGACGCGGACGCGCTTAGCGGCCTTCTCTACCTGGCCCGTCCGGCCAAGAGCGAGGGACTTGGAGAGGTTTTGGAGCGGGTCAGACATCTTTTGTCCGTCTTTCCCGACGACGAGGCCGCACTGCTCGCCCGTCACCTTCACAGCTATTTCAGCGCATACGCTGTGCTCGACGGAGTCGACTTGGATGCTATCCCAGAGGAGTTCGGCGACCGAGAGGAGGTTGACAGGATGCTTACCTACATTGAGAAGGAGATGCGCAGGATCAAGACGGAGGGCCGCGAGGAAGGGCGCGAAGAGGGGCGCGAAGAGGGCCGCGAGAAGGGGCGCGAGGCCGGTCGTTTCGAAAGGGGGATCGCTGTGGCCCTCGCGATGCTCGAGAACGCCGAGCCCGTGGAGAAGATTCTTCTGTACACCGGCTTCACTCCCGAGCAGCTGGACGAGATACGCGAGGGGCGCCTGCGCGGGACTGAATCCTGAACGAGGAGCTCGGAGGCACGCCATCCTGAAGACCTGGTCGGGCGACATGGGAGGTACGCTGTTTGCGCACGAGGAGAAGAGGCTCCGCCAACTCCGCTGCCTTCTGGAGTAGAGCCTGCTGTTCGCTTCACCCACGGCGACAGACGAGCTAAGAAATCGTTTCCGGTTGGGAGATGGACCTGTGGATTTAGGGGTGATACATCCCCTCCTGCCAGTCTATGATGTGCTATTATATTCTAGAGGAAGCTCTGATTAAGTGCGTCTTGCTCATCACAAGGTCCGTTGGCATCCACTGCCTCCGCAGGCGCGAGGGACTTGATCAGAGATTCCTAGAAAGCGCAATATCGGAGTGGGAATCTGGAAGAAGGCAGGAGGGACTCGAAGACGGTATCCAAGGAATAAAGTGGACCCGGTTGTCAAGACAAAAAATCATCGGACTTCCAGCGCAT
>CAYWKH010000083.1:0-2726 GCA_964458805.1 uncultured Synergistaceae bacterium
GAGTGATAGTCGTCGGATCAGGCGGGGCGGGGCTGGTGGCCGCGGTTGCGGCGAGGAGGAGGGGCGCGGATGTCATGCTCCTGAGCAAGACCGCGTGCGAGAGGTCCAACTGCACCGCCTACTCGGGCGGGCTTTTCTCGCTCTCCTCGGGATCTGTGCCGCCGGAGGAGCACTACGCCCGTGTCATGAGGACGGGCAGGTACATGAACGACCCGGCCCTGGTCAGAATGCTCTCCGAGGAGTCCGAGGCCACTCTCAGGACCCTGTCGGACTGGGGAGTGACCATGGACATCGAGGAGTGCGGGAGGGCGTCGTCGCGGCGCTCCGCCCCATCCGGGATCATGGGCGGAGGTGGGATGGTCGGCGAGTTGGCGGCCATTGCCCGCCGGGAGGGAGTGGAGATACTCGAATACCACGCCGCGACCCGGCTGCTGGCGGGGCCGAGGGGAGCGGAGGGAGTCGAGGCCGTAGACTGGAGGAGCGGACGGGCCTTCTCGTTCGGGGCGTCCGCGGTGGTCCTAGCTACCGGTGGCGGCGGTGCGATCTACGAGCGGACCGACAACCCCGTGCGGATGACCGGAGACGGCTATGCCCTCGCCCTGGAGGCCGGCCTGGAGCTGGCGGACATGGAGTTCGTGCAGTTCTACCCGATGGGCTGGGACCAGCCTGGGTATCCCGTGTGGATGGTGGGGCTGAACATACTCGACTACATACCCCTGACCGACGAGGGGGGCAGGGAGTTCCTCAGGGAGGCCTTTCCCGCGTGGGGGGTGTCCTCCGGGAGGGAGGCGAACCTGTTCGCTCGCGACAGGGCGGCAGTGCTGATGGCGGGGCATATTCTCAAAGGCGGGAAGGCCATGCTCCACCTTGAAGAGTTGACCGAAGACGATCTTGCAGTCCCCGAGGTCCAGATCTTCCTGATGATCGACCTTCCCTCTGAAAAACGGGCCGCTCCCGTGCAGGTCAGCCCGCTGGAGCACTACTTCTGCGGCGGTGTGCCGATCGATTCCGACGGCAGGACCAGGATGCCGGGGCTCTACGCCTGCGGCGAGGTCTCGGCCGGGGTTGACGGCGCCAGCAGGATGGGTGGAAACGCCCTGACCAACGTGGTGGTTTTCGGCCTCAGGGCGGGCATCGCCGCGGCCGCGGAGGCCGGCCCCTTGAAGACCATCGACCGCCGGGAGATTCCTTCGCCCGAAGTCTTGCGGGCGGAGAGCGGGATCGCGCCGGGGGATGTCCGCCGCTCGCTGCGCCGCATAGTGCAGCGAGGCCTGTCCCCCTGGAGAAGCGGGTCGGGCATCCGCGCATGTCTTGCGGAAATAGAGGAGTGGAGGAGCTCGAACCGCGGGATGAAGCTCTCCTCGCAGATGGACGTGCTGCACGCGCTGGAGATGAACGGAATGTACCTTACCGCCGTGGCGGTCGCCAGGGCCGCACTTGCCAGGGAGGAGAGTCGAGGGGTTCACTTCCGCGAGGACTTCCCCGATGAGGGCGACTGCTGGAGGAGGCGGGTGGCGGTCTCCATGAAGGGCGGCTCGGTCAAGGCCGGGCTTGGGGAGTAAGACAGGGCCCTCGCCCCTGTGCGGACGGCGAGGGCCCCCGGTGGTACCGGTTATCCCTGTTTAGAAGTTATCCTGGGGTGCCCACATCTCGAGGAAGTTCAGCTTCTGATCCTTCCACACCATCATGGCCGCAGGCTTGTTGAGCGGGTTGTGGGTCTCCTTGTCGACCGTCAGGGTGAAGTGAACAAGGCGCAGATCCTTGGTATCCTCGAGGGCGTCCCTTATCGCGGTCGAGTCGTCGGTGCCGGCCCTCCTGATCGCGTCGGCCACCCAGGTAATCAGGTCGTAGGCGTAGGCGACGTTGCTCGGCTCCGTGACCGGCCTGCCGTACTCCTTCTCGAATCGCGAGAAGAGCAGGATCATCTGCGGGTTGAGCAGGTCCATGTTGTAGACCCAGTAGCTGCCCTCCATGGCCTCGCCTGCGATCTCGTGCATGCTCGGGCTGAAGCCGTCCCCTCCTATGAAGGCCGGGAACCAGTCCAGCTCGGCCGCCTGCTTCATGATCAGGCCCATCTCCTTGTACAGCAGGGGAAGCGCGACCGCCTCGGCGCCTGACGCCTTCATCTCGGTCAGCTGTGCCCTGAAGTCCACGTCGCCGCTGCGGAACCCCCATATGCCCTTCAATTCTCCCCCGAGCTCCGCGAACCGGCCCACGAAGAACTCCTTGAGCCCCTCGGAGTAGTCGCTGCCGACGTCGGTTATGACGGCTGCGCTCTTGAGCCCCAGCTTGTTGAACAAGTAGTCGGCCATAACCTTGCCCTGATACGGGTCGGTGTAGCTCAGGCGGAACATGTAGGGGCGCACCTTGTTCGTCGCCGGGTCGACCGTCACGGTCGGGTTCGTCGCGGACGTGCCTATCTGGGCGACCTTCCCGTTCTCGATCACCGAGGCGGTGGCCAGGTTCAGGCCACTGTAGTTGGTCCCGCCTATGACGCAGACATTGTCCTCGTGGATCAGCCTTCGGGCCGCATTTATGGCGTCCTCCTGGCGCCCGCGCACATCGTAGCAGATCAGCTCGAGCGGGCGGCCGAGCACCCCGCCCGCCTCGTTGAACTCCTTCACCGCCAGCAGGGCGCCATCGCGCTCGTGCTGGCCCCAGGTGGAGCCGTCGCCGGTAAGGATGGCCAGGTAGCCGATCTTTATCGGCTCCCCGGCGGGGACTGC
>CAYWKH010000083.1:2826-8684 GCA_964458805.1 uncultured Synergistaceae bacterium
CCCCTTCGCACGGCCAGTCGTCGCCCATCGAGGTTGACCGTGTCGCCGTCCTTCTCCGTCCACGGAAGAAGCGGGATGAGGACTTCCGCCTTTTCCGCCAGATTTGTGAGCTTGGAGGCCAGTACTGCGTATCTTCTTCCCGCGAGGTCGGCGGCGTTGAAGCCGGCCTCCTCCGGCGTCGCGCCCAGGAAGACCAGCGGCGCGTTCGCATTTGCGCGCAGCTCCGCAGTGTCTACGATCTTCTCGTCCGTCGCGAGCAGGGTGGCGCTGCCCGTCCCCTTGAACAGAAGCAGGTATTCGCCGTTGAGCGAGGCCGCTGCGTCGAATGCCTCCCTGGCCGGGGCCGCTCCGCCGATCAGCGTAAGGGGTTTCCTCGCGTCCGCCAGCATAGCCGCGGCCGTTTTTATCTGTTCGACGGAGACTCCGGTGCCATCAAGCATAACATCCTGAGCCTCTCCGTCCTTGATGGCCGCCGCGAGGGCCTGGAGCACCCGGTCAGTCCTCCCCTCGGAGGGCCTGAGTATCAGCGCGTCCCCCTTGTCAAACAGGCCGGGGGTCTCTCCCACGTAGACAAGCCGGCTCTTCTTGTGGCGCACGGCCCTGCGGAGCCAGGATGTCAGCACGGGCTGGTCCTCGTCTGTATTCGTGCCGACGAGCAGGAACGCGTCGCTCTCCCCGTGGCGGAAGACCCCGTCCGGGGAGAGGCCGTTAAGGCTCGAGTACGAGCCTCTCTTGAGACTGTCGCGCCCCGCCGCCTCCCGCAGATGCGGCGCCAGCTCCGCGTCGGCCGCCATGGCGATTCGAGCCCCCGGAGCGCGCAGCTTCGTGAACTCGACGATCGCCCGTACCTCCTGCTCGGTGAGGGAGGGGCCGACCACGAACGCGACGCCCTTCTCCGTGGCGAAGGCCTCGAAGGCCGCGACCGCCTCTTCGGGCGAGACGGTCGCGCCCTTTATAGTATGGTCGAAGTTGCCGTACAGGTCCATCTCCTTGAAGCTGTACCGCCCCCTCACGCAGCAGTCGCCGCCGGTTGGCGCCTCGGGGTCGTCCAGGTTGGTGGTGATGCGCACGATCCGCGACCTCCCCCGGTCGAGGTTCATCTCCAGCTCGCACCCCACGGGGCAGGACATGCAGGTCGTCTTGATTATCACCGGCTCCTCAAGGTGAGGCCAATGGCCTGCGCGGTTCTCCACAAGCGCGCCGACCGGGCAGACCTGTGTGCACAGGCCGCAGAAGGTGCAGTCGGAGTGCTCCATGTCGTGGAAGAACTGCGGGGTGAGGACCGACTCGAACCCCCGCATGGCGAAGTCTATAGCGTGGAAGCCGGCCACCTCGTCGCAGGCCCTCACGCACTTCGCGCACAGGATGCACTTGTCCAGGTTGCGCGCGTAGTAGGGGTTGGCATCCTCGACCTTCTCGATATGAGCGCCCGCGAGTTTCTCTGGACGAGCCTCGTGAGTCGTGGCGTACTTTCTCAGCTTGCACTCGAACACGTCCGGGCAGCCGCACTCCATGCACCGGTTGGCGTCGCGCAGGGTCTGCTCCTCCGAGAGGCCGGCGCTGTACTCGTCGAACTTCATCTTCAACCTGGTCTCGCCGGGGACGTGCGGGACCTCCTCCTGCACCGAGCGGACGATGTGGGTGAAGTCCTCGGGCCCCAGGTCCTCGCGCACGATGTCGTAGAAGAACGGCTTCTTCGGCGTTCCGTGCGCCAGGTAGTGGTCGACGGAGTCCGCAGCCCAGTGGCCGTTGCCGATTGCCTCGATCGCTATCTTGGGGCCGGTCTGCTGGTCGCCGCAGACGAACACTCCCGGAAGCGCAGTGTCGTAGTCCTTGCCGACCTTCATCCTTCTGCCGTCGTGCAGGTCGGACGGCAGGCCGGAGAAGTCCGTCCCCTGTCCGATCGCCGCGATCACCATGTCCGCCTCCAGGACGAACGTCTCGCCAGTGGGCACGGGGCTCCTCCTGCCCGAGGCGTCCGGCTCGCCGAGCTCCATCTTCTCGCAGAGGATGCGCTCGACCCTGCGGGCGCCCTCGATCGTCTTCGGCGCGGCGAGGTAGATGAACTCGACGCCCTCTTCGCCTGCCTCGATTATCTCGATATCCTCGGCGGGCATCTCCTCGCGCGAGCGCCGGTAGAGCACAAAGACCTTCTCGGCCCCCAGCCGCCTGGCCGAGCGAGCGGCGTCCATCGCGGTGTTGCCGCCGCCGACCACCACGACCCTTGCGCCGACCTTTACCTTCGGGTTGGTCTTAACATCGTACAGGAAGTCGATCCCGCCCACAACCCCGTCAAGATCCTCGCCCGCGACTCGCATCGGGGAGGACTTCCAGCAGCCCATGGCCAGGATCACGGCGTCGAACTCCTTTCGAAGCTCGTCGAGGGACACGTCCCTGCCCAGGGCGATCTCGGTGCGAACCTCTATGCCGTGGGAGAGCAGCCAGTCCATCTCGGTCTGCAGTACCTTCTGCGGCAGACGGTAGTCGGGGATGCCGTAGCGCATCATGCCGCCTAGGAGCCTCTCCTTCTCGAGAATCACCGGCCTGTACCCCTTCAGCCTCAGGTAGTATGCGGCGGAGACGCCGGCCGGCCCTCCGCCGACGATCGCCACCCGCTTGCCGTTCTCCTCGATCTCCGGCACGAAGCCCATCCTGCCGTTGTTTATCCCCCAGTCGCCGACGAAACGCTTGATCTCCCTGATGGAGACCGGGGCGTCGTCGACGAAGCGTCTGCGGCAGACCTTCTCGCACGGCGCGGGGCACACTCGCCCTATGCAGGAGGGGAGAGTGACGTGGTGGTGCAGGGCGTCCAGCGACTCGCCGTACTTCCCCTGAGCCGCCAGGTTCACGTACCCCTGCACGTTGCCCTGTCCAGGACAGGCCAGGGTGCACGGGGGTCGGCAGTCGCCGACATGGTCGGAGAGCAGCAGTTCCAGAGCCGTGCGCCTGGCGCCGACCGCGCGCTCGGAGTCGGTCTTGATGACCATGCCGGGTGTTATCGTGTTGGCGCAGGCTCTGAGGAGGGTCTTGGCCCCCTCCACCTCCACCAGGCAGACGGAGCATCCGCCGTGAAGGCTCAAGTGCGGGTCGTAGCAGAGGGTCGGGACCTCGACGCCGCACTCGGCGCACAGGTCCAGGATGAGCTGTCCCTCGTATCCGTACACGGTCTTTCCGTTGAGAGTGACTTTTACGTTCTTCTTCATGTCAGCCGAATCCTCCTGCCGCTTATTCCACAGAAATTGCGCCCACGGGGCAGACCTTCTTGCACTGACCGCACCTGATGCACTTCTCGTCGTCTATCGCGTGGGGCTTCTTCGGCGCCCCCTCGATGCAGGAGACGGGGCAGTTCCTTGCGCACAGGGTGCAACCGATGCACTTCGCCGGGTCTATAACGTAGTGGATGAGGCCGGTGCAAACCTTGGCCGGGCATTTTCTGTCCCTTATGTGGGCCTCGTACTCCTCCCGGAAGTACTTGAGCGTCGTCAACACCGGGTTCGGGGCGGTCTGTCCGAGACCGCACAGCGACCCCTCCTTGACCTGGAGGGCCAGGTCGTACAGGGTGTCCAGGTCCTCCATGACCCCCTCGCCTTTGGAAATGCGCTCAAGGATCTCGAGCATCCTCTTGGTCCCGATGCGGCAGAAGGGGCACTTGCCGCACGACTCCTTCTGGACGAAAGCGAGGAAGAACCTGGCCACGTCGACTATGCAGGTGCTATCGTCCATCACGACCATCCCGCCGGAGCCCATTATGGCGCCTGTGGCGTTGATGGACTCGTAGTCCACAGGAGTGTCAAGAAGCGACTCGGGGATGCAGCCGCCCGAGGGGCCTCCAAGCTGCACGGCCTTGAACTTCCTGTCCTCGGCTATCCCCCCGGCGACCCCGAAGATGACCTCGCGCAGCGGCATTCCCATCGGGACCTCCGCCAGTCCGCCCCTCTTAATCTTTCCGGCGAGGGCGAAGACCTTCGTGCCGCGGCTCTTGCCTATGCCGAGCTCCGCGAACTTCGCCGAGCCGTTTTGTATGATCCACGGGATGTTGGCTATCGTCTCCACGTTGTTGATGTTGGTCGGCTTGCCGAAGATGCCGCTGTTGGCCGGGAACGGCGGCCTGGGGCGAGGCATCCCGCGCTTGCCCTCGATGGAGGCGATCATGGCGGTCTCCTCGCCGCAGACGAAGGCCCCGGCGCCCTCCTTGATGTGTATGTCGAAGTTGAAGCCGGACCCCAGGATATCCTCCCCGAGGAAGCCCTTTTCGCGAGCCTGGTCGAGCGCCGTGTTCAGGTGCTTGATCGCGAGAGGGTACTCCGCCCTGCAGTAGATTATGCCCTCGTCCGCTCCGATGGCCCACGCGCCGATGGCCATGCCCTCCAGGATGCTGTGCGGGTCGCTCTCGAGCACCGAGCGGTCCATGAAGGCGCCCGGATCCCCCTCGTCGGCGTTGCAGACGAAGTACTTCTTGTCGCCCTTCGCGCCCCTCGCGAACTTCCACTTCAACCCCGTCGGGAAGCCCGCGCCACCGCGGCCGCGGAGTCCGCTGGCTAGTATCTCCTCGATGACCTGCTCCGGCTTCATCGACAGGGCTTTTCGCAGAGCGGAATAACCCTCCCTGGCTATATACTCGTCAATCTTCTCCGGGTCGATGATGCCGCTGTTCCTCAGTACGATGCGCACCTGGCTGTCCATGCGGTCGTTCTCGCAGGCCTTGGCGGAGGGGTCGAGGATGACCGCCCTCTGCACTATCTCGCCCCTTGCCGCGTGCGACTCCGCGATCTCCTTCGCCAGGGCCGTGTCGACCTTGCCGTAGGTCACGGACTTTCCGTCCCGCTCGACCTCGACGAGCGGCTCCATGTAGCAGAAGCCGATGCAGCCGACTTTTTTAATCTCAACGTCGTCGCGTCCTCGCAGGGACTCGACCAGGGTCTCATAGATGGGGACGGCGCCTGCGGCCACCCCGCAGCTCGCCAGGCCGACCTTCACGATGGTCTTGGTCACCTTGCACACCTCCGTAAGCTATTTCGCAGCGCCGTCCCCGGATGAGGCACGGCGCACCGATTCAAGCACATCCACGGCCTTTTCAGGGGAGAGCAGGCCGTAAACTTCGTCGTCCACCATCATGACCGGCGCAAGGCTGCAACACCCCAGGCAGGCCACGTACTGGAGGGTGAAGAGGCCGTCCCCGGTGGTGCCCCCGTCCTCCACTGAGAGGTGTCTCTGGATCTGATCCCCTATGCGAGCCGAGCCCTGGACGTGGCACGCCGTCCCGCGGCACAGTCTGACCGTGTGCTTCCCCTTGGGCTGCAGGCGGAACATCGCGTAGAAGGTGGCCACTCCGAACATCTCCGCGGCCGGGATGTCCATCTCGCGGGAAAAGTAGTCGACCGCCTCGGGCGCTATGAACCCCATCTCCTGCTGAAGGTCCGCCAGGAGCGGTATGGTTATTCCCTTCTTCCCCCGGTAGCGTTCCACTATTGGAGAAAGGCGTCTCTCCAGGACGGAGCTCGCTGAAGCCTCCGACGTCATGGTCATTGTCTCTCCTCCTCATGCTGTTGGGTGAAAAACCAGGTGATGGTATTCATTATATCGCTTTTTTGGACAATTATCCCCACCGTAAGATATCCGTCTATTTCGGATATAATGGGGCCGACGCGCGGAGGTATTTACCACGCGAATTATCCTGGAGATTCAGGAGGTGTTACTGTTGATCACTGTGTACTCGTCAAGGACGTGCCCCTGGTGCACCAAGGTCAAGGAGTACCTGGAGGGGAAGGGAATCGCGTTCGAGGTGGTGGACGTCGCCGCGGACAGGGAGGCGGCTATGGATATGGTCAAGAAGACCGGACAGATGGGCGTGCCCGTCA
>CAYWKH010000084.1:0-8650 GCA_964458805.1 uncultured Synergistaceae bacterium
TTAGTGTTCGACGACGAAGAAGCAACCTCGGAGGCCGACGATAGTGCCGGGGAGAAGCTGTTCGAGGAAGAGTACGACGAGATGGTCAAGGTGGAGGATATCTTCGAGGACGGACTTCCCGAGGGCATGTCCATGGAGGAAGAAGGGGATGACAACAGATGACCCAGAGGGAGATAGTAGGCGTCCGCATCAAGCTCGCCAGTCCGGAGCGGATTCGCGTGCTGTCGAGCGGCGAGGTTAAAAAGCCCGAGACGATAAACTACCGCTCCCTCAGGCCGGAGAAGGACGGCCTGTTCTGCGAGCGCATCTTCGGCCCCACCAAGAGCTTCGAGTGCGCCTGCGGAAAGTACAAGCGCAGCGGCCCCAAGTTCAGGGGGATAATCTGCGACAGGTGCGGGGTGGAGATCACCGACAACCGGGTCCGTCGAGAGCGCATGGGGCATATAGAGCTGGCCGCCCCCGTGGTGCACATCTGGTACCTCAGGGGCATACCGGGCAGGCTCAGCCTGCTTTTGGGGTGCACGACCAAGGACCTCGAGAAGGTGGTCTACTTCGCCCCGACCCGCCAGAGGGAACAGGCGTTCAAGGTCGTGATGGAGGGACGCCGGACCGACCTCGCCAGGAAGAACGCCATCCTGTCCGACAGCGAGGTCAGGGTTCACATGCACTACGACCCCAAGTTCAAGGCCGAGGAGGCCTGGAGGGTGCTGTCGGTCGAGGACATCCCGGTCAACGAGGGGGACGTCCTGTCGGCCGGTCAGGTGTCTCGCTACAAGACCGAGTACGGGGACGAGGCCCTCAAGGTCGAGACCGCCTTCACCCTGAAGTCCGTGCCCGAGGGCGCGATGTACAGGGAGGGGGACGTGGTCCCCGCGAGCGAGGCCGAGCGCCTCGTCAGCCGGTTCGGCGACTCGGTGGAGACGGCTAGGGCGTACATCGGCAACTCCGAGGCCTTCATAGTCACGGCCGCGGTGCATCTGCCCTTCTCCAGGGGGGACATCCTGTCCGAGAGCGAGTGCAGGTCGTACAACCAGAAGTACCCCGGGCGCTTCACCGCCCAGAGGGAGACCGTGACCATCGAGGACCCCTGCTACCTGGTCGTCGACCCAGGCCACTCCCCCTTCGCGTTCGCCGACATAATCATCGAGCGCGAGTATGACCTGTGCTCCGCCTACGACAAGAAGTTCTCCGCCGGGATAGGCGCGGAGGGAGTCCAGTCGCTGCTCTCCGTCATGGACATGGAGCAGCTGGTGGCCTCCCTGCGCGAGGAGGTCTCCGAGAGCGCGGGCCAGAAGAAGAGAAAGCTGATCAAGCGTCTGCAGGTGGCCGAGGACTTCCGCAAGGGCGAAGCGTCCCCGTGCGCGATGATCCTCGAGGTGCTGCCGGTGATCCCGCCCGACCTGCGCCCGATGGTGCAGCTGGACGGCGGCCGCTTCGCCACGTCTGACTTGAACGGCCTCTATCGGCGCGTTATAAACAGGAACAACCGCCTCAAGAAGCTCCAGGAGCTCAAGGCGCCCGAGATAATAATCCGCAACGAGAAGCGCATGCTGCAGGAGGCCGTGGACGCGCTTATCGACAACGGCCGCATGGGCAAGGCCGTGCTGGGCGCCGGCAACCGTCCGCTCAAGAGCCTAACCGACCTGCTGCGCGGAAAGAAGGGGCGCTTCCGCCAGAACCTGCTGGGCAAGAGGGTCGACTACTCCGGCCGCTCGGTCATAGTCATTGGCCCCCACCTGAAGATCTACCAGTGCGGCCTGCCCAAGCAGATGGCGCTCGAGCTGTTCAAGCCGTTCGTCATACGCCAGCTAGTGGAGAGAGGGCTCGCCCCTAACATAAAGAACGCCAAGAGGATCATAGAGCGCGGCAGGGAGGAAATCTGGGGAATCCTCGAGGAGATAGTGAAGGATCACCCGGTCATGCTGAACCGCGCCCCCACCCTGCACAGGCTGGGAATCCAGGCGTTCGAGCCGGTGCTGATGGAGGGCAAGGCCATCCACCTGCACCCGATGGTCTGCACCGCCTTCAACGCCGACTTCGACGGCGACCAGATGGCGGTCCACGTGCCGCTGTCGATAGAGGCGCAGACCGAGGCCAGGCTGCTGATGCTGTCGGCCAACAACCTGCTCTCCCCCGCCAGCGGAAGGCCCGTCATGACTCCGACCCAGGACATAGTGCTGGGCATCTACTACCTCACCGACATGCGCGAAGGGCTTCCCGGCGAGGACATGTACTTCAGCGACATAGACGACGCGCTGTCCGCCTTCCACCACGGAGTCACCAAGGTAAACAGCAGGATATTCCTGCGCCGCAGGGACGAGTGGGGGGATGTCGAGGGCGCCGAGGGAAAGTGGATTCAGACCTCCCCGGGAAGGGTGGTATTCAACAGCCGCCTGCCCGAGCAGCTGCGCTTCGTCAACAGGCAGCTCGGCAAGAGGGGGCTGGGGCAGCTCCTGGACCGCGCGTTCGACCTGGTCGACCGCGTGGCCATGGTCAGGATGCTCGACGACGTCAAGTCGCTGGGCTACCACTGGGCCACCGTCAGCGGGATCAGCTTCGGGGTGCAGTCCATAATCATCCCGCCGGAGAAGAAGGAGCTCACCCATAGGGCGATGGAGCAGGACACCGAGCTGAAGTACGAGTACAACATGGGCATCCTGACCGCGGACGAGTACCTGGTGCAGAAGGAGAGCCTGTGGTCCGAGACCTCGAGGGCCATCGCCGACAGCATAGTCGAGCACATGGACAACGCCAACCCCATACGCATGATGATAGACTCCGGCGCCAGGGGCAGCAGGAGCCAGATGGGGCAGATGGCCGGGATCAGGGGGCTGATGTCCGACCCCTCCGGCCGCATAATCGACTACCCCATCACCGCGAACTTCCGCGAGGGTATGAACATGCTAGAGTACTTCATCTCCACCCACGGGGCCAGGAAGGGGCTTGCGGACACCGCGCTCCGCACCGCCAAGTCCGGCTACCTCACCAGGAGGCTGGTGGACGTGGCTCAGGACCTGATAATAACCGAGCACGACTGCGGCACCGACCAGGGGATAGTCATTCGCCCGCTGATGCAGGACGACAGGGTCATGATACCCCTGTCCGAGAGGATATACGGCAGGACCCTGCTGCTCGACGTTCATCACCCGGAGACCGGCGAGGTTATAGCCTCCGCCGGCGAGTGCCTGTCCGAGGAGAAGGCCAGGGCCGTGGAGGCCGCCGGCATACAGGAGGCGCACGTGCGCAGTCCGCTGAGCTGCGCCCTGCGCCACGGAATCTGCCAGGTTTGCTACGGCATGGACCTCGCCACCAGGAAGGAGGTCCCGATGGGAGAGGCCGTCGGGGTCGTGGCCGCGCAGTCCATAGGCGAGCCGGGCACCCAGCTGACGATGCGCACCTTCCACACCGGCGGCGTGCGACTGACCGGCGAGGACATAACCCAGGGCCTTCCGCGAATCGAGCAGCTCTTCGAGGTCCGCAGGCCCAAGAAGGTCTCCTTCCTTGCCGGTGTCGACGGCAAGGTGGCGGAGATCCGCGTGATGGAGGGGAAGCGCAAGGTGATAATAACCTCCGAGTCCGGCGACGAGGAGAAGATAACCCACAACATCCCCATAAACCAGAACCTTCTGGTCGAGGAGGGGGACGAGGTGTCGAAGAGCGACAGGCTCACGGACGGCAACTTCGACCCGCAGCAGCTGCTCGAGGTCGAGGGGATCGAGGCGGTGCAGCGCGCCCTAGTCGACGAGATCCAGGATGTCTACCGCTCCCAGGGCGTGTCGATAAGCAACAAGCACATAGAGGTCATCCTCAGGAAGGTGGCCCCGGTGAACCGCGTCAGGATCAACGAGGAGGGAGACACCTCATTCGTCGCCGGGGACCTGGTCTGGACCGACGACATCGCCGCCGAGACCGCCGAGATAGAAGCGGAGAACGAGCGGAACATAGCCGAGGCGGTGCGCATGTTCGCGGGCCTGGAGCTCAAGGAAGTGTCCCCTCAGAAGGGGGACGAGTCGCTGCAGAGGCTCCTCGGCGAGCCGCTTGACGAGGGGGGCGTCAGGATGCTGCTCAGGCCCGGGCTGGCGATCTCATCGATGGTCCTCAAGGACGCCAAGGGCGAGCCGTTCAACCTGGTCGCCGGGGAGGCGGCCTTCCGCAAGCAGATAGAGGGAATGGAGCTTATCGAGCCCTTCAGGTCCGCCGACGGCAAGGAGATACCGGCCGGAGCGAGGCTGACCCTGGGCCAGCTCGCGATAATCACCGGCAACGACCCCGAGCCGATCCTGGTCCGGGATGTCGCCCTGCTGGAGAAGCTGGCCGACTCCGCCTACATCGCGGAGGACATCGTCGCCGACGGCGAGTTGATCGCGAAGGCCGACAGGATATTCACCTCCGAGGCGGCCGCCCTGTGCAGCAGGAGCGACGTGAGAAGCATAACCGTCTGGCACTCGGTCGAGAGGGTCAACCTGTCCGACATCCTCGAGGCCAGCCTCAAGGAGAAGTGGGGCAGGCCCCTCTCCCGCGCGATCGACAGCTCGGGAGACGCGATGACCGACCTGCCGCAGCTTGTCGACGAGCGGATAATCAGCGGGGTGCTGGAGGGGCGCATCGCCGCGGTGGAGATCGAGGGGGTCGTCTTCTCGAGGGACACCTTCCTCAGGGAGCTGCTGACCGACGCCGTCTACGGCAAGATCCTGCTGGAGCCGGTGGTAGACATTAGGGGCAACACCATAGCGGAGGCCGGCCAGGAGGTAAAGCAGGCCACCATCGACCTCATAGCGAAGGAGGCCTCCATGATGGACGGGTCCGGCCCCTGGATAAAGGAGCTGGTCCTGCGCCCGATCGGGGGGCAGAGGAGGGACGACAAGAGGATAATCCAGCGGGTCACCTTCGTCAGGAAACTGCGCGAGGGCGCCAAGGTCAAGCCCTTCGTCCACGGCATAACCAAGGCGGCGCTCGCCACCGACAGCTTCCTCAGCGCCGCGTCGTTCCAGCAGACGGCGCAGGTTCTCGCGGGCGCGTCGGTCAAGGGCGAGATCGACCCGCTCGAGGGGTTGAAGGAGAACGTGATCATAGGACGCCTCATCCCGGCCGGAACGGGAGTGGACCGCTTCGCCGAGTCGGTCGGGCGCTTCAGGGGGGAGGCCGCCCGGGGTAGCTGAACCGAAACTGCTCTTGACACGCATGCTGCTCATTTGGTATTATCCTGCGGTGCTTTTAGCACAGGAGGGGTTTTTGTTGCCTTTGAACGAACTCGCAGCGCCGAACAGGATCGCGGGAGAGCGGCAAGTCAGGCGGATGCTCCAGGAGGACAGGCTACTTAAACTCTTCGTGGCCGCGGATGCCGACCCCGCCCTGGTGAAGCGGTTGGAGGAGGAAGCGAGGCTGAAGAACGTCCCGGTGGAGCGAGCGGAGAGCATGATAAAGCTCGGGAGGGCGTGCGCCATATCGCGCGGGGCGTCCGCGGCCGGGTTGTTCGGATAGATTGGACCTGCGCGGCTGGACGCCGCGCAGGTATCTGACAGATCAGGTGGAAGGAGGAAGTTGCGTGCCAACAATCAACCAGTTGATACGGCATGGACGGGAGGACAAGCGTCGCAAGAGCGACTCGCCCGCGTTGCAGGGTAACCCGGCCCGCAGGGGCGTGTGCACGAGGGTGTACACGGTGACGCCGAAGAAGCCCAACTCGGCTCTGAGAAAGGTCGCCAGGGTGCGCCTCACCAACGGGATAGAGGTCACATCCTACATTCCCGGAATAGGGCACAACCTGCAGGAGCACTCGGTCGTGCTTGTTCGCGGCGGAAGAGTGAAGGACCTTCCCGGAGTGCGCTACCACATAATCCGGGGAACGCTCGACTGTGGAGGCGTGGAGAGCCGCAGGAGATCCCGCTCCAAGTACGGCGCTCGGAGGCCCAAGTAGGGCCCGCGCCGGTTTTAATAACGAGGAGGGGTTGACCAATGCCGCGCAAGGGGCACGTTAAGAAGAAGCTGGCAGTGCCGGACACGAAGTTCGGCAGCCCCGCACTGGGCAAGTTCATCAACAGCCTGATGCGGGACGGGAAGAAGAGCACCGCGGAGCGCATCATGTACGACGCGCTGGACATAGCCGGCGAGAAGCTCCAGGTGGAGCCGTTCGAGGTCTTCAAGAAGGCCATGGAGAACGTCCGTCCCCTGGTGGAGGTACGCCCTCGCAGGGTTGGAGGCGCCACCTACCAGGTGCCGGTCGAGGTCCCGGCCGAGAGGGCCCAGGTGCTCTCGATAAGATGGGTCCTGAACTTCGCCAGGAACAAGAAGGGAATGCCGATGGCCGACAGGCTGGCCAGAGAGCTGATGGACGCCTACAAGAACGAGGGAGCCTCCATAAAGAAGAAAGAGGACACCCACAAGATGGCGGAGGCCAACCGCGCTTTCGCCCACTATCGCTGGTAGAACCGCCCGAGGCGTCGCACAGGCGCCCTGCACGAAACGAGGCATGGTGTTAACAAATGCAAAAACTTGACATGACCAGGATACGCAACATCGGCATAGCCGCCCACATCGACGCCGGCAAGACGACGACCACCGAGCGGATCCTGTTCTACACCGGAAAGAACTACAAGATGGGCGAGTCGCACGAGGGCCTGGCCACCATGGACTTCATGGACCAGGAGCGCGAGAGGGGGATCACCATATCCTCCGCTGCTACGACGTGCATGTGGCGGGATCATTACGTTAATATTATTGATACGCCCGGCCACGTGGACTTCACCGTCGAGGTTGAGCGGTCCATGAGGGTCCTCGACGGGGCGGTCGCCGTCTTCTGCGCGGTGGGTGGAGTGGAGCCGCAGTCGGAGACCGTCTGGCGCCAGGCGGACAGGTATCACGTCCCCAGGATCGCCTTCGTGAACAAGATGGACCGGGTCGGCGCGGACTTCGAGAACGTCGTGCTGGGGATAAGGGAGAAGCTCGGGGCTAGGCCGCTCGCGATCCAGATACCGATGGGCGTGGAGGAGAGCTTCACCGGAGTCATAGACATAGTCGAATCCCGGGCCATCCTGTACACCGACGAACTTGGCGCGGACCCGCGCGCGATACCGGTACCCCCGTCCTTCGCGGACGAGGTGAAGTCCCATCGCGACGCCATGCTCGAGATCCTGTCGGACTTCGACGAGAGCATAATGGAGGCCTACCTGGACGGCAGGGACGTCCCGGTGGAGGTCCTGAAGAGGGCCATACGCACCGCCACCGTGGCGCTCAAGATCGTGCCGGTGCTCTGCGGCTCCGCCTTCAAGAACAAGGGGGTCCAGCCCCTGCTCGACGCTGTGGTGGACTACCTGCCCTCCCCGGTCGACCTTCCGCCTGTCAAGGGGCTCGACCCGGCGACCGGCGCGGAGGTGCTTCGGAGCAGCAGCGTGGACGAGCCCTTCGCCGCACTGGCCTTCAAGATCGCCGTCGACCCGTTCGTGGGCAGGCTGGTGTTCACCAGGGTGTACTCCGGCGAGCTGACCAAGGGCAGCACAGTCTACAACCCCGGCAGCCGGACCCGCGAGAGGGTCGGGCGCATCCTCCGGATGCACGCCAACAAGCGCGAGGAGCTGGACGGGGCAACGGCCGGCATGATAGTCGCCCTGCCCGGACTGAAGAACACCAGGACGGGCGACACCCTGTGCGACGAAGCGGCGCAGCTCGTGCTGGAGGATCTCGTCTTCCCGGAGCCGGTCATCCACCTGTCGGTGGAGCCGACCACCAAGAACGACAAGATAAAGCTGACCAAGGGCCTCGCGGCGATGTCCGAGGAGGACCCGACCTTCAGGGCCCGCACCGACGAGGAGACCTCGCAGACCATCATATCCGGAATGGGCGAGCTTCACCTCGAGATCATAGTCGAGCGCCTCAGGAGGGAGTTCGGCGTTGACGTGAAGGTCGGCCGCCCGCAGGTGGCCTACCGCGAGACGATCCGGACCGCCGCGAGCGCGGAGGGCAAGTACGTCCGACAGTCGGGCGGGCGCGGCCAGTACGGCCACGTCGTGTTCGAGATGGAGCCCCTGCCCGAGGACAAGGGGTACGAGTTCGAGGACAGGACCGTCGGAGGCTGCGTGCCCAAGGAGTACGTCACGGCGGTGGAGAAGGGCCTGGCCGAGGCCATGAACAACGGTATCCTGGGAGGCTACCCGGTCATAGGCCTGAAGATCGCCCTCGTGGACGGCAGCTACCACGAGGTGGACAGCTCCGAGATGGCCTTCAGGATAGCCGCGTCGATGGGCTTCAAGGAGGCCATGAGGAGGGCCTCGCCCGTCCTGCTGGAGCCGGTCATGTCGGTCGAGGTCGTGACCCCGGAGGAGTACGTCGGGGACGTGATCGGGGACCTGTCCGCGAGGAGAGGCCGCATAGGCGGCATGGACATGAGGATGAACACCCGCATAGTCCGGGCCTTCGTGCCCCTGTCCGAGATGTTCGGGTACTCAACCGACCTCAGGAGCAAGACATCCGGCCGCGCGGCGTACTCCATGCAGTTTCACAGCTACGAGCCAATGAGCCCGGAACTGGCCGAGAAGGCCCTGAAGGGCTAGGGAAAAACGAAACAACTGCAAAGCAGGACTTTTCCAGAGGAGGGAACAGGCAATGGCAAAGGAGAAATTCGAGAGGTCCAAGCCGCACGTAAACATAGGCACGA
>CAYWKH010000085.1:0-7159 GCA_964458805.1 uncultured Synergistaceae bacterium
CAGAACATCGGGGCCCTTGCTGATGATCTCGGTGAGCTGGGCTGTGAAGTCCTGGTCGCCGGAGTTGTACATCAGCTCTGATACGACCTCGCCGCCGAGCTTCTTGTAGGACTGCTTGAAGAAGTTGGCGAGGCCCACGCAGTAGTCGTTGGCCACGTCGATCAGGATAGCGGCCTTCTTCATGCCGAGGGTGTTGTAGGCGTAGGTCGCGGCGGCCGCGCCCTGGTACGGGTCGATAAAGCACGCCCTGAAGACGTACTCCTTGCCCAGGGTCACGAGCGGGTTGGTGCACGAGGTCCCCATCATCGGGACCTTTGCCGCCTCGGCGACCTCGCCGCCCGCCATGGCGAGCGATGAGCCGTAAGACCCGATGACAGCCACTACCTTGTCATGCTCGACGAGGCGCTTGACCGCGTTGGCGGACTCCACCTTGTCGGTCTTGTTGTCAACTACGAAGAGCTCCACCGGCCTGCCGAGGACCTCGGAGACCTCCTTGTGGGCCATCTGCACTCCCTCGAGCTCCAACTGCCCCCCGAAGGCCACCCTGCCGGTCAACGGAAGAAAGACGCCGATCCTGATGGGCTCGGCGGCAACGGCCGTCCCGGCTACCACTAACACCAACAGAGCAGCAAGAAGTACATTACGAAGCTTCATACAGTTCCCTCCTCAGTGAAGATATTAGAACCTCTCTTCGGATTATACACAAGAACTGCGGTTTCTGAAAGGGCAACTCGCTTTTTCTCGTCAACTTCAATCAACAGTCAACGGCATCGCCAAGGGCTACGCTCCCGCCCCGGGCTCTCCCGCCGACTCCCTCTCGCTGATCAGCCGCGCAATCTCGTGCTGAAAGCTCTCCAGATCGGTGAAGACGCGGTAGACAGACGCGAAACGCACGTAGGCCACCTGGTTTACCTGTTTTAACCCGTCCATGACCCTTTGACCTATGAGATCGACGGGTATCTCCCCGGATCCGTCAGCCTTGAAGTCCGCCTCGATGCGTGCCGCAAGGCCCTCCATCTGCTCAAGAGATACCGGCAGCTTCTCGCACGCCCTGGCTATCCCGCGGACGATCTTGTCCCTGTCGAAGGCCTCTCTTCTGCCGTCCTTCTTGACGACGCGCAGCTGACGCCTGTCCTCGGCCTTCTCGTAGGTGGTGAACCGGGAACCGCAGGCTGGGCACTCTCTCCTGCGCCGCACGATACGCCCCTCGTCGGCGGTCCTGGTCTCGATAACGCGCGTCTCGGACGCGTTGCACACGGGGCACTTCACTCGCTCACCTCCAGGGTAAAGAAAAAACCGGGTTTCCCCGGTTTGCGTAAAGGCCCGCACGCGCGCACCTCTATCCTCTGGACTTGCCCCGTCTCTTTCTGGCGGCCTCGGCCCTCTTTGTCTTTTTCGCTTCACTGGGCTTCTCGTAGTGCTCTCTCTTGCGAACCTCCCGAAGGGTCCCAACCTTCGAGACCTCCCTTTTAAAGCGTCTCAGGGCGTCATCGAGGGATTCATTTTCTCTTCGAACGACAGTCGTCATAAACATTCCCCCCTTTCTTTGCCACCCGCATCTAACCTGGTGGCCAGCGGAAACTGCGTCCCGCCAACAGGTGAATATGAAGGTGGGGAATCGTCTGTCCCGCGCCGGCACCGCAGTTTATCACCAGCCTGTATCCTTCCCTGTCAAGCCCCAGGGATGCGGCTGTGCGCACGGCGCAATCGAGGACTTTCGACCACACTCCCGGGTTTTGGACGCTGGACGCCGGTTCTACGTGCTCCTTCGGTATCACGAGCAGATGCACCGGGGCCTGGGGGGCGATATCTCTTATGACGAACACCGACTCGTCCTCGTACTCGATCTTCGCCTTTACAGCCCCGGAGACCATATCGCAGAACAAGCACCTACCGTCCAAATATCCCACCTCGCAACGTCACAGTATTCTATACCAGATTCTTCGCCCGCACAATAGACCCGGCCCAAACTCGCACGGCCGCTGATGCGTGGTTTTCGGACAGCAGTCTCACACGGGCGCACGCGAAGGCGGGGATGGATCTCTCCTTGAGCAGGCGCAGCAAAGGCACCAGCACCTCCTCCTCCTCCCTCTTCAGAAGGCGGATCAGGGTCAGGTCGTCGGGCGGCTCCCTGCGCCTCCACCGAGCGAGCGCGCGGGCTATGACCCGGGGCGACGGGTGGGAGAGCATCCTCTCGTTCAGAGACTCGTCCGCCCGAGAGGACGACCCCCAGCGCATCAAAGAGAATGCGGAGGCCTCGGACAGCAGGTGCACCCTTGGCTCCAGCGCCGCGATTATCTCCAGCTTCTGGTCGGCCGCGTAGTCGATGAGAGTAAGATGCTCCATGACATCCTCGTCGGGAGGCCAGCGTCGCAGCATCCCGACGAGGGAGGCAAAAGTCTCTCTGTCCGGTTTGCTCCTCGCGAGAGCCCCCATCGCGAGCAGGCGAACCCCGGGATGAGAGCTGGTCAGCCTTTGGGCCACAGACACAGGCTCGCGGGGTTCTCCCGTCCTGGCCGCCTTCTCGACTGCGCGTGCCAGCGTGAGCTCCGCCTCGACCAGCGCCCTCTCCAGCAGAAGATCGCGCACCCGCTGCGAGCGGTCGTCCTCTTTCGCGGAACTGCGGCCCTCCCTCGACTTGCGGGCTTCCTTTCCCCCTCTCGCGAAGGGGGAGCCGGTAAAAGCACCCCTAGGCTTTCTTTTCTTGAGAGACTCGGAGATCTGGGCCGGCGTGGCGGATTTCAGCCGGGCGTAGGCCGCCGCCGCCGCCTCGAACTTCTTCGCCCCCTGGGGTCCTGCCAGGTCAGGGTGACAGGTCAGGGCGAGCCGCCTGAAGGCCGACCGCACCTCCTTGAGATGGGCGCCGGGCTGCACTCCCAATATATCAAAACACTCGGACAGTTCCATGACTACATCCATGCTAGCCGACAACCCTCTCCATCTCCGACAACATCCGCTCGAGGGCCTCGATTCCCACCTGGTAATGCTCCCCGGTTCCGAGGGTCCTGGTCATCCGCAAGACCGCGGTGCCGCGCTCCTGCTGCGCAGGGGACAGCGACATCGACACGAGCGCGAACCTCCTCTCGAGATCCCTGATCTCTGCGGGTATCTCCGACGTCGCCGATCTCGGCTCCTCTCCGAGTTCCAATGGAGCTACCGACGTCATTCGCCCATCCGAGCGTATTATATCAATTTTGAGCAGGCCGTCCGAGTCCACGGTGAAGGAGAGGGCAATCTCCTCGTCCTTTCGAGCCTCCTGTGCCTTGAGCGACGCGATGACCCTCCTGCGAGACCCGCTCCCCTGGAACACCGTTATCGTGAAGGGGCCGTCGCCGACGCTCAGAAATCTGCGCTCCGCCCTCGCGGGGAGGTACGCCCCCCTCTCCAGCAGTGGCGCGGGAGTCCCGTCCGCGGCCAGAATGCCGAGGTCCTGGGAAAGCACATCCAGTAGCAGGCGTCCCTTCTCCGGCATGGCCCCGTAGAGGGCCGCTCCGGTCACCACGGTCTCGTCGGGGCACAGGTTGAGGTGATCCGGCCTGGCCACCCTCTCCTCGAGGAGCTGCCTGAGCAGGGGGATGCGACTCCCTCCGCCCACCAGCAACAGCCTGTCGGGGCGGTGCTTTCTCCAAAGCCGCAGCACCACCGTGTTCACCTTCTCGACGGATGGTCGGACGAGCTCCTCGACCTCCGGGCGGGCGACCCTTATCGGCCTGGAGTATACTCCGGCCGGGGGAGTCCACTCGCACGCGATGCAGGACGAGAGCATTATCTTCAGCTCCTCCGCCTCGACAAGCAGCGTCCTGAACAGGGGCGAGTTCTCGTCTAGATCCGGCGCTCCCATCCGTCTGTTCAGGCGCCTGGCGAGGGCGACGTCGAAGTCCCGTCCGCCGGAGGCAGGTATTCCGGCGCTCTCCAGCACCTGCCACACCCCGTCCTCGCTCTCGACGACGGAGACGTCCACCGTCCCCGCGCCATAGTCCAGGACCAGGAACTTCCCGCTCGCGCCGAACGCCAGTGCCGCAGCGGTGGGCTCGTTTATCACCCGGACGGCGGAGAACCCCGCCGACCTCGCCACCCTCCCGGCGGCGGCGCGCTCTGTAAAGCTGAACGAGGCCGGGACCGTCAGCACGCAGGATGATACGAACTCGCCTAGACAGGCCTCGGCGTCCTCCCTCAGAAGAATCATCAAGGGTGCCAGCACATCCTCGGGGGTACAGTGCCCGCGGCCGCATCTGCCGCGCCAGGTCGTCCCCAGTTTTCGCTTGATATCCCACCAGGTGGTTGAAGGGTTCTTTATCTCGCTCCGCGCGGCGTCCTCCCCGGCCAGCCAGCCGCCGGAGGTCCATGCGCTGACGGAGGGGGTCCTGAAGCCCCCCCAGCGGCTGGGGATCAGGACGACTCCCTTGCCGGCCTGTGCGACGGCGGAGAGGGCATTTCTCGTGCCCAGATCTATTCCCAGCACGGGGGCGCTCATCCAGCGAGCCTGCCCTTCAGGGTTCCGTCGGCCGCACCGGTGATTAGCACCCGGAGAACTCCTCCTTGGCAAACGCTGTCGCCCTCCTCCGCCTCGCAGGCGGCGCGCAGAAAGTGCCGAGTCAGCCCGTCGAACACGGTGCCGCCCCCCTTGACAGGAGAGGCGCTCTCCACGAGGAGTGTCTCCTCCCTTCCGACCCAGCGGTCGCAGTAGTCCTCCAACAGCTCCCTGCCTAGAGCGAGCGCGGCCTCGGCGCGAGAGGCCACCTCCGAAGGGTGAACCCTGCCCGGCATGTGGAAGGCCCTGGTTCCCTCGCGGGGCGAGTACGGAAAGACGTGGACCTTGCCGAAACCGCACTCCCGGACGAAGGCCATGGAGGACGCGAACGCCCCTTCGTCTTCGCCGGGGAATCCGACCATAAGGTCCGTGCTGATGTGAACTTCATCCCCCAGGAAGCTCCTGACCCTCTGGAGGACATCAAGATAGTCGCGAGTCGAATAACCCCTGTTCATGAGTTTGAGCACGCGGTCGTCGCCGCTCTGCAGCGGGATGTGAAGATGGGGTTGGAACGCGGGCACGTCCGCGAGGACCTCGAGCAGCTCCAAATCCACTCCCGGCGGCTCTATGGAGCCCATGCGCATGCGGGCCAGCCCCTCTACCGAGGCGACCCTCCTCACGAGCCCGGCGAGGGAGACCTCGCTGCCCCTGCCGTACAGGGCGAGGTGAACCCCCGTGATGACGACCTCCCGGCAGCCGGATGCGACTATCGAGCGCACCTCCTTGACCACCTCGTCGGCCGGGCGACTGACCGGCAGTCCCCGCGCCAGAGGTACCGCGCAATACGAGCAGAACTGGTCGCATCCCTCCTGGACCTTGACGAAAGCCCGCGTGTGCATCAGGGGCCTGGCCAGGAAGAGCCCGTCCCAATCCTCGCAGTCCGCGACATCCCCCCTGTGCGCGACGAAACCCTCTCCGCCTGATAGACACTCCGCCAGCAACTCCGGCAGGTCGGCCTTTCTCCTGTTGCCGACCAGCAGCCTCACCCCGAGCCTCCTGGCCTCGGACTCGGGGACCCTCTGGGCCCAGCAGCCGCAGACGGCGACTATCGCCTCCGGGCTGTGCCGCCTGATCCTTCGGATCACCTGGCGGCACTTGCTGTCAGCGATGGATGTCACCGTGCAGCTCACCAAAATCGCGGCGTCGCAGCCGGGGCCTTCGGACAGCATCGCTCCGGCCTCGACCAGGGAGCCGGCCAGGGCCTCCCCCTCGTACTGGTTGGTGCGGCAGCCCAGGGTATATATACAGATTCTTCTACCCGCCAGGTTCTTCAACACGTTTTGTCACCGCCACGCCCCACCAGTCGCCGAGCGACAGCTCGTCGACTATCGCCAGGCCGGCCTCCTCGAGGGCGCCGACGAAGCGCTCTCTCTCCTTCACCAACAGCCCGGAGAACAGGGCACGGCCACCCTTCTCGAGCAGACCGGGCACGCCGGGCAGCATCTCGAGCAGCGGCTCCATCACGATGTTCGCCATCAGCAGGTCGACCCGTCCGGTCATCCCGTCGAGCAGGTTCCCCTGTTCGAGTTCGACCACGTCCGGGGGGATGTCGTTAAGCCCGAGGTTGTGCCGTATCTCCGACAGCACCGCTGGATCCAGGTCCCTTGCCAGCACGTGTCGCGCCCCCAACTTGACCGCCGCTATCGACAGGATCCCCGACCCGGCGCCTATGTCCGCCGCCGAGGCCCCGTTCAATACTGCTCGCTCCATCAGGGCCAGGACTATCTG
Source organism: uncultured Synergistaceae bacterium (assembly GCA_964458805.1). Classification (GTDB taxonomy): domain Bacteria; phylum Synergistota; class Synergistia; order Synergistales; family Aminobacteriaceae; genus JAAYLU01. The sequence goes on from CAYWKH010000085.1 coordinate 6,260, forward strand.
GGTGCTCTCGTGATAGCCGGTCCCGAACGCGGAGCCGGGATATATATAGAGCGGAGTCCGCCCCTCGGGCTCCTCTCCTTTATGCCACGGGGCGAGCACGACGAGCCCTTCCCCGACTACGAGCGGGGGGAAGGCCTCCTTCCACTCGGTGTGCCACTGCCTGTTCTCGATCTTTCCCATGTCGGCCACCCTGACCTCGGGCCAGGGCTCAAGGGCCCCCCCCAGGCGGCCGATCCAGTACCCCAAGTCCTGCGAGGAACGAAAATAGGCGCGCAGGAGGGACGCCGACTCCCTCGCTATCTCCTCCGAGCCTATGCTGCCGGACATCTCCGCCAGGGAGGCGAGCACCTCCTCGCTCCCGGGCCGTCCTTCCAGGGTCACGTACCACCAGAAGCCATCCGTCGCGATGTTCATCTTCGATCCTCCCGGAAGACAGTATAGGGGGGCCGGTGGGCCCCCCTCCCAGCTCCCGTGAAGTTTAACAGAAGGATCCAGGTTTATTCAAGGGCGGAGCGTCGCCGCGCCTACCCCTCGAAGAGATTGCGAAAGAACTTGCCGAATACCCCCGAGTCCTCCACCTCGACCTTCATCTCGCGCGCAAGCTCCTCGAGGAGGGCGCGCTGTCTGTCGGAGAGCTTCTCGGGGACTTCGACCGTCACGTGCACGAAGAGGTCTCCCTTCCCTCTTGGGCCCCGCAGTCGGGGGATCCCTTCGCCGCGAATGGTGAACACCTTCCCCGGCTGGGTGCCGGCGGGGATGTCTAGCGATTCCTTGCCTCCGTAGAGGGTCGGCACTTCCAGGGTGCAGCCGAGGGCGGCCTGCGGGAATGAGATCGAAAGTCGCGTGTGCAGGTCGCCCCCCTCCCTCTTGAAGTCCTTGTGCTCCAGCACGTTCACCACC
>CAYWKH010000085.1:7169-8618 GCA_964458805.1 uncultured Synergistaceae bacterium
CAAGTAGAGATCGCCGGCCTGTCCTCCGTTCGCCCCCGGCTCCCCCTCGCCCGATATTCGGAGCCTGGTACCGGTGTCGACACCCGGCGGGATCTTGACCTCCACCTTGTGCTGAGCGCGCACCCTGCCCTGTCCTCCGCACTCCGCGCACTTCTCCCGGATGATCTTGCCGGTCCCGTTGCAGGACGGGCAGGGGTTGACGGATACGAACCTGCCGAAGGGGGTCTGCTGCCTGCTCTCCACCTGCCCGCGGCCGCCGCAGCGGGAGCAGGTCTCGGGGGTCGTGCCGGGCTTCGCCCCGGTGCCGCCGCAGACCGGACAGCTCTCGAGCCTTGGGATCATGAACTCCTTGACGGCCCCGGTGGCGGCCTCGAGCAGGGTCACATCCACCCGCATCTCCAGGTCAGTGCCGCGCCTCGGCGCGTCCGGGCTCGACCTTCTCCTGCCAGCGCCTCCGAAGACGCTGTCGAAGATGTCCCCGAATATGTCCCCCATCCCGCCGAAGCCCTCGAACGGGCTCCCCCCGCCCATGTCCCCGACGGTCCCGAACTGGTCGTACTGGTTGCGCTTGCCGGGATCGCCGAGCACTTCGTAGGCCTGGTTTATCTTCTTGAAGTGCTCCTCGGCATCCCTGTTTCCGGGGTTTGCGTCAGGATGGTACTTGCGCACCAGCTGCCTGTATGCTTTTTTTATGTCGGCGGCGGAAGCGTCGCGCGGCACTCCCAGGATTTTATACAGGTCTTCGCCCTCTCCGCCGTACATTCGCGTTCACCTCCTAGGCCTGTCCCTGGTCGGTGAACTCGGCGTCCACGGTATCGCCGTCGGCGGCACCGTCCGTGGCGCCGTCCGGCGCCCGCCCCTCGGCCTGCTGCCCCGCCTGTGAGTAGAGTCGCGTGGAGAATTCCTGGAGCGACTTCTCGAGGGCCTCCTTCGCCGAGCGGATGGCCGCGATATCGTCGCCCGACAGCAGGCGACGCAGCTCGTCCATGGCCGACGTTATCCTGCCCTTCTCCTCGGGGGTCATCTTGTCGCCGTTCTCCGCAAGCAGCCGCTCCGCGGCGAACGCCGCGCTGTCAGCCTCGTTCTTGGCCTCGGCGGCCTCCCGCTTCTTCTTGTCCTCCTCCTCGAACTCCTCGGCCTGGTTCTTCATCCTCTCGATATCCTCCTTCGACAGGTTGGAGGAGTGAATGGATATATTCTGGGCCTTGCCGGTACCCTTGTCCTTTGCGTTGACGTTTAGGATGCCGTTTACGTCGATGTTGAACGACACCTCTATCTGCGGGATGCCGCGCGGCGCAGGCGGGATGCCGTCAAGGACGAACTTGCCCAGCCTTACGTTGTCGGCGGCCATCGCCCGCTCCCCCTGCAGCACGACTATCTCCACCTGGGTCTGGCTGTTTGCGGCGGTGGTGAAGACCTGGCTCTTCGACACCGGGATGGCCGTGTTCC
>CAYWKH010000086.1:0-7151 GCA_964458805.1 uncultured Synergistaceae bacterium
AGGAGCGTAGCGACGAAGGGTGCAGGCGACCGCGATGTCGATCGCTTAGGCGGCATGCTTCTGGCCGCCCGGCAGGCGACCGGCGGGGAATTGTCGTCCCGAACGGAGCGTAGCGACGGAGGGACCTTACGTCGAGCCGCCGCTGAATCGGAAGCCGTCCCCAAGCAAGATCCTTCCTCCCTTCGGTCGTCGGGATGACGATCTTCGTCACCCCTTTTTGTGTTAATATGAATTATCAGACGGTGGATCAGGTTACCGACATATACCCTCCGCCTGTATTATGATATACTTCACTCGCAGAAGCGCGGCCCTTGCGCCGCGTCGACAGGGGGCGAAGCGCGAATGACGACCGGCAGGACGCGTCTTGTGCGTTCGCGGGACACGGATCCGTGGAGGAATCTGGCCCGCGAGGAGCTGCTAATGGGCGAGTGCGGGGACGACGAGGCGGTCTTCTACCTCTGGCGGAACGCCCGCACGGTGGTGATCGGGCGCAATCAGAACGCGTGGAGCGAGTGCCGGCTGGATCTGCTGGAGTCCGAGGGCGGCAGGCTCGCGCGCCGCTCCTCCGGGGGCGGGGCGGTCTTCCACGACCTTGGCAACCTCAACTTCTCCTTCATCGTGCCTCGCAGGCTTTTCAGCATGGAGCGCCAGCTCGGGGTCGTGCTGGACGCGCTTCGCTCGCTGGGGATCGACGCGGAGTTCTCCGGGCGCAACGACCTCGCGATCGGCGGGCGCAAGTTCTCGGGCAACGCGTGGCAGCTGACCAGGGACAGGGGGCTGCACCACGGCACCCTGCTGCTGTCGGCGGACATGTCCATGATGTCGCGCTACCTGAACGTGGACCCGGAAAAGCTGAAATCGAAGGGAGTGGGCTCCGTGGCCTCGCGCGTCGCCAACCTGGCCGACTTCAGGCCGGGGCTGGAGCTCGCGCCGCTTATGGACGCGCTGGAGGAGTCCTTCCTGTCTGAATACCCGCATTCGGAGGCGCGCAGGGACGAGGGCGAACCGGAGGGGGAGGAGTTCGAGCGGCTGTACGCGAAGTACAGCGGCGTCGAGTGGCGCTATGGCAGGGCCCCCGACTGCTCGGTCTCCGTCTCCAGGCGCTTCCCCTGGGGTGGCGTGGACGTGCGGTTCGACGCGCCGGGCGGCGTGACGGAGGGCGCTCGGGTCTTCTCCGACGCGATGGACGGGGAGATGATCCTGTCGCTGGCAGCGGCGCTGAACGGGCTGCCCTTCTCGTGGGCCGGGATTGCGGACGCGGTTCGAGCGCGCTTCCCCGGAGCACCGGAGATGGAGGACGTGGCGGGCTGGCTTCAGGAGGCCCCTGTAGGCAGAGCAAAGGAGGCAGGCGAATGAAGAGAACCCCGATGTACGAGAGGCACGTGGCGGCGGGAGGCAGGATGGTGGACTACGGCGGCTGGGAGCTGCCGGTTCAGTACGAGTCCGCCGGGATAAAGACGGAGCACCTGAACGTGAGGTCGAAGGCCGGCCTGTTCGACGTATCCCACATGGGGGAGGTAGCGGTCGAGGGGGCGCGCGCCGAGGAGTGGCTCTCCTCGCTTCTGTCCAACGACATCGCCGCCATGCACGACTACCAGGTGCAGTACAACATCATGTGCAACGAGTCCGGCGGCGTGGTGGACGACCTGCTGGTCTACCGCTACTCCCGGACGAAGTACCTGCTGGTGGTGAACGCGGCGAACACCGACAAGGACGTGGCATGGTTCAGGGCGCACCTGCCCTCGGACGGCGTCTCCATGGAGGACATCTCGCCCCGCACGGCAGAGGTCGCGCTGCAGGGGCCGGAGGCGGAGGCCATTCTAAAGAAGATCGCAGACTTCGACCCGGCGTCGCTGAAGTTCTTCTACTTCAGGGACGGGGCGACCGTCGGCGGCATCCCCGCGATTGTCAGCAGGACCGGCTACACCGGCGAGGACGGCTTCGAGATCTACGTCGACTGGGAGAGGGGCGCCGAGCTCTGGGACGCGGTGATGAAGGCCGGCGAGGGGCACGGGCTGCTCCCGATAGGGCTGGGGGCGCGCGACAGTCTGCGCTTCGAGGCGGGCCTGCCCCTTTACGGGCACGAGTACACCGACGATACGGGTCCGCTGGAGGCGGGCTACGGCTTCTTCGTCAAGCTCGACAAGCCGGGCGGCTTCATCGGGCGCGACGCGCTGAAGCGCCAGAAGGACGACGGCCTTAAGCATCGCATAGTGGCCACCAGGCTGGAGGACAAGGGGGTGCCCAGGCAGGGCATGCCGGTAGCCGACGAGGCTGGGCGCGTCGTCGGCCGCGTGACCTCGGGGGGCTACTCGCCCACGCTCGACGCCAACATAGCCTCCTGCTACGTGGCGACCCCCGCCCCATCGGAGGGGGAGAGCCTGTGGATAGACATCCGCGGCAAGCTCAAGAGAGCCGTCGTGATCAAGCGCCCGTACTACGCCAGGGGCAAATAGGGCATCGGCCCAGTCGAAAACGATAACCAGGGAGGTTGAGAAGAATGTCGAAAATACCGGGAGATCTGCGCTACACCAAGGATCACGAGTGGATCAGGATCGAGGGCAAGACGGGCGTGACGGGCATCACCGACTACGCCCAGCACGCGATGGGCGACGTGGTATACGTCGAGCTGCCTGACATCGGCAGGAAGGTCGCGGCGGGCGACGACTTCGTCGTGGTCGAGTCGGTCAAGGGGGCCAACGACGTGTTCAGCCCCGTCTCCGGCACAGTGACGGAGGTCAACGAGGAGCTGGACGGCGCGCCCGAGCTGGTCAACCAGGATCCTTACGCCAACTGGCTTGTCAGGCTGGAGGTGGACGACCCGTCCGAGGCGGACGGGCTGCTCGACGCGGCGGCCTACGGAAAGCTCGTCGAGGAGCTGGAAGCCGAAGGCTCCTGAGGGGTGGCCGACATGAACCGCTACATTCCGACTACCGAGGACGACAGGCGACGGATGCTCGGCGTCATAGGCGCGGCCTCCGTTGACGAGCTGTTCTCCGGGATTCCGGAGCAGGTGCGGCAGAAGGAGCGGTCCGACCTTCCCAGGCCGCTGTCCGAGATGGAGATGATGCGCGACCTGGGCGAGCTCGCGGGCTGGAACCTCAGCACCGACGATCTCTTCTGCTTCCTGGGGGCGGGAGTGTACGACCACTTCATCCCGTCCGCGGTGGACAGCCTGGTGTCGCGCGCGGAGTTCACCACGAGCTACACCCCCTACCAGCCGGAGGTGGCGCAGGGCACCCTGCAGTCCATCTTCCAGTACCAGACGATGGTGTGCGAGCTGACGGGGATGGACATATCGAACGCGTCGATGTACGACGGGGCCTCGGCCGCGGCGGAGGCGGCGGTGCTGGCCTCGGCGGCCACGAAGAGGCGCAGGGTGCTGTGCGGCAGGGGAGTCCACCCGCAGACCAGGGAGACCCTGCGCACCTACTGCTGGAGCAGGAACCTCGAGTACGAGGAGATACCCCTCAAGGACGGCACGACCGACCGCGCAGCGCTCGGGAAGGCCCTGGCCGCGGGCGACGCGGCCGCCCTGGTGGTCCAGACTCCGAACTTCCTGGGCCTGCTGGAGGAGCTGTCGCCGCTCTCGGAGTCCGTTCACGGGGCCGGCGGCCTGATGGTCGCGTCCACCGACCTGATCGCGCTGGGGACGATAGAGGCGCCGGGCAAACTCGGCGCGGACATAGTGGTCGGCGACGGCCAGACCGCCGGCAACCCGATGAACTTCGGAGGGCCGGCCTTCGGCTTCTTCGCCGTCAAGAAGCCCCTGATGCGCCGCATGCCCGGCCGAATCTGCGGCCAGACGACCGACAGCCTGGGCAGGCGCACCTTCGTGCTCACCCTGCAGGCCCGCGAGCAGCACATCCGCAGGGAGAAGGCGACCTCCAACATCTGCTCGAACCAGAACCTGTGCATAGTCGCAGCCTCCGTCTACCTTTCGCTTATGGGACCGCACGGGCTGCGCGAGCTCGGGGAGCAGGTGCTCGCCAAGACCGCCTACGCGGTCGATCAGCTGGAGAAGACCGGCAAGTTCCGCCGCGCCTTTCCCGGCGCCCCGTCGTTCCGCGAGACCGTGCTGCTGTGCGACGAGCCGCCCGCGGAGCTCAACGCCCGCCTGATCGAGGCCGGCGTGCTGGGAGGGCTCGACCTGGGCGCGGAGTACCCGGAGTTCAAGAACGCCTGGCTGCTGGCGGTCACCGAGAGCCGCACCAGGGAGGAGATCGACTACATGGTGACGGTGGCCGGAGGTGACGAAGAATGAAGCGAACGATGGATACCCTGTTCGAGGCCAGCCGCCCGGGCAGGAAGGGATGGTCGATGCCGGAGCTCGACGTGCCGGCGGTCGACTGCGCCGAGGCCCTGAAGGGGCACTGCCGCGCCGCGCCGCCGAGGCTGCCGGAGATGGCGGAGGTGGACGTGGTGCGCCACTTCACCGGCCTTTCCAAGATGAACTACTCGGTCGACGAGGGCTTCTACCCGCTGGGCTCGTGCACCATGAAGTACAACCCCAAGGTCAACGAAGTGGCGGCCCGGATGCCAGGCTTCTCGCGCATACACCCGCTTCAGCCGGAGGACACGGTGCAGGGCGCGCTCAGGCTGATGCACGACCTCGGCGCCATGCTGGCCGAGATAACCGGCATGGACGCCTTCACCCTGCAGCCCGCAGCCGGGGCCCACGGCGAGCAGACCGGCCTGATGATGATCAAGGCCTGGCACGAGAGCCGCGGAGACAGCAAGAGGACCAAGGTGGTGGTACCCGACTCCGCCCACGGCACAAACCCGGCGTCCGCCACGGTGACCGGCTTCGACACCGTCGAGGTGGCCTCCGACGACGAAGGGATGGTGGACCTCGACGCACTGAAGTCCATGATGGACGACCAGGTGGCCGCGCTGATGCTCACCAACCCGAACACCCTGGGCGTCTTCGAGCGCAACATACTCGGGATCACGGAGACCGTCCACAAGGCGGGCGGCCTGGTCTACTACGACGGCGCCAACCTTAACGCGATAATGGGCAAGGCCCGCCCGGGGGACATGGGGTTCGACGTGCTGCACCTGAACCTGCACAAGACCTTCAGCACCCCCCACGGTGGCGGCGGACCGGGCGCGGGCGCGGTGGGGGTCAAGGATGTGCTGGCCCCCTTCCTGCCCGTGCCCGTGATAGGTATGGACGACGGCGAGTACGTGCTCGAGGGCAGGGGCAAGCGCCCCGGCAGCATCGGCAGGGTGCGCAGCTTCTTCGGCAACTTCGGAGTGCTGGTGCGCGCCTACACCTACATAATGACGATGGGGGCGGACGGCCTCAGGGAGGCGTCCGAGACCGCGGTGCTCAACGCCAACTACCTCGCCGCCAGGCTGGCGAGCCTCTACCCGCTCGCCCACAAGGGCCACTGCATGCACGAGTTCGTGCTGAACGGCGGCCCGCTCAAGCAGGAGACCGGGGTCAGCAGCCTCGACGTGGCCAAGGCCCTGATAGACGCCGGGTATCACCCGCCGACGGTCTACTTCCCCCTGATAGTCCCCGAGGCGCTGATGGTGGAGCCTACAGAGACCGAGTCGCAGGAGACCCTCGACCGCTTCGCCGAGGCTATGGAGCAGATAGTGGCGAAGGCCAGGGCCGAGGGGGCGGCCCCCTTCCACGAGATGCCGAAGAACACCCCGGTGTCGCGCCCCGACGAGACCACCGCGGCCAGGAACCCGATACTGACCTGGCGATTCGACGAGTAGGCGCGCGCTCCGCAGTGCGACGCACAGTCGGGGGGCAGCTCGCCCCCCGATTTTACACAAAAAGGGAAGGAGACCGACGATGTACGATCTGGTAGTCATAGGAGGCGGCCCTGGCGGGATGCGGGCGGCCGTCCTCGCGTCGCGCAGGGGGATGAGCGTCGCGCTGGTCGAGAAGGAGCGCCTCGGCGGGGTCTGCCTCAACCGCGGTTGCATCCCGACCAAGGCCCTCTACTCGCACATAATGGGGGGCAGGGGGGAGCGCGAAGGGCTGTGGGAGCGGCTCGAGTCCGTCGTGGACAAACTGAGGCAGGGATCGGCCGCCGAGCTTCGCATGGCCAAGGTCAAGATATTGAGGGGCGCCGCCCTTGTCACGCAGTGGGAGGGCGAGAAGAGGATCGAGGTGCGGTCAGAGGAGGGCGCGGAGGAGATCGAGGCCCGGCGGCTGCTGCTGGCCACCGGGGCAAGGTCGGTCGTGCCGGACTTCCGGGGCGGCGACCTGCCGCAGGTGCTCACCGGCGACCGGGCCATAGTCGACCCGCAGCTCTGGGACCCGGAGCGCAACCGGGACGTGCGCACGGTCGCGGTCCTGGGCGCCGGAGTCATAGCCCTGGAGATGGCCATGATGCTGCAGGGGCTGGGCAAGAGCGTGATCCTGCTGAAGCACTCCGACCAGGTGCTCAGGCGGCTGGACGGCGACCTGAAGAAGAAGGTCGTCCAGGCGCTCAAAAAGCGCGGCATGCCCATGCGCGACTACGTCCGCCTGTCCGAGGCCGCCTTCGACGGCGAAGGACTGATGATCCGCGGGACCGCGAAGGACGAGCCGTTCGAGGAGAGGTGCGACAGGCTGCTGCTGGCGTCAAGCATGACCCCCGTGCTGGACGGCTTCGGCCTTGAGGGCGGCCCCGTGCGCGTCGAGAGGGGAGCGATAGCCATCGACGAGGCCATGAGGACCTCCGCCGACGGAGTCTGGGCCATAGGCGACTGCACCGGCGGCGCGATGCTGGCCCACCTGGCCGAGTACCAGGCGCAAGCCGCGGTCGAGGACATGACCGGCGGCTCGTACCGCGTGAACCCGGACGCCGTCCCCGCCTGCGTGTTCATCGACCCCGAGATCGGGACGGTCGGCCTCACCGAGGAGGAGGCGAAGGCCCGCGGCGTGGAGACCGTCGCCGCCAGGGCCTACTTCGCCGCCAACGGCATGGCGCTGGCGATGGGGTCGAGCGACGGGTTCATAAAGGTCGTGGCCCGCGCCGAGGACAGAAGAATCCTCGGAGTCCACATAATGGGTCCCGAGGCCGCCTCCCTGCTGGGCGAGGCTACGCTGGCCGTCTCCATGCGCCTCTCGGCCGACGACGTCGCCAACAGCGTCCACTCCCACCCCACCCTGTGCGAGTGCCTGAGGGACGCGTGCAGAAGGTTGA
>CAYWKH010000086.1:7251-8601 GCA_964458805.1 uncultured Synergistaceae bacterium
GTCCACTCCCACCCCACCCTGTGCGAGTGCCTGAGGGACGCGTGCAGAAGGTTGATGGAGGGGTAGGGAAAACTCGAGAGGACAGAAGCGGAAGGCGGTCAGGGCATGCCGCCTGAGCGATCGACTCGGCTCGCTGCGCTCGGGATGACACAAGCAGACTGTGTTCGGGAGAACACAAACCGGCCGCGCTCGGGAGGACCCAAGCCGACTGCGTTCGAGAGGGCACCCCCCCTACTCTGCCAGGCCCGGCTCCTCCCCCCTGATGACCGCCTTTATGTCGATCACCGGGGTGCCGTCCAGCACCTCCAGCGGATACACTCTCAGAGTCGTCCCGTTCAGCCCTACGATCCTCACCCGGTGGAGCCCGACCGGGTTCGGGCGAGACGGGGACCGCGTGGCGAAGACCCCCCTGAGCGGCGCGTCCTCGTCGCCGCGCGGGTGCACCCTGAGCGCCTCCCGGTCCGCAAGGTGAAGCCAGGTCAGCAGCATCGCGTCGCGCCCCTCCTCCAGCCCCTCCATCGCCTCGGCGTACTCAGGGGCCAGCTCGACCTCGGCTTCCACTCCCCCGTCGATCCCCTGCCTCGGGCAGTCCTCCCGCGACACCAGAGGCGAGCGAACCACCCCCACCACCCGCAGGCGCATGTCCGCGCCCGCTGCCTCCACATCCACCATCTCCAGGACCACTCCCTCGTCGAATACCGGTTTTTTTCAGTATACTATAGCCGGGGCGGGAGACCCGCCGCCCGAAAACGCGGACGAGCGACAGCGCCCGCCCGACAAAGGAGATGTTATCATGAAGATCGCTGTCAACAAGCCCCTGCCCGTCTACCCGGCGCCCGTCTTCCTCGTGGGAGTGTACGACGAGGATGGAAACCCCGGCGGCATGATCGCCGCGTGGGGAGGAATCTGCTGCTCGGAGCCCCCCTGCGTCACGGCGGCGATACAGAAGTCCCGGCACAGCTTCGGCGGCGTGGTCGCGCGGAGGGCCTTCACGGTGAACATCCCCTCCGAGGCGCAGGCTGCCGAGGCCGATTACTTCGGGCTCTTCTCAGGCCGAGACGGCGACAAGTTCGCGGCCGCCGGCCTCACCCCGCGGCGCGGCGAAGCGGTTGACGCGCCGCTGGTGGAGGAGTTCCCCATCTCTCTCGAGTGCGAGGTGGTTCACTCCGTCGAGCTCGGCACCCACGTGCTGTTCGTCGGCAAGGTGGTCAGGACATGGGCGTTCGAGGAGCACCTGGACGAGCGCGGACTGCCCGACCCCCTCAAGGTGCGTCCGCTGGTATTCGCGCCGCAGTTCGGCAACTACTACGGCCTGGGCGACATGGAGGGCTTCTTTGGCTACAGCATCGC
>CAYWKH010000087.1:0-8561 GCA_964458805.1 uncultured Synergistaceae bacterium
CTGCATCCCTTCAGCACTCCGGCCTGGGCGTGAACTGCGCCATGCACCAGTTCTATGGACGCCCCCATCCTGGTGAGTCCCTTGAGATGAAGGTCTATCGGACGGCTGCCGATCGAGCATCCTCCGGGAAGCGGCATTATTGCCTTGCCGCACCTGGCGAGCAGCGGCCCCAACACGAGCGAGGAGGCCCTCATCTTTCGCACCAGGTCGGGCGGAGTCTCCCATGAGATATCAAGGGGGGTTGAGATCTCCATCTTCTGGTCCTTGAACTGGACCAACGCCCCCAGGCTGCGAAGAAGGTCCGCCATGGTGACCACGTCCAGAAGATTGGGCACCCTGTTTATCGTTAATTTTTCCCCTTTTAGCAGTATCGCGGCGGCCATCACGGGCAGCGCTGCATTTTTCGCTCCCTGCGCCATAACTCTGCCCTTCAGAGGCGACCCGCCAATTATCTTCATTTTAGATTCCAATTTAATATTCCCCCTGAATAACTATTATGGAGACACCGGCCAGGACTCACTAGTCTGTTCACTACAGGCTGAAGAAGTTAAGGATCATGTCCGAAATCCTCTCCGAGGCATCCCCGCTTCCAAAGGGATTGGCTCCCCTGCTTAAGAAGCTGTCTCTGAAGGTTTCGTCGGACAGAATCCTGAAGGCCGTATCGGCGATAGTTCTCCGTTCCGTTCCCACCAGCGTTGCTGTCCCCGCCTCCAGGGCCTCCGGCCTCTCGGAAGTACTCCTCATGACGAGCAGGGGGATCTTGAGCTCGGCGGACTCCTCCTGGACGCCTCCGCTGTCGCTAAGAATCAGGGAGCTCCTCTTCATCGCCCAGACAAAATCGGGATAATCGAGGGGCTCTGACAGTATCACCCGTTCGTTTTCGCCGAGGTGTCTTTTAATAACTCCGCGCACCGAGGGGTTTTTGTGAAGCGGTATGAGGACGCGCACTTCGTCATTTCTGTTCAGGATGTCCGTGACTGCGCCGCATATGGACTCCAGCGGCTCCCCCCACGATTCCCTGCGATGGGCCGTCATCAGTATGAGGGGTCCCGTGAACGACTGCAGGCAGGCCAATTCTTCGCAAATATCATGTTTCTTGGCGAGCGCGATTTTCAACGCGTCGATGACGGTGTTGCCCGTAACGGACATGGTGTTCCCCGATACGGGCAGGCCTTCGCCTCGCAGGTTCGCCGCCGCACGCTCGGTCGGGGCGAACCACAGCGAGGCGAGCCTGTCCGTCAGGGCCCTGTTCGCCTCCTCTGGAAACGGGCTGGACATATCGCCGCTCCTGAGGCCGGCCTCGACATGGCCAACCGGAACCCTCCTGTAAAAGGCGGCGAGCGCCGACGCCATGGTGGTAGTCGTGTCGCCGTGCACCAGCGCCAAGTCCTGTGGGTTATGGTCCAGGAAGTCGCCCACACCCTTCAGCACCTTTACGGTGATCCCGTCCAGGGTCTGCTGCTTTTCCATGATCGATAGGTTCACATCCGCCTTGATGTCGAAAAATCGTAGGGCCTGGTGCAGCATGTGAAGGTGCTGTCCGGTGGAGAGGACTGTGACTGCAAAGCGCTTCCTGCGAAGTGCATGTATGAGAGGGGCCATCTTTATTCCCTCGGGGCGTGTTCCTACTACACAGACGATCTTTTTCACCATGGCAGATTATACCTCGCAATACCGTGTTGACATACACCAAGGAAACTCCGAAAAGGCCGGCTTCGGCGCCGCCAGCATCATCGAACCCTCCGTAGAGGGCCGGCAACCGGATAATCTTCAATGTTGCTATAAAAAATAACGACCAAGGAAGAGAAGCCCTCCCGCCAGGAGCAATAGGTGCGCGGTGCTGAGAAACACCACCGTCAATACCTGCCCCCACCCGCGATCCATCAGACGATGATGTATGTGGCCGCGGTCCGGAGAAAAGGGTGACCTACCCTTCATCGATCTTCTCATTATAGCAAAAAGCGTGTCCGCCGCAGGTATGCCGCCGATTAAAAACAGGTAAAACGGGAGCTCGAGCACCGGAACCCCGTCGATGAAATCGACGGTCGAACATATTAAAAGGGTTGAATAAAGAAAACCCAGCAGCGTAGTCCCTCCGTCGCCGAGGAAAGTCTTCGCCCTTGGGAAGTTCCATGGAAGGACACCGGCTGCCAGGGCTGCCACAGGGGCGAATGCGCCGGCAAATCCAAAGGCAGACAACGCCAGGGAGGAGGAGATGAACACGGAGAGGCATAGCCCGTTTACCCCGTCTACAAGGTTGAAGGCGTTGATCATACCTGCAACCCAAAGCAGGCAGACCGGCCAGTGGCGGATTGGAAAACCCGGGAGGGTGATCAGGAAAACCCCGGCGGCGGCCGCATGAAAAAGCAGTCGCACACCGGGTTTCAACGTTCGCATGTCATCCCAGTAACCGCTCAAGAAGACCAGCGTCCCTCCGAAGGCCAGGGCCCGAAAGGTGCTGAGCTCGGTGATCGCGTAGAGGCTCCAAAGTAAAAAACCGAGCCAGAGGACAATCCCGGCGCCCCTCGGTGTGACAGAACTATGGGTCTTCCGCCCTCCCGGCAAGTCGACAATACGATACCGGTTCGACAGAATAATGGAGAGCGGCGTTACCGCAACTCCCCAGATGAAGAGCAGTATTGATGCTACGAGAAGGGCCGGGGTTCCTATATCCACTTTGTTTCTCTTATTTTGTGCCGTACAGCCGGTCGCCCGCGTCTCCAAGGCCCGGCACTATGTATCCGTGCCCGTTCAGGTGGCTGTCCAGCGCAGCGGCATAGATATCCACGTCCGGATGTTCGGCGTGCACCTTCGATACTCCCTCCGGGGCGGCGATTATGCATACGAGGGAGATTTTTTTGCCTCCCTTCTCCTTGACGAGGCTTATCGCCGCGGCGGCAGACCCCCCGGTCGCCAGCATCGGGTCCAGCACGAGGACGTCCCTTTTGTCGATATCTCCCGGGAGCTTGCAGTAGTATTCGACGGGGAGCAGGGTGTCCGGGTCCCTGTACAGCCCGATGTGGCCGACCTTGGCATTGGGAACGAGCTGCAAAATTCCGTCGACCATGCCGAGCCCGGCCCGAAGTACGGGTATTATCGCAAGATCCTTTCCGGCCAGGGCATAGGCGTCCGTCTTCGCCAGCGGGGTCTCCACTTCGATCTTGACGAGGGGGAGGTTGCGCGTCATCTCGTACACCATGAGCCCGGCGATCTCTTGCACAAGCTCCCTGAACTCCTTCACCGAAGTGTTCTTGTCGCGGATCATGCTGACTTTGTGTTGAACCAGGGGGTGTTCGAAGAGGACGGTCTTTCCTTCCTCGGAGAAGGAGCAGCTCGGACAGATTTTGTGCTCGTAATCTGAAATTTTACTGATCCTCCTGATGTGGCGGTCCCCCTCGAACTCGGTTGAAATCCAGACATCGAGGATTTTTTTCGCCAGCTCCGCGCCGATGATCCTGGCGCCCATGGTAAGGATATTCGAGTTGTTATGGAGACGACTGTAGCGGGCCGTGTCGACGTCGTGGCAGTGAGCGGCATAAACGCCCGGGACTTTGTTGGCCGCTATGCTCATGCCGACTCCGGTGCCGCACAGGAGCAGCCCTCTGTCGGCGCGGCGGTTGGCAACCGCCTCCCCTACCCTGAAGGCGACATCGGGATAGTCGCACGAGACGGTGTCCGTATCCGCCCCCATATCCAAAGCCTCTATTCCACTTTTTGGGGCCAGGTGATCGAGGAGTAGTTTTTTCAGAGAGTACGCAGCATGATCGGAACCAACAGCAATTATCATGAATAGATTCCCCCTTGTGTATCAGGAAAAGATCGGACGTAAACGGTGCTCTCTAATAATAGCACTTGACGAAAGGCGCGCACAAGTCCGATGAAAACCAAAAAAAGGAGGCTCCCATTCTGCTGGAGAGCCTCCGGAATTTACTGCCTTGGCAGGTCTCGGATCAAGTCAGCAGGGTCAGCATGACCCCGGCCGCCACGGCGGTGCCTATCACGCCGGCCACGTTTGGACCCATCGCGTGCATCAGCAGGTAGTTGCCCGGGTTCTCCTGCTGAGCTACACGCTGTACTACGCGGGCCGCCATGGGAACTGCGGACACGCCGGCGGATCCAATCATCGGGTTGATTTTCCCGCCGCTCCACTTTTTCAACAGCTGCCCGAACAGCACTCCGCCGGCGGTGCTGAAGATGAAGGCCACAAGGCCGAGGAATATTATCTTGAGCGTGGCGGGAGTGAGAAACCTCTCGGCGTTCATCGTTCCCCCTACGGACAGCCCGAGAAAGATCGTAGTGATGTTCAGTATCTCGTTTTGAGCCGCGAGGTTGAGTCTCTCCGTCACCCCGCATTCGCGAAGCAGGTTGCCGAACATCAACACTCCCACCAACGGCACGGAGGCGGGAAGTATCAGGCCGGATGCTATGGTCGTCACTACAGGGAAGAGGACCCTCTCCAGTTTGCTGACGGGGCGCAGGGTAGCCATCCTGATGTTCCTGTCGGCCTTCGAAGTAAGAAGCCTTATGACTGGCGGCTGGATCAGCGGCACCAGCGACATGTAGCTGTAGGCGGCCACTGCTACGGCGCCCAGCACCTGTGGCGCCAATTTCATAGTCAGGTAAATGCTCGTCGGGCCGTCCGCGCCGCCGATGATCGCTATCGACGCAGCCTCTTTTATCGTGAATCCCGTCATCATGGCGCCGAAAAGGGCGATGAACACACCAAGCTGGGCCGCGGCGCCAAGCAAAAATGTCACCGGGTTGGCTATCAACGGCGCGAAGTCCGTAAGGGCGCCTATACCCATGAAGATGATTACCGGGTATATCTCGTGCTCCGTGCCGAAGAATACGTAGTACAAAAAGCCCCCCTCGTCCATTATCCCGGACAACGGCAGGTTAACCAGAAGGCATCCGAATCCGATCGGCACCAGCAACAGGGGCTCAAAGCCCTTGCCTATGGCCAGGTAGAGCATGACAAGCGAAACCGTGATCATCGTAAGGTGACCGCCGGTCAGCCCCGCAAAGCCGGAGGCCTCCAGTATCTCTCTTATCGCTAAAAAGTAGCTATCCATCTCGCGCTGCTCCCCTCGTAGTCATCCACGCCGGCTCAGGCGATGACCATCATGATGTCGCCGGTGTTTACCGCGTCGCCCTCGCGGCAGCGTATCTCCTTCACCACTCCGTCGGAGGGGGAGAATATCTCGTTCTCCATCTTCATAGCCTCGAGCACTATGACTATCTCGCCGCTCTTGACGGGGCTGCCCGCGGAGACCGCTACCTTGAGTATCTTGCCTGGCATCGGGGCCTCGACGACAGCGCCTCCGGATACGGGCGCGGGAGCCGCCACAGGGGCGGGTGCAGGTGCTGGCGCCGCCGGAGCGGGTGCAGTTGCGGCGGCAGGTGTTGGCGCGGGCGCGACAGTAGCCGCCGCGGGGACGGGCGTCGGCGCGGCCGAGCCCAGCTCTTCAACTTCCACCGTGTAGGATGTTCCATCGACTGTAATTCGATACTTTTTGCTCATGTATAACGAGCCTCCTTGTCATTTTTGTTGCTTTCACTTCAATATTGTCGCAAACGATCCGATTACTTCCAGTCGCGCTCAAAACCGTGAATGCCCTCGGAGAGGGCGGCACTTCTCCACCCGTAGGATCGGATGTGACGCATGCTTGCGCTGTCCGACCGGACGACGCCGGTTATGCGGCCGTTGATGCCCGAGGCAGCCACTGCGGCCGTGAGTACGGCCATCAGGCGCCCGTCGGAGGCAGGAGCGATCTGTTTCGCGCTCCCGGCCGATCCGTTGATCGCGTTTCCTGCTGGAGGCTCCTTCTTCGTGCGATCAAGCGCCTGGGCCATGTACTGTATTGCGTATATGACCCCCGTCAGGCCGCCCAGCACCAGGAACACTACGCTGAACGCAATGACGCACATCGTGAAGGCACCGCCAACGCCGGACAACCCCTCCGCCGCCCTGGTCGCGCCCTCGACCGCCTCCACGGCGCCACTTACTGTTGCGATTTCCATACTAGGTTCACTCTCCCTTGCGAAATACTTTAGTGGGGCATTACGCCATGTTTGCGCCTGGGCCTAAGGTCGCGCCTGTTTTCCGAGGCGATGAGCGCGCGCCAAATCTCTCCCCGAGTGGCCTCTGGAAGAATTACACGATCGACGAATCCACGCTCCGCCGCGACGTACGGGTTTGCGAAAGCATCGCGGTACTCCTCAATCTTCCTCGTCCTGGTCGCCGCGGAGTCCTCGGAGGCCTCTATCTCGCGCCGGAAGACGATGTTGGCGGCACCCTCAGCACCCATCACCGCGATCTCGGCCTGCGGCCAGGCGATGACCATGTCCGCCCCAAGGGCCTTGCTGCACATCCCGAGGTAGGCACCTCCGTAGGCCTTTCTCAACACCACGGTGATGAGCGGCACGGTGGCCTCGCTGTACGCGTAGAGCATCTTCGCACCATGGCGGATTATGCCGCCGAACTCCTGGGCGGCTCCGGGCAGGTAACCAGGCACGTCGACGAAGGTCACTATCGGAATATTGAAGGCGTCGCAGTGCCTGATAAAGCGGCTGGCCTTGTCGGATGCGTCGATATCGAGGCACCCGGCGAGATGAGCGGCCTGGTTTGCGATGATCCCGATGACCTTGCCTCCGAGACGGGCGTAACCTACGACTATGTTCCGGGCCCAGAGAGACTGAACCTCGAAGAAGTCCGCTCCGTCAACGACCCTGCGGATGACCTCGCGCACATCGTAACCCTTGTTGGGGTTGACCGGGACTATCTCGCGCAGCTCCATGTTCTCTCTCATGGGGTCGTCCCCGGACTCCTTATCGGGGGCGTCCTCGAGGTTGTTCTGCGGAAGGTAACCGAGGAGCTTCCTGACCTGAGCGAAGCAGTCCGCTTCGGTCTTGGCGGTGAAATGGGCGTTCCCGCTCTTGCTGTTGTTCGCCAGGGAGCCGCCTATCTGCTCGCTTGTGACCTCCTCGCCGGTCACTGCCTTGATGACTGCCGGGCCGGTGATGTGCATGATCCCCGTCCCCTCGACCATGAAGATATAGTCGGTCAGGGCCGGGCTGTAGACCGCGCCTCCCGCGCTCGGGCCGGCGATCACCGATAGCTGGGGGATTACTCCGCTGGCCAGGGTATTGCGGAAGAAGATCTTGCCATACCCGTTAAGCGAGTCGACGGCCTCCTGTATGCGTGCTCCGCCACTGTCGTTTATTCCAACTACCGGGCTGCCGGTACTGAGCGCCATATCCTGGATCTTGCAGATCTTCTCGGCGTGCATTTCGCCCAGAGAACCTCCCAAGACGGTGAAGTCTTGGCTGAAGACGTATACTTTGCGCCCCTCTACGAGGCCCCAGCCCGTGACGACTCCGTCACCCTCGAAGACGGTCTTTTCCAGGCCGAAATGCACGCACCTGTGGTGGACGAACTCGTCCACCTCGTTGAAGGTGCCCGGATCCAGCAATAGTTCAATACGCTCCCTGGCGGTCAGCTTGCCTTTCTCCTTCTGCCTGACAACCGCCTTCTCTCCGCCTCCCTGGCGCGCGCTCTCCCGCTTCGCCAACAGTTCCTCGCAAAGCTCATCCATCGTTCGCTGCGACATCTGGTGAATCTTCCTCCTCCGTAGCCCCGCGACCCGCGCGGTCACAGGGCAGTATTTTTCTCAGCACATCCTCGGCAACTGCGTAAGGATTGGTCCTCCTGGAAAGTAAGAGATTCATTACCTCGTCGGTCCTGTGTGCGCTCCACTCTCTCTCTGCCAGCCTGGTGAGGCTCTGCAGCAGGACAGCCTCCACCTCGAAGGCCAAGCGCCGCCACTCCAGGCGCACTCCGTCGGGGTTCTCCTTGAGGAAAGCCCCGTGAGCGACTAGACTGTCCACTAGCTCCTCCACCCCCGTTCCATCCTCCGCCACTGTCAGGTGGACCGGAGGGGTCCACGACCTGTCCTTCACCAGGTCCAACATCAGCCTCACTTCAGCGGCAACCCTGTCCACACCCGGTTTGTCGGCCTTGTTTATCGCGAAGACGTTCGCGATCTCCATGATCCCGGCCTTCATTATCTGTATGTCGTCCCCCATTCCGGGTACCAGGACCACGCAGACCGTGTCCGCAATCTTTATGATGTCCACTTCCGACTGGCCGACACCTACCGTCTCGATGATGATCACGTCGTAGCCGCACGCGTCCAGAAGTATAAGCGACTCCTTCGCGCCCCTGCTCAGGCCTCCCAGGGATCCGCGCGTCCCCATGCTCCTTATGTATACCCCTGGATCCCCTGTATGGCGTTGCATGCGAATCCTGTCCGCCAGGATGGCACCCCCCGAAAACGGGCTGGACGGGTCGACTGCGATGACCGCGACCTTCTTGCCGCGTCGCCGGAAACTCTCGATCACCTTGTCGGAAAGAGTGCTCTTCCCCGCGCCGGGGCTTCCCGTGATGCCGAGCACCATGGCCCTGCCGCTCAGAGGATAGATGCGCTTAAGTAGCTCGTCCTTTTCAGGCGTGTCGTTCTCGATCAGGCTGATTATCCTGGCTATGGACCTGATATCGCCGG
>CAYWKH010000088.1:0-8557 GCA_964458805.1 uncultured Synergistaceae bacterium
GTAAAAATCACGCCGCCGAAATGGACTGTCTCTTCACCTAGAAGTTGACTTTTCATCGTAACCAATCGGCTTACGCCGTACTCCACCTCGAGCTCGACGTATATTGACGGGTTGATCAGCACGAAGTCCACTTCTCTCTTCTCCACAGAATCGTAGATTTCATCGTATGCCAATGGATAAATGGAGAATACATGATGCGGAATCTTGTCGTTCAGGTAATCGGCGGTTGCCCCCCATAATTTCACGCACTGTTCAACGCCGAGGTGGGCCAGCACTCCGATTTTTACTTCATGGCCGGTCTTTGATCGCGCATAGGAATGCTGCTTTGTATCAGTAATTGTTGGTTCATCATGTACCGAAAATATGAACGCGCTCAGTACTACCACCAAAATAGTTATGAGGTAGAAGCAATACTTATAATTCTTTGCACGCATTTTTCATGTCCTTTATATAGAATATTTGTGTTTATTTGAGGCAGCTTATTCATACACATGTCATGACAAGCATTATATATCATCTCGTTTCAATTTCTATACCTTGTGTTAAATCCATGAGTAATCTTCAGCTTCGGCAAACCGTCCGTATCCAGACTGTGTTGTGCCTGTTGACAGCAGCGCAGAAGTGTGTTATTGTTTGCCGCAATCGAAAACGGGAGGAATTCCTATGGTTCGAAGCACAATAATGTCAATATGGTCGTGGCGGGCGTGAGCGCCTGCCACCGACGACCTTTGAAGCTCGCGAAATAGCATAGACGCGCGTTTTCTTGGCCGTGGAGGCAGGTCCCTTTAGGGATCTAACTTCGCGGCCTTTTTAATTTTCCCCCTGCGGGGGAGAGAGGCCGAAAAGGTTTCTCTCCCCCGCATATTTTTTTGAAAAAGAGGAGGCAGCGTCATGTTTGTGAAGACTCTCTCAAAAGTGATGGATCGCAAAGACCTTGAGTACGAGGAGATGGAGGAGGCGATGTACGCCCTGGTCGGGGGGGATGTCCCCTCGGAGCAGTCGGCGGCATTCCTGGCGGCTTTAAGGACGAAGGGGGAGACCAGGTCCGAGATAGGCGGGGCGGCGCGAGCTCTGCTGAAAAAGGCCAGGGCGGTCCCTGGAAGCCGTCCGCTGCTGGTGGACAACTGCGGCACGGGGGGCGACTGCAAGGGGACGTTCAACATCTCGACCGCCGCCGCGTTCGTCGCGGCCGGGGGCGGCATCCCCGTGGCGAAGCACGGCAACCGCTCCGTCTCCAGCAGGTGCGGCAGCGCCGACGTGGCGGAGGCTCTTCGCGCGGAGATGCCGGACACGCCGGAGAGGGCCCTCTCCTGCCTGGACGAGTCCGGGATGGTGTTGCTGTTCGCGCCTCACTTTCACCCTGTGCTCAAGAGCCTGGGTCCCGTCAGGAAGAGCCTCGGCGTGAGGACCCTGTTCAACGTTCTGGGACCTCTGCTCAACCCGGCGGCGATCACTCATCAGGTGATGGGCGTGTTCGACCCTGGCGTTGCTCCCCTGCTGGCCGACGTGCTGCTGTCGCTCGGGAGAAAGGGGGGGATGGTCATATCGGGCCACGGTGGCTTCGACGAGCTGTCGCTCAGCGGCGAGAACCGGGTCGTCCTCTTCTCCGAGGAGGGCGTCAGGGAGACGCTGGTGGCCCCGGAGGATGCGGGGCTGGCCCGCAGGGGCGGGGACGAGCTCGCCGGCGGGGATGCGGGCAGGAACGCCGCGATAATTGAGGAGGTCCTGTCCGGGAGGAGGGGAGCGGCTCGCGACGCCGTGATACTGAACGCCGCGGCGGTATTCTTGGCCTCGGGGGCGGCAACGGACTGGAGGGAGGGAGCGGCGCTCGCCGGGGAGAGCATCGACTCGGGAAGGGCGGCCGCGGTGCTGGAGAGAATTCGCAGGTTCTCGGGGAACGGGCGGGCTGTTCCGCAGTCCGCATAACAAAAATAGGGAGGCTGACGACATGATAATGCGGCAGATTCTGAGGCAGAAGGCGGTTGAGGTCGCGGAGATGAAGTCCCCGCGCAGGAGTTTGTCCAGGGCGCTGAAGGGCGACGGGCTCTCCGTCGTAGCTGAGATCAAGAGGGCTTCGCCGAGCGGGGGGACGATCAACGGAGACCTGGACGCAGCCGCCCAGCTTTCCGCGTACGAGAGGGGCGGCGCGAACGCTGTCTCC
The DNA here is from genome assembly GCA_964458805.1 of uncultured Synergistaceae bacterium. GTDB lineage: Bacteria > Synergistota > Synergistia > Synergistales > Aminobacteriaceae > JAAYLU01. The sequence continues at coordinate 2,162 of CAYWKH010000088.1, forward strand.
GTGCTCACGGACCAGGTGTTCTTCGGCGGCGGCCCGGAGGACCTGCGGCGTCTCAGGGTCAGGACGAGGCTTCCCCTGCTCCGGAAGGACTTCATAGTCAACGAGCTCCAGGTGTACGAGAGCCTCTTCCTCGGGGCGGACGCGCTGCTGCTGATCGCATCGGCCCTCGACAGGAGGAGGATGTGCGAACTCGCGGCGCTTGCCGCCTCCCTCGGCATGGAGGCGATGATAGAGGTCCACGACGAGGAGGAGCTGCACGCGGCCTTGGAGGCGGACCCGCGGATACTCGGCATAAACAACCGCAATCTGAACGATTTCACGGTGGACCTGCGCACCACGGAGCGCCTGATGGAGGCGCTGCGAGAGGCCGAGGGCGAGGGGGGGCGCACGGTGGTCGCGGAGAGCGGGATCAAGGACGTGGAGGACGCCCGCTTCCTCGCCGGGACCGGCGTGGACGCCATCCTGGTGGGGGAGAGCCTGATGCGCTCATGCGACCCCGCGGGCGCGATACGCTCGCTCAAGGAGGGGAGGCGCGCCGCGTGACATTCATCAAGGTCTGCGGGGTGACCCGGCGGCAGGACGTTGACGCCGCCGCTGGGCTCGGCCTCGACGCGCTGGGGTTCATCCTGGTGGAGGGCAGCCCCCGGCGCATACCCCTGGAGGAGGCCGTCTCGCTGGCCGGCAGGGTTCCAGCCAGTGTCCGACGCGTCGCCGTGATGATGAACCCGTCCGAAGAGGAACTGGCGGAGGCGGCGGCTTGCGGTGCGTTCGATCTCCTACAGCTGCACGGAGAGGAGACGCCGGAGATGGTGGAGGGCGCGGGGCTCGATGTGATCAAGGCCCTGTCCGTCTCCGGCCCTGCGGACCTTGAGAGGGCGAAGGAGTACGGCGCGGCGAGGTACTTACTGTTCGACAGCAGAAAAAAGGATATGGCCAGGGGAAGTTCGTTCGACCACGCACTGCTGTCCGGCAGTACGTTCTCGAGGCCCTTCATACTGGCCGGGGGGCTCGGACCGGACAACCTCCGGGACGCTCTCGCCCTCGTTCACCCCTTCGGCGTAGATCTGAACAGCGGTGTGGAGGAGTCGCCGGGGGTGAAGGATATCGGCAGGCTGAAGAAGGCTGTGGCCGTCGTGCGCGGATTCGACGCGGCTGAAAGGGGAGAGCGGAGATGAAGACTTCAATGTACTTCGGCGTATTCGGGGGGCAGTACGTCCCCGAGACGCTGGTCCCGGCGCTGGACGAGCTGGAGGAGGCGCACCTGGCCTCGCTGGAGGACCCGTCCTTCAACGCCGAGCTGAACGCCCTGCTGAGGGACTACAGCGGGCGGCCCACTCCGCTCTGGCATGCGCGCGGCATAAGCAAGTCGCTGGGCGATGTGAAGGTCTACCTCAAGAGGGAGGACCTGAACCATACGGGAGCGCACAAGATAAACAACGCGCTCGGGCAGGTGCTGCTGGCGTCGAAGACGGGAAAGAGGCGGATAATCGCCGAGACAGGCGCGGGGCAGCACGGGGTGGCGGTGGCGACCGCCTCGGCTCTGTTCGGCCTTGAGTGCGTGGTCTACATGGGGGAGGAGGACATCCGCAGGCAGGCGCCGAACGTGGCGCGTATGGAGCTGCTAGGGACGAAGGTTGTTCCCGTGCTCTCCGGCACCCGCACCCTGAAGGACGCGGTCAACGAGGCGATCCGCGACTGGGTGACCAACGTCGAGGACTCCTTCTACGTAATAGGATCGGTGATGGGGCCGCACCCGTATCCTTTGATGGTACGCAACTTCCAGAGGGTCATAGGGGTGGAGGCGCGCGCTCAGATGCTGGAGCGCGAGGGGAGGCTCCCGGACCAGGTGGTCGCGTGCGTGGGGGGCGGGAGCAACGCCATAGGCATCTTTCATGCCTTCCTGGACGACCCGGTGGCGCTGGTCGGGGTGGAGGCCGCCGGCAGGGGGTTGGAGACCGGGCTGCACGCCGCGGCGATCAGCGGCGGGAAGCCGGGCGTGCTGCACGGGTCGTACTCCTACGCCCTGTACGACGAGGACGGGCAGATACTTCCGGCTCACTCGATATCGGCGGGGCTGGACTACCCGGGCGTCGGGCCGGAGCACAGCATGCTGGCCGACTCGGGCAGGGCCAACTACGTATCCGCGACGGACGACGAGGCGGTCGACGCTTTCAAGCGCACCTGCCGGCTGGAGGGGATAATCCCGGCGCTCGAGAGCTCGCACGCGCTGGCATACGTCTACCGGACGGCGGCGGCCCTTCCGAGGGGAAGCATAGTGCTGGTGAACCTGTCCGGACGCGGCGACAAGGACATGGACACCATTCTGTCGCTTGAAAGGAGCGTGCGGATATGACGCGGATATCAAGGGCCTTCGAGGATAGTAAGGCGCTGATCACGTACATCACCGCGGGCGACCCGGATCTGGAGACTACGGCCTTCCTGCTGAGGCTGCTTGACGAGTGTGGAGTCGACATCCTCGAGGTGGGGATACCCTTCTCCGACCCTCTCGCCGACGGACCCGTCATACAGCGGGCGGGGCAGCGGGCGCTGCGGGGCGGGGCCACCCTGAAGAAGATACTCGCCATGCTGAAGTCGCTTAAGGGGGAGATCAAGGCCCCGCTGGTCCTGATGGGCTACATGAACAACATACTGGCCCACGGCTCGGAGGCATTCGCGCGGGACGCGGCCGCCGCCGGGGTCGAGGGGGTTATAGTGCCGGACCTCCCCTTTCACCAGTGCGGCGAGGTGTCCGGGGTCCTGCGCTCGCAAGGGGTCGAGTTCATACTGATGGTCACCCCGAACAGCACGGACGAGCGGATAAGGGCGATAGCCGAAAGGGCCTCCGGGTTTCTCTACTGCATCTCCCTGCTGGGGGTGACGGGCAATGAAGAGAAGGGGAGCGAGCACCTGGAGGAGTACATGCGGCGCGTGCGCGCCAGTACCGATCTCCCGCTGGCCCTCGGCTTCGGCGTCGGCACGCCTGAGAGGGCGAAGGCCGCGGCGCAGGTCGCCGACGGCGTGATCGTCGGCAGCGCGCTCATCTCGACTGTGGAGCCGTGCGGCGCAGACAGGGAGTGCTTGAGAGCGAGCGCGACAGAGTTCGCAGGGGCGCTTCGAGCCGCCGTGGACTCGGCGGGGTAGCGGGTGGAAGTGCTTTCAAGGAAGAAGCGCAGCGACGAGGGATCTCAACGGGTATGTGCCGCAAAGCCCGAGGTCCCTCAGTCGCTCCGCTCGTTCGGGACGACATGCCGACCTCCGCGCCCGCCTCGGGTGTCAATCATCTGCTGAAACCCTCTCCGCCCTCTGCGAGGCCACGCGCATGCGGACCTTTTCCGTGGCCGTATCGAGCAGTTCCCGGCGCGGGGGCGGAGGAACGGCCGGTTCATCGTCGGACGGTGCGCGAATCAGGCGGGCGGTCCTCTCCAGCGTCGCCTCCGTGTCGTCCTCGAGCTCGCACTCCCAGACCACCAGGACGCGCCAGCCCGCTCTCTCGAGCTCCGCTCTGTTCCTTGCGTCGCGCTCCATGTTTCGAGCGAACTTCTCCGCCCAGAAGTCCTGTCTGGTCTTGGGAAAAGTCGCTCTTCGACACCCCTCGTGCCTGTGCCAGAAGCATCCGTGAACGAAGACGACAGTTTTGTATTTAGAGAAGACCAGGTCGGGAATGCCGCGGAGGGTACGACTGCGTGTTTTCTCTCGACAGCGATGCCGCGGCAATGGGTACTCACGCAGCCAACTTCGCCTGCGAGGGCGTGGCAGGCGATATCGAGGAGTTCCACTCGTCCGGCGCCCCGGTACCACAAGCCGATGTGGTCATAGGCGGCCCTCCGTGCCGAGGAGTACGGGTTCACACTTCATGGGGCGGTTCTAAACGCGGCGGACTACGGCGCGCCGCAGACGCGAAAGAGGACCTTCACCATAGGCGCCAGATCCGACCTCTTCCCGCTCGGCATACTCCTGCCGGAGCGGACGCACGCGGGACGTTGGCGCACGGTAAGAGAGGCGATAGGAGATCTGCCGGATCCGGAGGGAACGGAGAACCGCGACGAGGCGCCGCCCCTCGACCTTCACTTTGGAAGGAACCCGACGAAGAAGAGCAGGCAGAGATACGAGGCCGTGCCTCCCGGAGGAAACCGCTTCGATCTGCAGAGGAACGCACCGGAACTGCTCCCTGAGTGCTGGCGCAGGAAGACCTCGGGCGGCACGGATATCTTCGGACGACTCTGGTGGGATCGCCCGTCGGTCACCATCAGAACGGAGTTTTTCAAACCGGAGAAGGGACGTTACCTGCACCCGGAGAAGCCCCGTCCCATTACCCATCGCGAGGCCGCTCGCCTTATGGGTTTCCCCGACGACTTCGTTTTCCGAGGCAGCAAGATAGAGATCGCCCGTCAGATAGGCAACGCAGTCCCGCCGCCGATGGCCGGAGCGGTAGCCAGGCAGGTCAAAGAAGCCTTGGATCGAATAGGGGAGTCCAGGAAGGGGGCTGAAAAAGTCTCATGAGCGAAGGGTTTATCACGAGGGCTAGAAAAGAGTTGCACCTTCAGGTTCTTTCCAGCATAGTGAGGACCAGTGCATATGGGATTCCGAATTTCGCAGACAGCTCCAGTGAATTAAGCTCCTCTATCGCTCGCAAGATGATGTCTGCTTTCGGCGGCCAGGCGGGCGAGGGGATCGTCAAACCGCTTATTAATGTGGAAGACCTCATTGATAAGCATCCAGAGCTCGCCTCGGTTCTTGGAGGAAGCTACATCATCAAGCCCGACATAGTTATTTCCCGAGAGCCCGAGGAAGATGAAACGATCAACGCTTCAGAGGTTATTGTTGACAATCTCTCGGCTAACAGGACAGTGCTTCGTGAAGTCAATGAGGGTGGTCCAATCCTTCACGCAAGCGTTTCCTGCAAATGGACGTTACGGAGCGATCGAAGCCAGAATTCAAGAACAGAGGCTCTTAATCTGATTCGCAACAGAAAGGGACACCTCCCGCATATCGTCGTGGTGACGGCCGAGCCCATGCCAAGCCGGATTGCTTCCATCGCCCTTGGAACCGGAGATATTGATTGTGTCTACCACTTCGCATTGAGGGAGCTGGAAATGGCCGTAGCGGCCATTGGTGCGGAGGATTCGGCAGAGCTCGTTGAAAATATGATCCGCGGTGGTCGATTGAAAGACATCGGCGATCTGCCGCTGGACCTTGCCGTTTAGCCGGGGGGTTGGCGTGTCGTCCCTCCGAGGTCGTGCTCAAAACACCGCTGGCGGATGCGAGAAAAAAGTGTATAATATCGCAGGCTTTTCTCTAGAGGCGACTCTTTTCGGAGGAAGGACCGGATTTTTCACAGGAAGGGGGGATCGTCGTGGATTGGGAGAGAACGCCGGCCGACACGGTCGTCGTTGAGAGCGAGGAGATCACCCTGCGCGACCTTGTGCAGGCGGCGGCCGACGGCGTGGACACGCCCGAGGCCCTTATGGAGGTCTTCGGCCTCGAAGAGGGGACTGCGGGGACCGAGCACTTCCAGTCGATTCTGGACGTATTTCTTCCTGCCATCGCACGCATGAGGAGCGGCGGATGCGGCGGCGGGTGAGCGGGCTGTTCCGGCAGCTGTTAGCTGCATTTGGAATAAGCGCAGGCCGCAGCGTCCGTTTCTGGACGAGGCGGCCTGATTTTGTATTACGATATCAAAGCCCCGCCTCTGCCAGGGTTGCGGTCCTTATGCCGTTTCCGAAGCTGGTCACCCAGATCTCTCCGTCCGAGTAGGGATTGACGAACACCCTCTCGGGCTGCCGGAAGGGGTATGAGCGAATCATCTCGAAGGAAGGACTGTCCCTCCGCCGGTCTTTCGTGTACCAGAGGCCCTGTCCTTCCGTCGTCACGAACATTCCTCCGCCGTGGACGGGGGTGCAGGAGGATACTCTGTCGATGGTCGTCCCGGTGACGCGGCGCCAGGTCCTTCCGCGATCGGTGGTCCTGTACAGCCCGCCCTGGCCGGCCGCGGGGCCGCCCCATCCGCTGAACACGCCGGCGTACCAGGTGTTCTGGGCCGGGTCGTCCGGGTCGACCACCACATCCCTGGTCCAGTACCTCATCCCCGTGTCGGAGAGGTCCGACCACCTGTTGGACGCAGGGTCGTACAGGAAGACTCCGGAGCTCGCCGTGAAGCCCGCAGGCCCCCGCCTCCCCGAATAAGAGCAGAGCAGCCTGCCGTCCTTCAGCGCCCTGATCGACGCCGGGTGCCCCTCGGTTCGCGGGGGCGCGGGCAGTCTGGTCCAGGTCGACCTCTCGAGTTTGTCCAGGTCCTCGCACCTGTAGATTCCACCCGCTCCCGCGCCGCCCCCGTGATGGACCACCGAGGCCCAGGCCCTGTTAGGGTTCGACGGGTCCAGTTCGATCCAGTAGACC
>CAYWKH010000089.1:0-1395 GCA_964458805.1 uncultured Synergistaceae bacterium
CCTCGGGCCGTTTCACACTAGTGGACTGGCCCGAGGCTCTTTTTCGACTACGGGACGACTATGAGGGGTCCTGGGTATGACGCGGGCAACCTCATCGACGGAAGTGCGACTCCCGTCGTGGGGACGTGCGTAATGTAGTAAGGAGCGGCGGTGTAGCGCACCGGGAAAGCGAGGACTTGGGGAGCCAGCACGTATGACGGGGGCACGAAATAGTACCTTCTGCCGATCGTGTCGTATGTGAAAAGATAGCCGTCGGCGGATCTGAGCACCTGACCTGGCATCGATAGGTGCGAAGGTGACGGGAAGGTAAAAGTGTTGATATAGTCGGCCCTTGTTATGATCGCCGGGGCCGGAGCGGACACAATTATGTAATTTGCCTCGGACGATTTGAGCGAGGTAAATAGCGCACACAGACAGAGCAGAAACCCCAAAGGGGTATGGAATCTTCTCAAGAACGCCACCTCCTAACGAATGGCTGAGTCTAGTCTAAAAGTCCGCAGGAGCTATCCTTCCCATCCATAAATATCCCCAGACCGCGGCCTGACTGGCCAAAACCGCGCTGTCCATATCCTTCCATAAGAAAGAATTCGAATTTACCATCCTCATCAGCGAATATAGATGTCCTTTTATCATCTCAGATGGAGGCTCGCGCATTCCGGAACGGGCCTTGATCTGATACCAGCTCCTGCCGGTCCACACGAACAAGACCTCAGGCCAGTCACCCTTCCAGGCGATCGGCGTTCGCGGTTTCTCTAGTATGCCCATCCTGTCCACTAACCTGTTCCACGCACCGATAGAGGTGAAGCTGGAAAGGGTGGCCCACTCAGGGACGTATGTCGGCGGTATCGTGCGGGTTGGAGCTACCGCTACTGCATTGACAGGCATCCCCGTGACATGAGTGGCGGAGGGGGGAACTGGAAGTGGCGTCAAGGGCACGCTTTGGGTACTGGAGACATTCGCATAGCCGGCATACTGGACTATTGGAAGAGAGTTCGGGTTTATCGAGCCTACTACGTATGCCGTTGAAATCAGCGCCGAACCCTGGTAGGTTCCGTATACCCATACGTTCGAGGCATTCCTCGTTATGGGATACCCGTCGAAAGTTACGAACCAGCCCGGGGGCACGTCATAGGGTCGATAGGCGTAGAAGCTCATCCCGGCGTAGGCGGGTTGAGCAACGAGGACCGGTTCAGCTACGAATGTCGCCGCGGCGGCGGGAACAGGGAACGTTAACGTGACCGTCAACGCTACTGCGATTAAAACCCTGATGACTATCGCTCTATTCATTACTGGTCACCTCCTTTCTTAAACTCGTGCCAAAGAACTATGAAACGGGTTCTTCAGGCGACTCCGGCGGAGCCGGCGGATAGTAGACGGGTGCCGACTCCTCCAAAG
>CAYWKH010000089.1:1495-8477 GCA_964458805.1 uncultured Synergistaceae bacterium
TCAGGCGACTCCGGCGGAGCCGGCGGATAGTAGACGGGTGCCGACTCCTCCAAAGGCATTGGCGAAACGTACACCGGATGGGTGCCAGGCGATGTCGTCGGGGTCGGCGGTGTGTACGCCGGACTATCCTTCTCCTTGCCTGGAAGTGGCTCGCCCGGCTTCACCACCCTCACCGGGATCCTCTTCGCCGGTTGAGGCGATTCCTGAGAGGGCGGAGAGGCCGCGTCAATCTCCTGGGGCAGCGGGGGCCTCGGAAGCGGAACAGGCTCGGGCAGAATTACGGCCGGTTCCGGCAAGGGTGGAGTCAGTATCGAACTCTCCTCGTTCGACGGCGGCATTATGGTGAACCCGTCAATAGCCACCGGAATCTCCTCAATCCTGGCCGGTCGGCTGGGGTCCCACAAAGGTTTGCGATCCCCGGTACCAGGGTACTCCATGATTCTGGACAGGCCGCTGAAGGACGGGTCGATCTCGAGGGTCCTGCGCATGGCGCGCTGCGCCTCCGGGAAAAACCCCCTGGCTTCGTATGCCCTGCCAAGGGCGTACCACGCGCCCGCGTTGAGGGGCTCATCCTCCACGACGCGAAGCAGGAGCGCGGTTGCCTTGGTGAAATGCCGCTGCTCCAATAGTACCAGCGCTTGCTCAAGAAGCGTCGGAAGCTGCACAACCTCAACGATCTCAGGCACAGGAAGCGGGGTAGGCGTCGCTGGCTTTGGCGCTTTCTTCTTCGGCTGGACCTTTTTGGGAGAGGAGCCCTCGGGCTCCGTCACGATAACACCATTGGCATAAGCAATCGACGTTGCTTCCCTGTGCGATCCGTAGAAAAGCGTCCAGGCGAACTGTAGTACGAAGATAAGTATGATCAGCTTTTTCATCTCAACGGCGCCACCTTTTTCTTCCCGTACGGGGGAGCGGTAACAAGGTCGTTCAGCTGTACCTGGTCGCTTTTCCTCTCGTTCAGAAGCCTTACAACCGCCTGTTCGCTCATGGTCTTTATGACCTTGACGTTTCCAATAACCCTTGACATTACCACCACGGGGTTCTCCGGGTCGACCGTGATGTAGGTGTCGCCCCTTATCACCTGGAGTATGTCGCCGACGGCTATGGCATCCTGTCTTCCCAGGGTGATTATGTACTCCCGGCTGCGCTTGGTCGAGTCGGCTGTCGGGGAAATAATCCGGCCGATAACGTACATCTCCCCGTCCCTCATGTTAGCTATGCCGACGGCAACGTCGTCGATGGCGTTTCTAAACGCCTGCCAGTAGGGAGTGGAGGAGAATTGCTGCCAGGTTGGGCGGCTCATCTTCTGTCCCTTGTATGGCGGGGTAAGGCGAAGAAAATCGAGCCCGTCTTTATACAGGATGTCGATGATGCTCGTCCTCGTGTTCAGTAGATACAGGCGATCGTCTCCCGGGTCGAACGTATACCGTACGTCACGTCCATAGGAGACGAACGACTCCATTAGTCCAGTGTCCATGGGGTTGTAGATGCGCACTCGAAGGGAGACGTCCCCCTTCTCGTAAGAACCGAGTGCCTCCCTCTGCTTGGCCAGGACGGAATGAAGCTCCATTCTAACGGCGAAATCGCACTGCCTGAAGACCGGGTCATCCATCCAGCGGGCGGCCTGTCCTTCGTCGAGTATCGACACATCCGTGAAAGGATTGTCGCGGAGCAGGGACGCCAGGTACTCCGTCATCTTCTGTTCCAGCACGTTAACCGGGTAGTACTTGCTGTCCCACACCTCGTACTCGGTGTAGTTCAGTGTCGGGAGCAGAGCTACATGCCTGACCGGGGCGGCGAGCGAGGCACTCGCCGCCAGGCTCGTAATGGCGAAGATGGTGAAGAGGATCTTGTTGAGCATTTTCCCCGGTTTAAACCGCACTGTTCTCGTCCCCCTCTCGTTTATCATCGGCTTCCCTGGTGTTTCACCGTGAGTAAAAATTGCCGCGACTAGGCAAGGTGCATTATAATGCACGCGGCAGATTGGGACAAGCCGATATAAAACGGGCCCGCGGGTGGTATAATGAATTATCTTGCGAGATATAACGATTCCAAGGGAGGAAGGATGCTGAATGAAGAGACTGGACATTTTTAAGTGCGAACTGTGCGGGAATATCGTGGAGCTCCTACACGTGGGCGGAGGGACTCTCGTCTGCTGCGGTCAACCCATGAAGCTCCTTGAAGAGCAGACGGCGGATTCGGCCACCGAGAAGCATGTCCCGGTGGTGGAGGGAAACAGGGTCAAGGTCGGCAGTGTTCCGCACCCGATGACCGAGCAGCATTACATCGAGTTCATAGAAGTGATATCGAGCGATCGCGTCTGCAGGCGCTTCCTTAAACCAGGAGAGGCCGCCGAGGCTGAATTCGAAGCGTTCGTCCCGGAAACAAGCAGGGAGTACTGCAACATTCACGGGCTTTGGAAGGCGGGGAGGTAGCGATGGTCAACAAGAAGATCGAGGATGCTATAAACGACCAGATAAACGCGGAGCTTCACTCTGCCTACATATACCTCTCCATGGCCTCCTGGTTCGACTCCATGAACCTGAAGGGCATGTCGCACTGGATGAACATCCAGGCGAAGGAAGAGGTTGAGCACGCGATGAAGTTCGCCGACTTCGTGATGGAGCGCGGCGGAAGGGTGATCTACAAGGCGGTTGCCGCCCCGGAGACCGAATGGGTGTCGCCGCTCGAGGCTTTCCGGGGTGCCTACGAGCATGAGAAGTACGTGACGCGCAGGATCAACGACCTGATGGATCTGGCAGTGGCCGAGAAGGACTACGCAAGCCAGGTGCTTCTGCACTGGTTTATCTCCGAGCAGGTGGAAGAGGAGGCCAACGCGAGCGAGATAGTCGGAAAGCTTGAGATGATAGCAGACGGCAAGCACGGCCTGCTTATGATCGACAGGGAGCTCGGAGACAGGGAGGACGACTGACGGGGGTAACCGGGGCGATCTCTTGCCCGGTTCGGCCGACGGTGACTGCGGCGCGGGGCGTCGAGGCCCTGCGCCGCGCTACGACTAGGGGGATGATTATGAACGAAGGTATTGATCCGCGCGCCCTTTTCACTCTTAGTTACGGGGTCTACATTCTCAGCACGGGCTATGAAGGGAAGTACAACGGACAGATCATCAACGCCCTGATGCAGCTTACCGGCGACCCCATCTGCGTCGCCGCCTGTTTGCACAAGAGCAACTACACCACGGAACTGGTCGAGAAGAGCGGTCGGTTTTCAGTATCGGTGCTGGAGGACTCCGTCCCTCTCCAGTTTATAGGGACCTTTGGCTTCAGGTGCGGGAGGGAGTTCGACAAGTTCAAGGAGTGCTCCTACGAGGTGAGAGAGGAGGGACTTCCCCTTGTCGTCGATTACTCCCTTGCCGGGATTGAGGCCAAGGTGCTGTCGGTCCAGGATGTGTTCACTCACAAACTGTTCGTAGGCAGGGTAGAGAAGGCCGTTCTATTGAAAGAGGGTTACCCTCTGACCTATGCGAATTACCACCGTGTAAAGAAGGGCAAGTCCCCTGCCAATGCCCCGTCGGCGATCTTCAACAAGGTCAAGTAACGGATTGAGGAAGACGCCCGGGTACACCGCTCTCGAGCGCGTTTTGCCCCGCTTGAACGAAGCCTACGGCCGCTACAACAGGAGGGAGTACGTCTCGCCCGATCCGCTGGAGACCCTTTACGGTTTCCGCCGGACGGCGGACTTGGAGGTCGCGGCGCTCGTAGTCTCCTCAATATCCTACGGGCGGGTGGCCTCGATCCTGGGCAGCGCGCGCAAGCTCTTGACGATCATGGGGGATTCGCCCGCGGAGTTTGTCATGACAGCATCGCCGCATGCCCTGGAGGATGCTGTTGCGTCTTTCCGGCATCGCTTCACCGCTGGATTGGAGATGGCCCTGCTCATGAGAGGGATCGGGAGAGTTTTGCGCGAGTACGGCACACTCGAGCAGTTCATGGCGGCCTCCATGGAGAGGGGCGGAGGCCCTGTCTGCGGGCTGTCGCGATTCGTCGCGGAGTTGAGGGAGAAGAGCACTCTTCAGGGGAAATACCTCCTCCCCTCACCAGAGGATGGCAGCGCGTGCAAGCGCCTTTTTCTTTTTCTCAAGTGGATGGTCCGGCGGGACGAGGTCGACCCCGGCGGCTGGACCGCCGTCCACCCCCGCGACCTGGTGCTTCCCATGGACGTCCACATGTTCAGGAACTGCTCGGCGCTTGGGCTTACTGAACGCAGGCAGCCCAGCCTCAAAGCGGCGGTGGAGGTCACGGATCTCTTCCGCGAGTTCGTGCCGGAGGATCCGGTCAAGTTCGACTTCGTCATAACGCGGTTCGGCATAAGAAAAGAATTGAACCCCCGCTTGCTGGTCGATCTATGCAGGGCTGGGGGAGCCCCGGAAGGTTGGACGTAAGGACAGGCCTCCGGCTAACCCTCCGGGGCGCAGGCCGGGGCCTCTATCTCGTCGCAGAAATTGCAGTGTAGGATGGACTCCAGGCTCGCCTTGTCGGTGTTCTTCAGTACCGTCATCAGCTTTGTGATTATCGCCTCCCTGGTCATGTCCTTCCCGGAGATTACACCAAGCTCGAGGGTCCTTCTCCCGACCTCGTATACGCTCAGGTCCACCCCGCCGTAGACGCACTGGGTGGTGATCACGACCGGTATATCCTGCTCCCTGAACATCGCTATCGGCGGGAGGAGGTTCTCGCCGAGGTACGGGACCCCGCCCAGTCCGAGCGCCTCCAACACGACGGCCTTCGGCTCAGCGTCGGCCAGGTGAAAAAGGTAGCGCGAACGGAACCCGGGAAACAGGGTAACGAGGAAGATCGATGTCTCTAGCTCCATGGACGATACGTCCACCGGGTAGCTTTCCTGCAGGCGCGGGGTGTGCTCCAGGAAGACCTCGCCGTTCTTTCTGCATCCGAGGTGCGGGTAGTTGATGCTCGAGAAGGCCGTGGTCTCGTGGCTTAGGATCTTCTGCGAGCGCGGCCCGTGGATGAGTCGGTTGTGAAAGGCAATCGAAACCCCTCTGCGGCCCCTGTCGTGAAGCCCGGACAGGAAGGAGAAGGCGCACAGGATGTTGTCCTCGGCGTCGGACCCCGGGACGCCGATGGGCTCCATCGATCCGGTCAGGACGACCGGTTTGGCGAACCCCGGCAGCAGGAATGAGAGGGCCGAGGCCGAGTAGGCCATGGTGTCGGTCCCGTGCAGTACCAGAAAGCCATCGTAGTTTGTCTCCTCCGCCCTCAGACAGGCGGCGATCATCTTCCAGTCCTCCGGGGACATATTCGAGCTGTCCTTGGAAAAAAGATCCAAAACCGTAATATCGCCGAACAGCTCCACCCCGTCGGCGAAGGACAGCAACTCCTCTCCGGGCAGGGAGGGGGTCAGCCCGTTCGATCCCGCCCTCGACGCGATGGTGCCGCCAGTTGAAACTACCAGGAACGAAGCCATTCATCTCATCTCCTTATGGCATGGTCTTCAATGCCGCCCCTCGGTGTCGCGACTATAGCGCGTGCGGGGTCCGTTCGACGGCAGGCGGTTCTTTGGCCGTATACTCGGAGAGCATCTCGTCAAGGGTTACGAACTCGAAGCCCTTCTTTCTAAGGGCGTCCACTATCACGGGCAGAGCTTCGATGGTAGAGGTCACGCCAGAGTGAAAGAGCAGTATGGAGCCCGGCGCCGACTTGGAGATGATCCTCTCGGCGAGCTTCTTCGTGGAGACGCCGGTGTAGTCCCTGCTGTTGATATCCCACAGGACCGTGCGGAGCCCGGCCTTCTCCACCAGCGAGAGGACCTCCATCGTAAAGTTTCCCCCGGGAGGGCGAAAGAAGCGCACGCGGACCGGTATGTTTCTCTCTATCGATTCGCAACAACGGCGGAGATCATCGAAAAACTCCTGTTGGGACAGTGCGGACGAGTTCCTGTGTTCGTAGGAGTGATTGGCCACGGTGTGTCCGCGGGCGTATATCTCCCTGGTGATCTCGGGGTTTCTGTCCACCATCTTGCCGACCAGGAAGAAGCTGGCCCTTATGTCGAGCGAGTCGAGCATGTCCAGCAGTTCGGTGGTCAGCCCCTGGTGCGGCCCATCGTCGAAGGTGATCGCGATCGTGCGGACGAGCCTGTCACCGGAGGAGACAGGGGACCTGCCCTCGCCTGCGCGACACAGAAGGGGCGACAGGAGCAGTGCTAGAAGAAGCATGGCTAACCTTTGTGACGACAGTCTCATGACGGATTTATCCATCTACCTTTCGGAGGAGCAGAATGCCCAGGATAAAGGTGTATGACAGGATGGCGATAGCAGCGGGACTCGATCCAGTGACGTGAGTCACCATGCCGAATATCGCAGGTCCGAGGATTCCCGAGAACTTGCTGGAGATATCGTAGAAGCCGAAGAACTCCGCAGTCCGGCCGGGGGGGATCATCGAAGCGAAGAAGCTCCTGCTAATGGCCTGGGTGCCTCCCTGCACCATGCCCACGGCAACCGCCAGGGCCCAGAAGTGCCATGGTCTGCTGATAAAAATACCCGCGGTGATCAACCCCAGGTAGAAGTATAAACCGGCGAGTATCGCCCGTTTTGAGCCGATGCGGGACGCCATCGAGCCAAAAGCGATTGAGAATGGGATGCCGACGAACTGGGTCAGCAGGAGCGCTCCCACAAGATGATACATCGAGATGCCGAGCTGCGATCCGTATATCGCGGCCATGCGTATGACGGTGCCAATCCCGTCGTTGTAAAACCAGAAGGCGACGAGAAAGAGAAACAGGTTTTTATAAGACCTGATTTCGCGGAACGTCCTCTTTATTCTTCCAATGCTGTCTTTTATCGCATCCGCGCCCCCGCCGCCGGCACCCGCGCCTGGCTCGTCCACGTAGAGCATGATCGGAATCGTAAATGCGGCCCACCACACGGCGGCGGACAGAAACGACATCCTTGCCCCGATGGTGCCCGGGAGCGCTAGTATGAAGAGAAAATTGACGGCCAGTAGCACAC
>CAYWKH010000090.1:0-8379 GCA_964458805.1 uncultured Synergistaceae bacterium
ATATGCGCCACCCCTCGTCGTGCTCGACCGCCACGTGGCCTCCTCTGCGCTCCGGTTCGCGCGGAATTCCAACCTCGTAACCAAGATGCGCAAGGCGCTCGTCCACCATCTCGATCAGGAAGCCTGTCAGGGCCAGGGACTTCTTGCGCACTGCGTCGATCCCGGCCTCCTTGAAGAGCTTGAGCGCCCCGTCAAGCGACGCAGCGGAGAGCACGCCCGGGGTCCCCATCTGCCAGGCTCCGGCGCTATGAGCATGCTCGAACGTGATGGACATGTCGAACTGCCGTTCCTTCACGTAGCCGTACCACCCGGCGAGCCCGGGTGCCCGCCCGAAGTGGCGTCTGTTGACGAACAGCCCCGCCGGCGCGCCCGGGCCGCCATTGAGGTGCTTGTAGGTGCACCAGAAGGCGAAGTCCGCGTCGTCGTCGTGCAGCCTGTGCGGGACGGAGCCGACCGAGTGGGCGATGTCGAAGCCGATCGGTATTCCCCTCTCGTGCGCGGCTTTCGTCAGGCGGCGCATGTCGAGGAGCTGGCCGCTCCTGTAGAGCACGCCCGGCAGCATAACCAGGGCGACGGCCTCGTCCATCATCTCGATGATCTCACCCTCGTCCAGCGTGCGTCCGTCCGCGCTGCGCGCGAGCAGCAGGTCGCGGGAGGGGTCGCCGCCCTTCATGCGAATCTGGCTCCCCAGCGCGTACAGGTCGGAGGGGAAGTTCAGCTCGTCGGCCAGGATCTTGCGCCGCTCGCCCTCGGGCTCGTAGAACGTCGCGACCAGGGTGTGCAGGTTGGACGTCGTCGAGCCGACCATAACCACCTCGTCCGGGTGCGCGCCCACGATGGGGGCCATCTCCGCCCCGATGCGCTCTCCGTAGGAGAACCAGTCTGGATCGGCGTCGAGCCAGCCCCCTATGCCGCGCCTGCGCCACTCCTCCGTCGCCCGCTCCAGCGACTCCAGCGCATCTTCGGAGGCAAGCCCCAGCGAGTTGCCGTCCATGTAGATGCCGTCCTTCAGAAGATGAAACCTGTCCCGGAACCCCTTCATCGGGTCCGCGGCGTCCAAGGCCCTCGCCTCGCTCAACCAGTCGCGCGTCATTCCCTCTCCTCCTCGATTAAATAAATGAGCATGATCAAGCATTATACTGTACAATGACCGAAACCCACTCTTCTTCGAAAGGCCGGAGATCGTGAAAAAACCCAATATTCTCATCCTGACATCCATCTTCCCGCATCTTCCCGGGGAATACTTCTTCGAGGACGAAGTTCCGTACTGGGAGAGCACCGAGCTCTTCGACGAGATCACGATAATGCCCTGGTCGGCGGAGGGTCCCTCCAGGAGTGTCCCGGACAGGATCAAAATCGACGCGACTCCGCCGGCCGGCTCCTCCAGGCTGGTGCGTTGCCTCCACTGCGCCATGTCGGTTTTCTATCCCTTTTTCTACAGGGAGCTTCTGTACCTCGTCCGGTCGCGCAAGTTCACCGCGGCCAACCTTCGCCGCATGGTGGCCTGCTCCGGCGGCACGATACTGACCTACAGGCGATTGAAGAGATTTTTGAAGGGTAGGAGCGGCTACACCGTCTACGCCTACTGGAACAGCGTCCAGGCCTACGGCGCGGCGCTGGCCAGGCGATCCGGCCTCATCGACGCGCTGGTCTCCAGGGCGCACAGGTTCGACCTGTATGAAAACCGACGCCCGGACAACTACATGCCCCTGAAACGGCAGTTCGCCGAATGCTTCGACTGCATCTTCGCGCTCTCCGAAGAGGGCGCTGGCTACATGGAGCGCACCTACGGGATCCCCCGCCGCCTGTTGAGCGTCTCCCCCCTGGGGGTTCCCCTCCCTCAGGGAGTCTCCCCTGCGGGAGGGCCCGGAGAAGTGAACATCGTCTCGGTCTCCTTCTGCAGGCCGGTCAAGCGCCTGGACAAGATAGTCGACGCCGTTGCCCTGTTCGCAGGGCGGAATCCCGACCTTCGAGTGAACTGGCAGCACATCGGCGGAGGGGAGCTTCTGGAGGAAGTGAAGGAGTACGCTCGCCTCAGGCTGTCGCATCTCGAAAATGTAGCCCTCTTCCTCCACGGGACAATCCCCAACAGCGAGGTCAAGGGGTTCTACCTTCGCAACAGCGCGGACATCTTCATAAACGCGAGCGAATCCGAGGGCATCCCCGTGTCCATAATGGAGGCGATGGCTGCGGGAGTGCCGGCCATTGCCCCGGACGTGGGGGGCACGGCGGACCTGGTGTCGAACGAGCACGGCGCGCTGATGAGCGATGACCCTTCCGTCGAGGAGATAGCCGGCGTCATAGGCGAGCTGGCGGAGAGGGCCCGCCTTCAGGAGATCAGGACGAGGGCGAGAGAGAGGGTCGCGTCCAGGTTCAACTCGGCCAGAAACTACCCGGAGTTCATCGAGCGCCTCCATGCCCTGGCGACGAGGGAAACCACGAGCCCGAACAAGAGACCGGACGACGTCCATATGCTCAAGAAAGCCTGACTGCAAGCAAGAGACGTCGATTATGAAAAATGCGGAACCCGTGGGGCTCCGCATTTTTCGGACACTTACCGAATCCTCAGTCCGTTAGGACGGTCTGCACAGGTCTAGTTCTGCTTATTATTGTTGTACTTCGTGATAAGGGTCCAGTTGAGCTGCCACCAGGCCTTTTCGACCTTCTCCATGCATTCGTTCGTATAGTTGGTCAGATACTCCCTGGCTTTCTCCGGGTCTTCTTTCGCCAGCTCCAACGCCTTTTTATCGACTTCGGCGGATTGCGCGGCGAATTCCTGCTCGAGAGGATTCCTGACGGCCTTCAGGTCCTCCATCGACTCCTGGTAGCGGCGGTTGACCAGATCGTCGGCCAGGATGAAGGCCCACTGAGTCGAGTCCAGGCTGAACGCGTTGCGGTCGAACGTCCTCCAGCTCTCCTTCGTCTGAAGCATTCCGGAGTAGATCGGGACGTAGCAGGTCGTATGAGGATTGTCGTAACCAAACCAGAGAATGGTCTTAACAGGCTCCGGGTAGCCGGAACGAGCCTGCGAGACGAAGCTGTACGCGCAGTCCCACTTGGAGACAGGCCTGTTGTAGGGAATCCCGAGGAGCTTCCTGAGGTCTCTCGTGGCAAAAGGCGTGGCCAGGGGGCTCTTTACCGCCTTGTCACCGTCGCGAACATACCATGCCTCTTCCGCCGACTGGTCGAAGGGGGTCCCTTCCATGTGGCTCCGAAGCATCTCCATAACATCCTGGACGGACAGTTTCTTATGAGGCTTCACGGCGAAGGGGTAACTCATGGTTTCAGCAAGCGGATCCCACTCGCGGGACGGGTCCATCTGGCTGTAGAGGGTGTAAAGCCTGTTGCGGATCCACATGGAGGATAGCGACCAGTCGTCGTTTCCGGTCAGAGGGGAGTAGACCTCCTGCCAGATAAAGGGCTTGCCGCTATCCGGATCATACAGCCCGAGGTCGATCGCGAGCTGCATGTAGTCCTTGGAAGCCATGAAATTGTCCGTGTCGTTTATGTCGATCTCCCTGATGCGGCTCATGTTGGGGACAACCACGACGCCGTCGTCCGGGACCCTCTTCGCAATCCATACCGCGCCGGGCTTGCCGCTTTCGGGGGTCCACATGAAGCCGGAGCTGCGAAGCTCGAAAATCCACGCCTCTTCGCCGTCCGTGATCGTCAGGCACTCGCCTTCCGTCCCGCACGAGGGAAGAAACCCGTACTTCTCAGCCAGCTCCCCGATCACGACGACCGCTTCGCGGGCGGTCTTCGCTCTCTGCAGGCCGAATACTTCAAGCTGCTCGATGGTAAGAATCGCCTTGCCGTCCGGACGGAAAGTCTTCAGTTCCTCTTTCTGCCCGATGGTGGTCTCGCCGATCGCGACGCCATGTTCGTTCATGAAGGGGTAGCCGACGTGGAAATAGGTGTATGTTTTTTCGACCTGGGGGATCTCGGCTATTTTTACAGGCTCGGAATCCTCGTCCATGCCGATATTCCAGAAGACGTCGGCCATGCTTCCAGCCGGGAAGGTCTGACCGGGGATGGTGCGCACCCTTGCATCATAAAAAGCCCCGTCCGCGGTATGCGATGTGATAACAGAGCCGTCGACGGAGGCGTCCTTCCCCACCACGATGTCGGTGCAGCCCCAGACTCCCGTCGCCATCGAGATCATCGACAGAACCCCGCAAAATGCTATAGCCGCCAGACTACGAGTTCTTCTCACTTCTACCATCCTTTCTTTTCGTCAATGTACACAGTCTCCGCCAAGGCTCCCGAATTCCTGCCACATCCGAAAAAATTCCTTTTCTTCTGAATAACGGCTTGCCCACCCCCTTTTAATCGAAATAGACGCTGCCTTCCGGGGCCTCCTCCGGATTGTGAAAATACGCGCCCAAGGTATTCTCTATCACTTCGCCGTAGCCGGGCACTCCCGAGATGACCACGGCGCGGTCCGGGTTTTCCATTGAGTAGAATTCCAGGATTTTCTGGACGGTCGAGGAATGGCGCCCCACCCTGACATCTATGGGCCAGCCCCGCTCATCGATCGGAGCATAGAGCAGCTTGTGCTCTCCGGCTTTCATTACAAACTCGTCCCGGCCAGTCATGAGAAGGTACTCGTCCGTGATGCCCCGGATGCGGTCGAGCATCGGCTCCGCCACCTCCACCAACAGTGAGATGGCCTCTGTATGATCCCCCACCTCCCTGTGAAAGAGTCCGTGAAGAGCCTTCGGAGAGAATTCCATGCTCAGCGGCACTTCGAATAGCTCCGCGGTCAGTACCATCGAGGTCATCGCCGCTATGGACTCGCCCTTCTCATGCGTCACAATGGTGTTCTCCACGGGATACTCCAGTTCGGCCTCGTGCAGGTCGATGGCTATGTCCACTTTTTCCTGCCGTATGAGCTGAGTCATCGCCCATGTGGTGCGCTCGGTCAGAAGTCCGTCAGGACGCCCGGGCCATGTTCTGTTGAGGTTCCTTATGTCCATGTAGGCCAGCATCTGGCGGCTGGGGTAGTGGAGATAGACTTCGGGGTCCGGCCACGAATCGAGAGGATTGCTGCAGCGGTCCCCCATTCGGAACTTCTTCTCGCCCCAGTTCGTCTTGACGCTGTAATAGGCGGGGTAGGCCTCGCCCATGCGCGAACAGGTGGAGGCGCTCCTGTTCGCCCTGGTGACGACGATAAGCCGGCCCTCCTCGACCTTCGCGTTTTCGACAATGAGAGAGGCGGTCAGATTCGTGGCAGGCTCTTCCGGATGGGTCCCCCCGAGGATCAGGGCCGTGCCGCCTGGCACCCCGCTGTCGAACACATAGACGTTGCTGTCATTGACAGAATCCTTCAGGCTGGGCTCGTAGTCGGATAGCTTTTTCACCTCGTCGAGATTAGGAGAAGGCACCACCGGCTCCCGGAAATGCCTGTGCTCGTAGAACTCCAACCCCGCAATGCCCGCAAACACCACCGACACCGCCAAAGACACGATTTTTACGGTTTTCAGACTGATATTCATAAGGGAACCTCGCTTCTATTTCAGCTGAAGGAGTCTCAAGGCGAACGGCACAAGAATAATGCTGTAAAGCACGGCTTCCTGGGCTTTTTTTGTCTTGAACAGGTTGTACGCGACCGCTCCCCCGAAGAAAAGCACTATGGCATGATATAGCGATAAAACAGTCGAGTTTAAGATCATCATGCTCATTCTACCTACCCTCCCAAAAAGGAAAGCTTTGTGCTGAACACCAAAAACAGAGTCCCCGTCAGGGCGATAAATGCCATTGGTATCAGGCACGCCCTGACGAAGTCCAGGTAGTACCGTCCCCGGTAATCCAGCTCCAAAACTGCCGCCCTCCCGACTACGGCGGTAGGCGGAAGACAGTCGCCCAGCGGCCATATAACGGACATGGCGGACAGGGCTATTATGGGATCAAGCCCTCTCATATTGAAAAGCATGATGAGCGGGACCCCGATCAGAGGCGCCACGGCGTACTGCACCAGCCCCTCCGACAGGGGAAGGATGATGAAAAGCGTGGCGAACAAAACACCCAACGGAAGAGTGACCACCTCGAGGGATATGAGTCCGCGAACGCCGCTGAGGGCCATGACCTGTATGAGGATGCCCACAACGATCATTATGCCCACGAGAGTGGAGAGGTTGTGAACGGTGGAGCAGGCGATCGACCAGATATTCAAGCGCCTTGGGCTGAGTATCACCACTAAGAAGGAGGATATCATGAAGATCAATGGCAGCCCCAATACAGGCATTGAGAACGGCCAGATTCGTCCCGCCAGTATAAGGCCCGGCAGGAGCGCGAAGGGCAGCGCCACCCTTAACCAGCTCTGTCCCTCTTCGACCTCGGGCAGTTCGGCGAGAACCGCCTTGAGATCGATTTTTGACTCGCCCCTACCCGCAAGCCAGAACATCGAGAAGAGGGCGCCGGAGACAGAGAGGACAAGAAGCGGCTTCCCGAACCCGACATAAGGCATGTTGGCGCCGGCGGCGGCCATCATCGCCCACAGGTTTATGGGGGGGGCGGCGGCGCTCATGGCAGCGCCAAGGAAAATTATCGCGATTCGCCTGGTCTCGTCCACGCCCATAGCCGAGAGCACCGAGCCGACAAGAGCTCCAACGGTCAAAACCGTCGTCGCGCCCGAACCGGTAAGAGCACCCGGTATTAACAGCACGAAGGTGAGCAGTAGAAGACACACCGTCCTCCTGGCATGGAAAGTGGACACGATTTTCCGGACGATGAAGGCGACTCCTCCGCTCTCGCGAAGAAGGGCCATGAAAAAAGTGGCGGTGAGGAAGATCAGGCAAACATCGAAGTACGTGAAAGCGCCCTCGACAATGTGTCTTACGGGTATTAAAGGAACAGCGTCATGAGGGGAGCCGGTGACGGCTATCAGTATCGAGTGAGCGGCTGCTCCGGCGATGGCCGCGATAAGCATCGAAAGCTCGGTGCTTAACTTTAATACTTTCGGAAGAAAGAATGCCGCGCATATTACAAGCAAAACAAGCCCGGAGTGTGCGAACATGCTGTGATTTCCTTTCTTGGAGACTCGAAGACTCGCAAAAAAAGGCCCCCGATTGAAAAATCGGGGGCTCCGTCGTCACCTGGCCAGTTCCTTCAAAGTTTCGCCTATGGCGAGGGCGTCTTTGGCCTCGACAAGGTACTTGTCGTTGTCCTGCGCCAACTTCGTAAAATAACCGTCCGGATTGCTGCCGGAAATTATCAGTATGGCGTCGCCGAGGGGAATTATCTCTTCTATGGAGGCCTGGTCAGAGCTGTCGGTCCGGCGGGCCATGCCCTCGATATGAGCCGTGACGACGACCATTCCCTCTTCTTTTGCGGCCTTGATCAGCTCTTTGCACCGCGCGATCTCTTTGTTCACATCCGTACCCGCCGCCCCCATGCCCTTGCCGCTGGTGCCCGTCGTTATCATTAGAGTTTTATACCCTTTACCAATCAAGTCTTCCGTCGTCATGGTATTTTTACTCTCGACAGGAGTTATCTTGGAATGCATAAGAGTCATCTTCAACATGACCGCTCCCGGGCTTTGCCCGCACGTAGTGATAACAATCGGCGCCTCCAGCACCGGCTTCTCCGCCGCAATCGCGGCCCCGGTCGTCAGAAGGAGGAGCAAAAGAAGGAAGGCGGCCGGCATCAAGTATTTCTTCCGCTTGAAAAAGTCTTTTCCCGTCATGAGTACCACCTCTTGTCGAGTATTTATTACAAGCTGCACAGCATCGCGGAATACACATTCGATTCATAAGAATCCAAAGGGCAACCGACCGGCGGCATTCGAACGTCGGGCTAAAACCTTCAAGGCTTATCACTGTGCCACTGATTAAGCTAAACGACCTGTTTAGGAGACTACTCGCGCCTTCCGTGTCAAATAAGACCTATTAGCGCTTGTGAAAGTAATGACCAATTTCTGCCAATATATTTTTAATAACTTAAGCATCTCGAAGATTTCTCGGCTATTTTTAGAACGCTATGACATTTTTATTATATAGCTATTGCTTTCCCTGTCAACTTTCCCTCCGAGACCCGACAGGCCCGAACGCAGTCCTTGGCACTTCGGCCGGTGCAACTCGCAAAGAGCCGTCCGCACAGCGCCCTGTCACTTGAACCCGTGCTCGATGATCCCCCCCGGGCCGACATCCGGTAGAGCGAGAGGCCTCGTCGAAGATCATTCCCGCGCTCACCTTTGCTCCATCCATCGACGCCCGCCGCCGGTGAGCCGGTACTTCTGAAGGCGGCTCCTGGGCCTGTCCGGGACGGTCATCTCGATCAGGCCGCCTGCCAGGGCGGGTTTGAGATAACGTTCGCGAAAAGACTTGCGGTCCGAGAGCTTCAAGGCAACCTGCAGCTCCTCGCGGCTCATCTCGCCGTCCA
>CAYWKH010000091.1:0-8287 GCA_964458805.1 uncultured Synergistaceae bacterium
TGGTACTCCTCCCCGGAAATATGACTGGCTGGGCTCAGTAAAAATACGTACCCTCATTGTGCCAAAAAAACAGTGATTCTCCGACCTGAGGTATGAGCACCCGCTGAAAGCTGCGCGCCCTTAGGAAGGAGCTCGCGGCCAGTATGGCGCATCCCTCCTCTCGCCGCGATTGTTTCGTAATAATACCACGGGAAGGTAACGGAAAGGATTGCGCTGCTCTTCGCGTTTTGAGAAGAGCAGCGCTCTGTGTCATACCCTACCTGCGCCGACCGGAGGCCTTTCCGAGGATCGGCAGCAGGCCTATCAGCAGGACTGCCGGGAAGCCCGCGCTGTCGCATCCGCCGCCGCCGCTGTCGCCGGGGGTCGGATTGGCCGGGGCGTCCACCACTGCGAACGAGTAGAAGTTGCCTCCCAGCGCCTCGGCGTCGAACTCCCAGGAATCCCCTCCGTCGAAGGCCCGCAGCCTGTTGCCGGCGGCGCACCAGAGTATGCTGTCAACAGCGTCGTACTCGATGCTCCACACGAACCCCGGCCCGCTCGCGTCCCTGTACTCCGTGCCTATCGAGCCGTCCGCCAGCCCCTGGAGGTTCGTCCTGAAGATCTTGGCGTTGAAGCGCGACCAATCCTCGCTGTAGGCCCCGGCCAGTATGTAGACGTCGCCGTTCGGCGCGAAGGCTATGTCGCGGAAGTCATACAGCCACTCCGAGTCCTCGCGCGCGCCATCCGGCAGGGAGGTAGCGGCCTGATCTCCCGCCCGCAGCAGGGTCTCGACGGCCATCGTGTTCGGGTTCACTCTCTGAATGACGGAGCCGCGGTTGAAGTCGCCGCTCCTCTGCTCGCCGCCCGTGCAGGTGATGTAGATCATGCCGCCGTGGACCTTTACGGAGAAGGGATTCTTGCCGACCGTCGCCCTTCCCGCCTCCTGGAGACCCGCTGTCAGCTTGACGAGCCTGCCGTCGTTGTACTCGAAGTTCGGGTAGGTTCCCTTCTCCTCGTTGAACAGGGCGAACACGTGATCGCCCGCGCGCGCCACTCCCTGTCCGTGGGCGTTGTAGCCGCTCGTCGCGCTGTAGATGAACGACCCCGCGGCCGAGTAGTCGCTTCCCGTGTTGAACGCGGAGACCTCGGCCCTGTCGTAGCCGACGACGTAGAGGTTCTCGCCCAGCGACGCGGCGCCCCGGCAGTTGACCAGCCCCTGCCACTGCGCTTCCTTGAGTGGCCTCCTGTAGCCCTCGCGCGCGTCGTAGATCCAGACCGTGTCCGGGTGACCGAAGGTGTACTGGGAGAGCAGCACCCGCAGGTCTCCCGCGCCGTCGCGGAACGCGTGCAGGGAGTGGTCGCCTCCCAGGTTGGTCACTATCCTCGGCGCAGCCGGCCCCGGGATCCCGGAGGGGGAGACTATCACCCTGCCCAGGCTTCCCGAGGTGTAGGTGTCGTCGACCACCGTGTAGACCACTCCCGCATGGGCGACGGACGCCGCCAGCAGGGCGGCCGTCAGGATGAAGATTCGCATGATACGCCTTGTCAACATGAATGCTGCCTCCTCTGTGTATTTAGAAATACCAGTCGAGCGTCAGGTAGAAGCTCCTCCCCTGAAAAGGGTAGTACATAGTCCTGTCCGGCCCGGTATCACCTCCTTCGCGCAGCACCTCCGGCCCCCTGTTGAACAGGTCGTCCACCCCCGCCGACACGCGCAGCGAGTCCGACAGGTCGTACTTCCCGCCCGCTCCCACCGTGAGAAGGTTCCCCGATCGGACTGTCTCCGCACTGTCGAAGTACATGTCCCCTGTGTAGTGAAGCTCGGTGAAGAGAGAACCTCTGCCGCCCGCGATGCTCCTCGCGACGCGCAGCAGTCCCTCCAGCTCGGGCCTGTTGGGGAGGCGCATTCCGTGTCTGTAGTCGCCCGGCGTCTCGTTGACCGCGTCCATCCAGGTGAGTGACGCGAACACCTCCCACGGGCCGCGCCGCATGGTCGACTCGACCTCCAGCCCGTTCACCCTTGATTCCCCGATGTTCTGGTAAATTCCGAAGCGGGGGCTGGTCATCACGAACTCGATGAGGTCGTTCGAGCGCCCGGCGAAAAGGGTCGCCTCCGCGTCGACAAGAAAGCCCCACGCCTCGCCGCTCCATCTCAAGCCTATGTCCGCCCGCGTACCCTCCTCCCACTTCAAATCCGGCGCGGGGCGGATGCTTGCTCCGTCCCCGTAGCGCTCGTACAGATTGGGCGCGCGGTTGTAGGAGCCGAACGAGGCCCGCCATGACAGCCCGTTTCCGAGCTCCTGGACGAGCCCCGCGCCCCAGGAGAAGCGCCCCTCGCCGTCCTGAGCGTTCCAGCGCAGAAGCGGGGTGAAGAGCAGATTTCCCGTACGGCCAATAGAGATAGTGTCCTGCAGGTGGATGTTCAGGCTGTCCTGGGAGAAGGAGTCGCGCCCCCCGAGGCGCTGAATCACGTCTCCGCGCACGTCCAGATTCTCGCTCGACCAGTCGATCAGGAGCTCCGCGAGGTGCGAGTCGCCGATCGGCATTGAGGCGTCGACCGCGAACCCGCCGCGCCTCGACCGGTACTCGTTGTGACGCTCGCCAAGCCCGCCGGTCACGTCGTCCGGGTCGTTGTACTCCTTGAACTGGTCAAGCCAGTCCGCCCGCCACCCCCAGTCCAGCTCCCCCGATCCGTGCCTGCGGCCGAACGAGAGGCTCCACTGCCGAGTCCCGAGCCACGCGCCGCGCGGCCCCGGCTCGGACGGCCTGTCGAACCCCGGCGCGGGCGGCGGCAGACCCCGTTCGTCCTCCCGCCACGAGACGCGCGCGTGCCAGTCGTCGTCCTCCCACTTCAGCAGCAGGTTCTTCCGATCGAAGTGATTGTGCCGACGCCTGGCCGTGTAGTCGTCCTCCGGGGTGTAGGGGGTGTCGTTGTCGTTCCCGTACTCGAAGTCGCCGTCGCTTTTCTCCGCGGACGCGCCAAGGTAGAATCGCCCGTCACCCAGCGGCGTGCTCCACGACAGGGCGCCGCGCCTTCCTCCCCATGACGACGCGCCGAGAGACGCGCTGCCGCCCGCACTGGTCGGCCTCTTCGTGACGATGTTCACGACGCCTCCCATCGACGCGCGGTTGAAGCGCGACGGGACGTACCCCCGGTAGACCTCGATGGCCTCCACGTCGCTCACCGGGATGGAGGAGAGATCCACCGCCGACTCGCTGCCGAGGTTGGCCAGCACTCCGTCCACGTACACCGCTACCTGCGCGGACGTGCTCCCCCTGACGGACGCGACCGTGTAGGCCCCTCGCCCTCTCGCCTCGATCACGTGCAGTCCGGGTACCCGCTTCAGCAGGTCGGGGAGGCTCTTCTGCTCCCCCTCCATCTCCTCCGGGTGTACGATAGTGACCGCGCCGGGGGAGAACGCCTCCTCTTCGCCGATCGCGTCGGCAGTCACGACCTGCTCCGGCAGCTCCGCCTCGAACGCCGCCAGAGGCGTCGCGCAGCAGAGCGCCATGAAGAGAGCGACCGCACACGTCCTTGAAAAACCGAATGCTCTCACCAGAAATCCACTCCTCGCATTTCGTGCCCGCCTCAGTTCAGACGGAAGACGATCGACGCCGTCGCCCGCACCTCTCCCGGATGGTCGAACCTCCACTTCTTCACCGCCTTCAGGGCCGCCTCGTCCAGCCTTGACGAGCCGCTGCCGGAGGCTATCGAAGCGTCCGCGACCCGGCCGGAGCGTATCGTGAGCAACAGCCGAACGATCCCCTCCTCCTTGCGCCTGCGGGAGAAGAGGGGGTACTCCGGAGGCGGCTGCGACAGAATGCGAAGCGTCGCCACGTCCACCGGGGCGGCCTTGGTCCCCGCCGAGCCCGGAGCGCCCGCGGGCCTGCCCGAGCCCGGCGACTTGGCGACCCGTCCGCCTGCGCTCGCCTCGTCCTTTCCCGCGGGATCGGCGACATCAATCGCGGGCGACTCCGCGGCAGCGCCCGGAGGCTCGACCTGCGGCGCGGGGAGTTTCCGCGGCTTGGGCGCCTTCCTGGCCGGTTCGGGCTGTCGCGGTCTCTTCTCGGGCGGCCTTGGTGCGGGCCTGTCGGGTTCGGGCTTCTCGGGTGCGGCCGCGACTGGCGCGCGGACCCTGGCGCCTTGCACCTCCGCGCGCAGCACCAGGCGAAACTCCCCCGGGATCGGCCTCCCGGTCTCGCTCGCCTCCGGCGCGAGCAACAGCAGCGAGTGAAGCGCCAGGCTCGCGCAAAGCGCCGGCGCCCACCTTCTCACGGCGCGTCCTCTCCCTGCAGGGCCAGCCCGGCAGAGGTCAGCCCCTCGCGCCGCAGGATCTCCAGCACGCGGGCGACCGCGCCGTAGGGGGCCTCTTTGTCGCCGGCCAGCAGCACCTCGCGCTTTCCGGACGCGGCCTCGGCGGCCAGCGACGCCAGCTCCCCCGAAGCCGCCTCCCTCCCGTCCCACAGCACGATGCCGTCCTTGCGGACGGTCAGCAGCAGGGGGCTCTCCCCGATCTCCGACGCCGCCTCCCCCTGAGGCAGATCGACCTCGATCCTTCCCTGCAGGAAGTTCGCCGTCAGCACGAAGAAGATTATTAGCATGAACAGCACGTCTATTAGGGGCGTGATGTCCAGCTCGGCCCTCGCGCGCCTGCTCATTCGTCCCTCTCCTGCCTGAATCTCTTCCTGATGAGGAAGTCCGCCCCTCGCCTCAGGCACTCCTCCTGCGAGTCGATGCGGCCCGCGAGCATCGAGTGGACGAACAGAGTCGGAATGGCCACCGTCAGCCCCGCCACGGTGGTGTAGAGAGCCTTCCAGATTCCGCCCGTGACCGCCGAGGCGGTTATCTGCCCGCCGTCGTGCAGGGCGGAGAACATCTCGACCATGCCGAGCACCGTGCCCAGAAGCCCCAGCAGGGGAGCGGCCCGGGCGGTCATCTCAAGGAAGGGCAGGCTCTTCTCCCATCGGTAGATCTCTCGGCGAATCTCCTGGTCCAGCAGCAGCGCCATGTCCTCCCTGTCTATGCGCCAGTGGGCCA
Organism: uncultured Synergistaceae bacterium; assembly: GCA_964458805.1. GTDB lineage: Bacteria > Synergistota > Synergistia > Synergistales > Aminobacteriaceae > JAAYLU01. Next base: position 5,018 of record CAYWKH010000091.1, read on the forward strand.
GAGCGGCCTGGAACACCCGGTGCAGCGAGCTGCGGGATGAAGAGGCGATCTCGCGCGCGTCGTCCAGCCTGCCCTCGCTCAGGGCGGGGCCGAGCCGCGCCTCCAGCCCGGCGGCGTCCGTCGAAGACGCGAAGAAGAAGACAAGCCTCTCCACCGCCACCGTGACGGCGGCCACCGAGAGCGCCAGCAGCGCCCACATCAGAGCGCCCCCCGCCTCCATGTAGGAAAGCATCGCGTTCACCTCCATCGATCGTTTCGCCTCCCTCGCCCTATGAGCAGCCACAGAAAGAACGCCGAGCCTATGCAGGAGGTCAGCACCCCCACCGGAATCTCGGCGGGCGCCCAGAGGGTCCGAGCGGCCGTGTCGCACAGGACCAGGAAGCCGCCGCCGAAGAAGAGGCTGGCGACGCACAGGCGGGCGTGATCCGCCCCGACCAGCGAGCGGCAGATGTGGGGGGCGACCAGCCCCACGAAGCCGATGGGGCCGCACACCGCGACGTTCATCCCCACCGAGAGGGAGACCGCCAGGAAGAGCAGCCATCTCACCCTCTCGACCTGGACCCCCCTGCTCATCGCTATCTCCTCGCCGCAGACCATCAGGTCCAGCTCGCGCGAGAAGGCCGCGGCCATGAAGAGGATCAGCAGCATAGCAGGGACCGCCGCGCCGAGGGAGGAGAAGCCGACCGTCTGGATCCCGCCCATCGACCATCTCATCACCCTGAACGTGTCCACGTAACCGCCGCCGTACTGCAGAATCATGTTCAGGCTGCTGAACAGGAAGCTCACCGCGACCCCCGCCATCGCGCCCAGAAAGGAGCATACAGACAGGGAGGAGATGAGCCCGAAGAGGGTGAACGACAGGCCGTATCTTATCGAGACCACCGCGCCGAACGCCGCTCCCGTCGAGACGCCCAGCATGTCCGGGGAGGCGAGCGAGTTTCGGAACAGGGCCTGGAAGACCATCCCGCACAGCGAGAGTGTCGCCCCCGTCGTCCACCCCAGGATCGCGCGCGGGATGCGCAGCTCCCTCAGGATGCGCCCCCCAGAGCCTTCGTCCGCGATGTCAGCGAGGGAGAGGCTCTGCATCCCTATGAAAGGGGCGGTAGCCAGGCAGACGAGCGACAGTACTATGATCGAGGGCATGACCAGCCGCCTCATCCGACCATGCTCCGGGGCGCTATGTAGGGTATCCTCGCCCCTTCGCCGTCGAGGGCCAGGAATTCCGTGCCGAATATCTCGCGCAGCAGGACGGTGTCGGCGAAGAGGCGCGCCTCCCCGCTGTGCGCCAGTTCGCCCTCCTTGAGCGCGAACACCCTGTCCGCGCTGCGCAGGGCGGGATTGACGTCGTGAGTGACCATGACCACGGAGATGCCGCGCTCCCTGTTGACCCGGTCGACCAGGGCGGCAGCCTCGGCCTGGCTTCGGTAGTCGAGCGAGGTCGCCGGTTCGTCCAGGAAGAGCATCTCCGACGTCTGGGCCAGAGCCGCCGCCAGCAGCGCCCTCTGCCTCTCGCCGCCGCTGAGGCTGAACATGCGCCGCTCCGCCAGCCCCGATATCTCCGTCAGGCGAAGCGCTTCGTCGACTATCTCCCGGTCGCGCCGGCTCTCCCCGCCGAACGGCTGTATCCAGGCGTAGCGGGAGAGTGCGACGAAATCCCTCACCGAGAAGGGAAGCATGTCCGTCCCGGTCTGAGGTATCCACGCGATCTTGCGGGCGATCTCGCGACCCGACAGTTTGCCGAGCGGCCTGCCCTCCAGCAGCACCTCCCCCGAGGTCGGCCTGATCAGTCCGCCGAGGCACTTTAGAAGGCTGCTCTTCCCGGCTCCGTTAGGCCCGATCACGGCCACGAACTCCCCCCTGCCGACCGACAGGGAGACGTCCTCCAGAATGACGGAGCCGGACAGGGACAGTCCGACCGAGCGGGCCTCCAGCAGGGGCGTCATCGCGATCCCTCCCGCTCGGGGCGGACTGTCTCCGCAAGTGCGCGCAGGATGCGCCACATCTCCGGCCCCGGTCGCAGGAAGACCGTCCCCTCCAGCACGTGCACCCGTCCCTCCCTCGCCGCTCGAGTGTCCGCGCTGTCTATCCACTGGCGTTTCAGCCGCTCCGGATCGAATACGAGGTTTTTGTCGACCGGCTCCATCGAGTGGTAGTAGCCTCGGTCGCCGACCAGGTCGATGATCACGTCCGGGTCGACCTTCGCCAACCCCTCGGGGGAGAGCATCGGATACGGGGATCCCCCCGGCGGAACAGCGTTGACCCCGCCCGCCAGCTCCAGCAGCTCGTCGTAGAAGGTGCCGCGCCCCGCCGCGTAGAAGGCCGATATGCTCGGCTCCGACAGCTCGCGCGACACGCATATCAGCACTCGCGGGCGTTCGCCCCCCTCGGCGGCGCTCTCGGCGGCGCGCGAGATCTCCCGGCGCAGCTTTCCAGTTATCTCCGAGGCCGCGGCGGAGGCGCCGCAGACCAGGCCAAGCTCCTCGATGGAGGCCAGCACCTCCTCCAGAGTTGACTGCCGCAGCATCACGTACGGAATGCCCAGCTGCTCAAACTGCGGGGCGAACTGGGCGTGTATGTCCTGCATCACGACCAGGTCGGTCTCCATAGCCAGCAGCGACTCCAGCCCGAATGCCGCGAACCCGCCGATCCGCGGCTTCAGGCGGGCCTCCTCCGGCGTGTCGCAGAACTCCGTGACCGCCGCGATGCTGTCGCCCCGCCCTAGCGCGAACAGGATCTCCGTGCCGACGGGCGTCAGGGACACTATCCTGCTCGGCGCCGCCCCCGCGGGCGCGGCGAGAAGAAGCGCCGTCAGAATCAGCGCCGTCGTCCGGACGCTTTCGCTCATACGCATGGGCGCACTCCCCCTAAAAAAAGAGGAGGCCTTGCGGGCCTCCTGCTGGGATAAAAAAAGACAGGGTGATACATGCCCGCGCACAACACCCAATGTCCTCCGTCGGTTTTCTGGCTCCCGGACTATCGTCCGGTCACAGTGGCGGGGCCGCTCCGGTCTTTAACCGGATTGCTCGGCGGAGAACTCCTATTCTTTTCTATACTAATTCTAGAGCCTCGGGGGCCCCGAGTCAATGGGCGGCGCTTCGCGATCGACTCCGCTCGTGACGACTAAAAGAGCCTCTCTCCATCGTCGATTTTTATCTATCGTCCCGGCTCGAGAGTACGCTCCAATCCTGCGAGAGTCTCCGCTAGACTTCGTCCTCCAGAAGAAACTCCGCTATATTCCTGTGATTGATCCCCTCCCGGCTTCTGTCGATG
>CAYWKH010000092.1:0-8284 GCA_964458805.1 uncultured Synergistaceae bacterium
AATGCGCCGTCCACGTGCACCCACGCGCCCATCTCCTTCGCTATCGGCACGAGGTCGCAGCACGGATCGAACGCGCCGGTGTCGAGGTTTCCGGCCTGAAGACAGACTATAAGCGGGCCGACGACATCCTTGAGTGCTTCTCGCAGGGCCTCGGGGATCATCCGTCCCTGCCCGTCCGCCGGCACGAGGATTGTGTTTTTCTCGCCCAGGCCGAGCATCCTCAGTGCAACTAGGATGGTGCCGTGGGCCTCCTCTCCCGCGACGACCGCGACCTCGGGAGCGCCGAACAGCCCGTCGGCCTCGACGTCCCAACCGGCGCGCTTCAGCACCTCGTGCCTCGCCGCGGCCAGGGCGGTGAAGTTGGCCATCTGGCAACCGGTGACGAAGCCGACCGACGCCTCCGGCGGCAGGCCCAGCAGGTCCAGCACCCACGAGGCGACTATCTCCTCTGCGACCGCGATGGCGGGCGAGGAAGCGTAGAGGAAGCCGTTCTGATCCCACGCGGAGGCGAGCCAGTCCGCCGCGAGGGCGGCAGGCAGCGATCCGCCGGTGACGAAGCCGAAATAGCGCGGCCCGGGCGATGCGGCCAGGCCCGGCTCTACCGCGCTAGCGAAGTTCCGCACCACGTCGGCCGCAGGCTCTCCACCCTCCCCCAGCGGGCGATCCAGGGCTCCTCTGAGCTCGTCCGCGGACGCGGACGCCCCCGCCCGCCTGGACGGCAGCCCGTTCAGCCACTCCTTAGCCATCCCGGCAGCCTCGTCCAGCAGGGGAGGAAGCACCTCGAACAGCCTCATCCCAAATCTTCCCCGTGCAGCCAGGGGGCGTAGCTCAGGCCGACCAGCACGCCCTCGGGACTCATGAATCTTGCGACGGTCTGCCCCCACGGCTCGGTCCGCGCCCCGTGCACGAAGTGGAAGCCCCTCTCGCGCATACCGGCGGCTGCATCCTCGAGCGACTCGACGTCCTCAAGTTCAAACTCGACGGTCGACGACGGCACCGGGATCTCCTCCGGCCAGTCGTCGCACCCGAAGCAGGACCGCGCCGCCATCTTCAGCGACCATACTCCAAAGTGTCCCGCCACGGGAAAATTCATCATCGACAGGTAGCCCTCGTCCCCCTCCAGCGGCAAACCCAGGGCGTCCCTGTAAAGAGACGCGCTTGCCGCCGGGTCGCCTGTTATCACCGCGTAGCCTGCAATGCGCTCGATCCTGAATCCTTCCGTCAAGGCAATCACTCCCCGATTCGTTCTTGTATCCCGGCACGATTGTAACACCACCGGATCCGTATCGAAGGAACACGAAAAAAAGGCAGCGCCGTGAGCTATAATTGAGAAAAACGGATCGGGGAGCTGCAGATGAAGGATCTTTTCATAACCGGCGGTACATTGTGGAGCAGGAGCGCCTTTCTTCAAGGGCAGGCCCTGCTCGTCGGCGGAGAGCGAATAGTCGTGGCGGTCCCCCCCGGGACCTACATGCTGCGCGCCGCCCGGGCGATACGTCCGATCCCGAGGCCCGCTCGATGAACGCGACGCCGCTGGACGGGGACGCGCTCTACGAGGCATTCGGCGAGCACGACCCGTCGTTGGACGGGAGAGTCTTCGTCGGAGTCTCCTCGACAGGGGTCTACTGCAGGCCGACCTGCCGCGCCAGGAGGCCCGCCCGGAGGAACTGCACATTCTTCCCGAGCGCCGCGGCGGCGGAGGAGGCGGGGTTCAGGCCCTGCTTGAAATGCAGGCCGGAGCATGCGCCCGGGCTGGCCCCGGGCGTTAACGAGCCGGCCAGGCGCGGGGCGATCATGATGGACGAGCTGAATCTCGAGGAAGACTGCGTCGCAACGGCGGCAGCGGAACTGGGGATCTCCGTGGAGGAGCTCGACTGCGCCTTCGTATCCGCCTTCGGCGTGCCGGCGGACCGCTTCCTGGCTACCCGAAGGCTGCTGCTTGCGCGGAGCCTGCTGCTGGACACATGCCTGCCGCTCGACCGGATATTCAAGGCCGCGGGCTTCATATCCTTCGCCGAGCCGCTGGAACAACTGACCGCCGGTTACCGTATGAGGCCGGGATCGAAGGGCAGGGGGCGCGACCTCGTGCTCTACCTGGGCTACCGCCCGCCATACAGATGGGACTGGATAATCTCATTCCTCGCCGACCGGGCGATACCGGGCGTCGAGGTCGCGTTCTCCGAGGGGTACGGCAGGACGGTGAGGCTTCGCAGGGCGGGGGAGGTGCATCGCGGATGGGTCTCGGTTGTGAACGACGCCAGGAGGAGCAGGCTGGCCGCCAGATTCTCCCCGTCGCTTCTGCCTGTGCTTCCGAGGGTGCTCGCCCGAATTCGGGGGGTGTTCGACCTGGACTGCGACCCCGCCGCCGTGACCTCGGCCCTGGCCCGAATGAACGACGAGGGGACCGGGGCGTTCGTCCCCGGCGCCCGGCTGCCCGGCTGCTTCGACCCGTTCGAGACCGCGGTGCGGACCATTCTCGGCCAGCAGATAACGGTAAAGGCGGCGCGCACCCTCGCCTCCAGGCTGGTAGCCTCCTTCGGCGAGGAGGTAGACGGCTGCGACGGGCTCGACAGGGCATTCCCCGCGCCCGAGGTTATAGCGGGGCTAGGCGGCGAGATAGAGGACCGGCTGGGCTCGCTGGGGGTAACCGGGGCGAGATCGCGCTCGATAAGGGCCCTCGCGGAGGGGCTTGTCGATGGAGACATAAGATTGTCCCGTACCGCGGCGCCCGAGGAGGAGATGGCGAGGCTGCTGAAGCTCCCGGGATTCGGGCCCTGGACCGTGCACTGCCTGGCGATGCGCGTCTTCGGATGGACGGATGCGTTCCCGCACACGGACTACGGGGTCAGGAAGGCCCTCGACGGGATGAGGGACAGGGAGATACTGGCGCTGGGGGAAGAGTGGCGTCCCTGGCGCTCGTACGCTGTGATCAACCTGTGGAACGCCGCGGCTACTCCTAGAGCAGCCCCTCCAGATGCCTCGCCAGCACGTCCCGCAGGTTCCAGACGTCCAGGGGCTTAGCCAGGAAGCCGTCCATTCCTCCCCTCAGGCAGCTTCTCCTGGTCTCCGGCTGCACGTCGGCGGTAACTGCGATTATCGGGGTCCTGCGGCCTCCCCTCTCGATGGCGCGAATCTCCGCCGCGGCGGCGATACCCTCCATCCGGGGCATATGGAGGTCCATTAACACTATGTCCGGATTCTCCTCCCCGAAGAGCCTGATCGCCTCCAGGCCGTCGATCGCCTCCAGCACGCGGGCGCCTGGCAGCAACTTCGTAACAAGGAACTTCATCAGCCTGCGGTTGACCTTCTGATCCTCGGCGATCAGCACCGTCACTGGGCGCAGCGGCTTGAACGAGGAGGGTACGCTACCTTTGTCGCCCGTCGTCGCGTCCTCCGTAAACGGCGCCGGTTCGGTTTTCTCCTCGCACTCCGTGCGAATGGCGAAGTAGAAGCGGCTTCCAGCGCCGGGCGCGCTCTCGAGCTTCAGCTCCGAGCCCATCTTTCTCAGCAGCGAGGCGCATATCGGGATTCCCAGCCCCACGCCCCCGTGCCTCCTGGTGATCGAGGAGTCGGCCTGGTAGAAGGGCTCGAACAGTTCGCGGTGGATCCCCGGATCTATCCCGATCCCCGTGTCCCTCACGGAGAAGGTGTAGCCGCACGTCGATCCCCCCTCCCGCGCCATCTCCAGCGAGAGCTCCACCACTCCCGCATCCGTGAACTTCACGGCGTTCCCCAGCAGGTTGACCAGCACCTGCCTGAGTCTGCCCGGGTCCACCTTCGCTAGCGGGGGTCCCTCGCCCGTCACCCGCACCGAGAGCTCCAGCTCCTTCCTGAGTGCGCTGCCCCTGACCAGGTCCACCGCACGACTTGCAAGGTCGACGATGTCGCACATCTCGTAATCAAGGGCGAACTCCTCCGACTCTATCTTGGATATGTCCAGCACCTCGGTTATCACGCCGAGCAGGGCGTGCGCGGAGGACCTGACGTAGCCCAGGTACTCCCTCTGCAGGTCGTTAAGGGGCGTGTCGGCCAGGAGCTCCAGGAAGCCCAGCGCCCCGTTCAGCGGCGTGCGCAGCTCGTGGCTCGTGTTCGCCAGGAAGGCGGTCTTCGCCCTGCTGGCGGCCTCGGCCCTCTTCCCCAGCCACTCGGCCCTCTCCTTCGCCTCGATGAGGGCCTCCTCCGCCACCTTTCGCTCGGTTATGTCCTCGGCGGAGCATACGACATACTCCACGCTGCCGTCACTACGCAACTTGGGCGATTTGTACACCGACAGCGCGCGCATCTCACCCGCCGCGGAGCGGACGTTCTCCTCGGTCAGCACCGGCCTCCTGGTGACGAAGACTTCAAGGTTGGATCGCCTGCACTCCTCGGCCTCCTCCGCGGGAAGAAGCTCGAACAGGTCCCTTGAGGCCATGTCCTCCGGCCTCAACCCCATGAATTCCGCGTGCGAGGCGTTTGCCGCCCCGTAGGTGCGCTCGTCGGTGAGGTACCAGACCTGGGTGCGGATGTTGTCCAGCAGAATCGCGCGGTCCTCCAGGACTCTCCTGCGCGTCTCGAGCTCCCTGAGCTGGTGCTCCAGGGTCAGAGGCAGCCTGTCGAGCAGGGCGGAGTCCTTGACCAGGTAGTCCAGCGCGCCAAGTTTCATCGCGCTGACCGCCTGCCTTTCGTCCCCCTGCCCTGTCATTACGATGAATGGATTTCGCGCGCCCCTCTCCTTCAGCAGCAAAACCAGGTCGAGCCCCGACATATCCGGCAGATTGAGGTCGATAAGCAGCACCCTGCCTGGCTGTCCTGCAGCCATATCAAGCGCCTCCCAGCCGAGCGCCGCCCCCTCCGCGTCGAAGCCGGCCCGCTGCAGGCGTCTCACGATGAGAGCGCGGAGGTCGTCGTCGTCCTCTACGACCAGGATACCTCTGTTAAGCGGGCTCTCCCCGGCGGCATTTTCCGTCATTGCTGCCTCTCTCCCCGTCTACGGGTTCCCGTTCACTTCCGGAACCTGCACCACGGCTAAAAACAGTCCGAGCTGACGCACGGCGTTGACGAAGGCGTCGTACTCGACAGGCTTGGTGATATAGCTGCTGCATCCGAGCTCGTGGCATCGCTCGACCTCTCGCGGGTCGTCGGTCGTGGTGATCATGATCACGGGGATCTTTCGAAGCTCCGGATCCCTCTTGACCCTGGCCAGGACCTCGGTGCCGTCCAGCTTCGGCATCCTGATGTCGAGCAGCAGGATGTATGGTGAGTGGGGCGAACGGTGCTCCCCTTCGCCGGTCCTGAAAAGAAAGTCGACTATCTCCTGCCCGTCTCTGAAGAACAGGATCCTGTTCGACAATCCCGCTCGCTCCAGGTTTCGCTTTATCAGCTGAGCGTGGCCGTCGTCGTCCTCCGCGATCAGAATTACAACTTCCTCCCTCATTCGTCCTTCTCCCTTCATTCGTGCGCCTCCCTCTCCGGCGGGGCCGTCGGCATCGATACCCTGAACACGCTCCCCTCGCCGAACTTCGACTCGAGCGAGATGTCCCCTTCCAACATCCACAGGATCTGCCTGACTATCGTGAGTCCAAGACCCTCCCCGGCTCCGGCGGAAGGGTTCAGGCGGTGAAAGAGCTCGAAGACCTTCTCCTGGTGCTCCGGGGCTATTCCTATGCCGTTGTCCGCTACCGAGTAGACCGACCGGTCGAGCGAACGGCTCCCCTCGATCCTGATTACCCCCGGCCTCGTCGGGTCCAGGTACTTCAGCGCGTTGTTGAGAAGATTGGAGAATACCTGGGTGATCTGCACCGCGTCGCCGTAGCAGCGGGGGAGGTCGCCTACGGATACGGCGGCGCCCGACTTCTCGACCTGGAAGCGCATCGACGAGACCAGATCCGACACAATAGAGTTCATGTCGAGCTGCTTAAGGTTCAACGCGGCCTTCCGGAGGCGGGAGAGCTTCAGCAGGCCGGCGAGCAGGGAGTCCATCTGGCGCGCCCCGGACCTGATGCGGCGCAGGGAGTCCTTCATGTCCGGAAGCAGGGATCTCGTCGCGGCCTCTCGCTCCTCGCACGATCCGTTGGAATCGAGGGCCGCCTCCAGCGACTCTATCGAGTACTCCAGCTCGCGGCTGTAACCCTCAACGTTGACGAGTGGCGACCTGAGGTCGTGCGACGCGGCGTAGACTATCTGCTCGAGCTCCTTCCTCTTCGCCCTGAGCCTGCTCTCGGCGCGCTTTATCTCGGTGATGTCGGTGGTTATCGTGGCGAACCTGTCCTTGGCGGAGGAGACGACGGATATCAGCAAATGTCTCTCCAAAGGAGGGTAGAAGACTTCTAACACCTTGGGGACGCCGGTCTCCGCCACCTCGGAGTACTCCGCGAGGTAAGGGGCCTCCCCGCCATATATCTCTGTAGCGAGTTTGCCTGTCACGGAGGCCGCAGGGAAGCCGACAACTCGCTCGTATGCAGCGTTGCACTCGACTACCCTGTAGTCGACCCGCCTCCCCTCGTCGTCGAATACAAACCTGTGGATCGCCACCACCTCGGACATCCCCGAGAATAGAGCCGTGAAGGTACGCTCCCTCTCAAGCAGCGCACTCTCGGCCTTTTTTCGAAGTACGTTGCTGTGAACCATCCTGAGCATAAGCATCGTCTGCAGGAGCAGCACAACCAGGATGACCGGCGCGATCCACAGGTTACTCTGCATCTGCCCCGTCTCCGACACGACCTGTCCAAACGGGGCCGCCACGGGTGCAAGGAGCGCGCACAGCGCGGCCGCCAAAAGAATTCGCTTCAGAGCCCTCATTCCCTCCTCCCTCCCTCCCGTCTCCTGGACTCCTCCCCGGCCGCGTCCCCGATGAAGATCTCCCTAAGAAGCTCCAGGTCGACGAAGAGCGGGTCGCCGTCCTCTATTAACGGCAGCCCGCCGGTTATGAACGCCCAGGAGTTGATCAGCTCGATCGACGGGTCCGGCAGGACCGAGAGCTCCTCGCAGGCGGATAGAAACTCCCCGCGGGGCCAGAGGGTCTTTGCCGCGAGGCGCGCCATGAGCTCCCTGTGATCGTCGTCGAGAGACTCCAGGAGGTCGCGATCCCCGTCGCGCGCCGCGGCGAGCTCGAGCCCCTGCTGGTTGCCGCTCTTGATCATATCGGCACAATCGCAGGCGAGCGTCTTGATCTGCTTCAGCGGGGTATCGAGCAGGAACGGCTCCGGCAGCGAGGGGACCGTCAGCTTCACTCCGTTTCCGAAGGAGGGGTTGGCGCCCCTGTACACGAAGGAGAGAGATGTCCTGTTGTTGTGTATGAAGATCCCCTCCCCGAACCTTTGAGCGTAGCCATCGATGAACAGGCTTTCGAACTCGGAGGGGAAGCGCCTCGTCATCGTACCCTTGACGTGTTCCGGGTGCAGCCGTATCCACTGAAGGGCCACCTCGGCGGGGATGGGCCTGCCACCGGCGACGTAGAGAGAGAATATAACGTTGAACGCGCCCGAGCAGAACCTGTCCGTGAAGTCGATGTACTCGGGTATCTCGGCGAAGAGCCCGTGGGATGCCCACGAAGCTGCGAGCAGGTTCTTGCAGTGCCCCCGAAAGGAGCGGATTTCGCCGTACGTCCCCATGAGCTCGCGTATTTCGGCTGTGAGCCTGTCCTGTTCCCTCATGGGGATGTTCGTCCTGGGGCCGTCCACGAAGAGCCTGCGTTCGACCCCGTACAGGAAGAAAAGAAGCCAGGCGTGGTCCGCCGCCCCCCTCCTGCCGTCCCCCATCCAGGTGAGGAAACCTTCCCTCTGCTCGGGAGTGAGACGGTCGTAGCGGGGAAATACCATCCTGGTCTTCTCAAAGGGCGTACCCTTTGGAGCCACGGGAAGGGCGGGGTCGACGAGGCAGGCCTCGTTCGAGCCCGTGAAGTCGCGCATCCTTTCCCCCACGTACAGCATTCCGTCCGGGATCTCGTAGCCTCTGAAGGAGAAGCCCCTACCCGGCGGGATCCACATCCAAGAGGCTCCCTTCAGCGAGGCCGGAGTGTATCCTGCGACCCCCGTCATTACGAGCTGCGCTTCCTTCTTGGACGGAGCATAATAGAATTTGACCAGGCGTATGAGTACCGCCGCTACGATAAGGGTGACAAGAAACTCCACGTCTTTACCTCTTTCAAGTCGAGATGCTACCGATTATATTCCATATCGGCCAACTACCAAAGCGGATAAAAAATAATTCCCAGACATTATTTCCCGGGAAATAATCGAGGGGGTGGAGTGTATTTCGACGGAAGGCGCTGGGAAGGCAGATTAAATGGTCAACTAATATCAGG
>CAYWKH010000093.1:0-8033 GCA_964458805.1 uncultured Synergistaceae bacterium
GATGCCGGGTATAGAAAAAGTGGATTGGTATTCGCCCATCTGCTTCATCTCCCTTTGGCAGGGGTATTATCATCCCTATTGTTATCGGCGGGTTGAAGGCCGGTCTTAACCCGCTTGTCGTCACCGCCGAAAAAGACATGGTACAATGATTCGCGAAAATGCCGCGCGCGAACCCCTTCCGAAGAGCGGCGGCTGTCAGGAGGGCGCCATGAAGGTATTTATCGACGGAGAGGAAATGTGTTTTCCGGAGGAAATGATCTCGAAGGACGAGATCTACTCCAGAGTAAAGGACGAGCTGGCCCGCAGGGGGTGTGTGGTCAGGTCGATAACTGTCGACGGGACGACACTGGAGGAGGAGGCCTTCCTGGCACTATCGGGCGGGATTGAGGCCAGGTTCGAGTCCATCCAGGTCAGGGAGCTGGTCATGGATTCGCTCTCCGAGGGGACGGAGTACATGCGTCGCCTTTCCGCCGGCCTGGCACGGGTAGCCGACATGCTGGAGGAGGACCGGGCCGCGGAGGGACTGGGCCTTCTTCAACAGGCAGCGGAGGGAATTGGCTGGTCGCTGCAAGTGATGCACAACTGCCAGATTCTCCTCGGCGTATCAGACCACGAGATCGGCGACGGCAAGGTGGGGGAGCTGAAGACCACCCTGGTGGGCGAGCTGGAGAAGGCGTCCGAGTCCATTGAAAGCGGGAAGCACCTGGAGCTGTCCTTTCGCATACGCACGGGGGTGTTGCCTTGGATAGAGCGTCTTGCGGTGTACATGGACCAGCTCGTTCAGTCCGGCCGGAAGCCGATCCAATAGACCTTGCCTACCACGTCGACCTGGAGTTGTCCCGTGCGGGCAGCGGCTTCAGCCGCGGCCTTCTCTCGTGCGCCGCGGCGCCGGCGGCAAACCCTGCTGCACTGTGAAGTCGTCCCGTCCCCTTTGCGCGGCGAAGCGCCGCTGGGCGGGACAATTGTAGATTGCGAGGAGGCGCCTCTGTCTTGACCCTTCGTAAAGGACTTGTCCTGTTTTTACTCCTTTCCTTCGGAGTCAGCGCGATAGTACTCGTCTCCAGCGTGGATGCCGGCACGTGGAGGACGATCGTGAACGCAGACTGGCGACTGCTTCTCGTAGCTCTGGTGTTCGTGCTTGCGGCCTGGTGTTGCGACGCAACCCGCTTCATCGCGCTAGCCAGGTCAGCCGGGGAGAGGATAGACTTTCGTTTCGGCGTGCTGTTGACTTGGCTGCACTACTTCGGATGCGCGGTGACACCCATGCAGAGCGGGGGAGGCCCCTTCCAGGTGTATGTCCTGTACAAGAAGGATGTCCCTCTCGGCAAGGGGATCGCCATCACGCTTACCAGGACCCTGCTGACCCTGCTGATACTCGGGTTCGTCGTCCCGCTCGCGGTGATTATCGAGCCCGAGCTGCTCAAGGGGAAACTCTTCGTCAAGGGCGTGTTCTCCTACGTGGTAGTGTTCATTGTTATCTCGTGGGTCTTGATAGTCCTGAGCATAATTCGCCCCGCCATCATCAAGAGGTGGGGCACGGTGTTTATTCTGTGGCTCAAGCGGCTTGGAGTGGTAAAGCCGGAGACCGTCCTGCGGATCGTCCGGAGGGTCAACCTTGAGGTGGACAACTACAACCTGAACTTCAGGATGTTCTTCTCCTGCGGTCTGCGCTATTTCCTGCTGGCTGTCCTCTTCTCCGTGTTTCACCTGATGTGCATCTTCTCGGTGCTTCCCTGCCTGATCGCGGCGATGGGGCTGCCGTTTCACTACATGCAGGCAGTCCTGGCGCAGGCCGTCTTCATGTTCCTGCTGTACTTCGTCCCGACGCCCGGCGCCAGCGGGGTGGCCGAGGGCGGCGGAGCGGCGGTCTTCGGGCTTCTCGTGCCCTGGAACATGGCCGGGGTGACCGCAGTGGCGTGGCGCTTCTTCACGGAGTACCTCGCTATTGCGATGGGAGTGCTGGTCGCCGTCCGCCTTCTCGGGTGGGGAGTCAGCGAGAACCTCTACCACAACGAACCTGCCGGTGACGCAAGCGATGCGAAAAGGGCGCTGGAGAGCTGCGAGGAGAAGCGTGAGCGGACTTAGGGAGGTGGTTTTTAAGCTCAGGGGAGGTGCTTGGACCGCGCTCTTTCTGCTCGTCCTGCTCTTCGCGAAGCCGTCAAGTCCGGGGGCCCTGGCCGCGGGGCTTGTCCTGGTCGCGCTCGGCCAGGCGCTCAGGCTCTGGGCGGCCGGCTGCATCTCAAGGTACCGGGGCGAGACTGTGGGCGCCGCGCGGCTCGCGACCTGGGGGCCTTACGCCCTCGCCAGAAACCCGCTGTACGCGGGCAACTGGCTGATCGGCGCGGGGTGGGGGCTGATGGCAGGCTGGAGGGCCCTGCTTCTGTTCCTGGCGTCGTTCTGGTTGCTGTACTGCGCTATTATTATACCCCTCGAGGAGGAGTACCTTTCTGGGGCCTTCGGGGCCGAGTACGCGACGTACTCGGCCAGGACGGGGAGATTTCTCCCTCGCCGCCTTTCCCTGGACGGGCTTGCCGGGCCATTCGATCCGACAGTCCTGCGGAGAAGCGAGGTTCATTCGATCCTGGTCACCCTCCTCGGGACCGCTGTCCTCCTGTGGCGCATCCTGTGACAGTCGGGACGCGCCACTGTCGCACCGCCGTCAGTCCTTGAAAAGGGGGAGAAGCTCCTTGAACTCCGACGTCCCCGATCTTCCCATCAGGTGGTAGATCACAGTCTCCGTCGGAAGAACGAGAGCGCCTGCGCTCCGCATCGCGTCCAGCGCCATGGACGAGTTCCCGGCGGACCTGCTGCCGCATGCGTCGGCAACCACCGCAACCCTCGCTCCGCGTCCCAGCAGGTCAAGAACGGTGGCCAGCACGCAGATATGAGTCTCGATGCCGAAAAGCGCCACGTCAGGCTTGCCGCTGGAATCGAGAACGGCCTCGAACCCCTCCTCGTCGCAGCAGGAGAAAGATGTCTTCTCGAACAGCGGGCTTCCCTCCGGCAGAGCCCGGAGGAGGTCCTCGTCGGTGGATCCCAGCCCCCTCGGGTACTGTTCGGTGTACAGAAAGGGGACGCCCAGGACGTCCGCCGCCCGTGCGAGCTTCAGGATGTTTCCGTGGATCTCACGGCTGTTTGATATGGCGGGCAGCAGCCGCTGTTGCATGTCTATCATCAAGAACTGAGTTGAATCCCGTCTGAGCCTGAAGACGCTCATGCTATCACCCCCGATTGTTTTGCTTCGACATCATTCTACAACAGCGCGTACGGTTTCACCCAATCCCCGGGGAAAAATGGGATATCGAAGAGGGGAAGCTTGTCATCTGCCATGGTAAGCAGCGATTTTATTGTCAATATAACGAATATGACTGGCGGCATTAGGCTTGACAAGAATAGTTTCGTGGTGATAAACTCATATGAGAGACCTTGATAAAGCAGAATAGTCTGCGCATTATGCGACAGGGTGTTTTGCCCCTATAATGTTACTGTTGTCTTCTACGGGGGAGCTGATGCTCTCCCGTTTTTTGTGGTCCAAAAGATGATCGACGGAGGTGTTGACATGGCTAAGCCGATAGTGGCACGGTGGGAATGGAGGACCTTCGGCGCGGGTTTCGACGAGCCGGAGGCGCGTATTCGCAAGTTCGAGCAGGGCAATTTCAAGGATAGCGAGGAGGTGTACGTTCTCTCGAAGTTCAGCGACGAGAACGTAAAGGTCAGGGACGATCTCCTGGATATCAAGTCTCTGCAGAAGGTGGACTCGAACGGCTTGGAGCAGTGGTACCCCGTCATGAAGGCTGAATTTCCGGTCTCGCTTGACGACATGAAAAAGCTCTTCTCCTATTTCAAGGCGCCCGAGCCGATATTCGGCAAGAGAGTATACACTTTCGACCAGTTTCTGAACGAGATAGTCCGTCCGAACCAGAATCTCAGGCTGGTTCACGTTAAGAAGAAGCGCTACATCTATGTGATAAACGGCGCTATTGTGGAGATAGCTGACACGGACTTCGACGGAGTCGAGCTGAGGACGATCTGCGTCGAGCACGAGGACACGGAGATCGTGATGAAGACGGTGCGCGAGCTGGCCCTGGAGTCGCTCCCCAACATCAACTACATCCAGGCCATGAAGAAATCCGTCGGGATGGCGTAGGCCATGGGGAGCCTCAAGGCCGTCATAGACGTCGGCACGAACTCCATTAAGTTTCACGTAGCCAGGAGGAAGCCGGATGGCTCGCTTGAGACGGTGCTGGACAGGAACGACATAACTCGCCTGGGCGAGGGGCTGAGGGAGACGGGCAGTATCGGTGCGGATCCCCTCGAACGGAACGCGCGCTCCGTGGCGGGCTTCGTCGAGGAGGCCGGAAAGCTGGGTGTTTCATCGCCCGAGATAGTAGGCACGATGGCCCTTCGCACCGCGGCGAACGCAGCGGATTTCATCTCCAGGGTCAAGGATCTGACCGGGTTGACACTTCGCGTGATCGAGGGGGAGGAGGAGGCCCGCCTGTCGTACCTCGCGGTCCTGTCCGGGCTCCCGGTTGGAGACGCGGATCTCGTCGCCTTCGACACGGGAGGAGGGAGCACCGAGTTCATCTTCGGGAAAGGCCCGCAGATACAACGCAAGTTCAGCCTCCCCCTGGGGGCGGTCCGCATAACCGAGGAGTTCTTCGCGGACGACCCGGTTGCAAAAGGCTCGGTGGAGGGGGCGTTCGCCGAGATTCGCAGAAGCCTAGCCGAAGGAGGTGCGGAGGGCAAACCATCGGTCCTGGTGGGGCTAGGCGGGACGGTGACGAGCCTGGCCTCGGTGAAGCACCGCATGGAGGTGTACGACCCGGACGTGGTGCAGGGGTCGACCTTGACACTCGAAGATATAGATGGGATGATCAAATTGTTCTCCGGGATGACCCTGGAGGAGCGCCGCGGGGTCGTGGGACTGCAGCCGAAGCGAGCTGATGTAATTCTCGCGGGAGCCTGCATCGTGCGCGCGTTGCTCGATGCCTTCGCGGTATCGTTGTTCACGGTGAGCGACCGCGGGCTGAGGCACGGGCTGGCATTCGAGCTGTTCTCCGCCAAAGGGCATTAGTGGAAGTCGTCCCGGTCGGGATCGCACGATCGGATGGCAAGTGTGCGGAGCGGGTATGTTTCCTCAAATATCATGGGAGGTGCTGTTGATGAAACGTATTGCGGCAATTCTGTGCTTTGTTCTCCTGATGGCGTTTGTTCCGGCGGCGGCCTTCGGGGCCTACCCCGAGAAGCCGATTCACGTGGTCAACTACGTGGGGCCCGGCGGGCTGATGGACGTGACCAGCAGGAAGTTCGTCTCGATCGCCTCGAAGTACACCGATGCCACCTTCGTGGTCGAGAACAAAGAGGGCGCGGGCGGCCTGATAGGCATGCGCGCGGTACTGGAACAGCCGGCGGACGGTTACACCGTCTTCGCGGCTACGACATCCAACATCGCGAAGGTCCTGACCTCGATCCAGTCAAAACAGGAGGCGGACGAGTTCATCTGGGGCTTCGAGTGGATCGCGCTGCTGATGCGCGACCCGGAATGCCTGATCGCCGCCAGGGACAGCCCGCTTAACAGCTGGGAGTCCGTGCACAAGGACGCCTTGGACAAAAAGGGCGGACAGCTCTGGACTGGGCCCGCGGCCGGGGGCAACGATCACCTGATGGCCATGAAGGTCTGGGACAAGGCCGGGGTCGACGGAAAGTGGATCCCTTACAGCACCGGCCCCGAGGCCATGATGGCCCTGCTCAGCGGACAGGGCGCGGTGTACGTCGGAAACCCGGCGGATATCGGGGGGCGTGAAGGGTTCAACATCATAGCCGTGGCCAGACCGGAGAGGCTCGATCAGTTCCCCGACGCCCCCACGTTCAAGGAGCTAGGCATCGCCGGTCTTGACGACGAAGTTATGTGGCGCGGGTTCGCGATGAAGAAGGGCTCTCCCGAGGAGGCCATGGCCTGGTGGGAGGAGCTCCTCAAGAAGGTAGCGGCCGACCCGGACTGGAGAGAGTTCCTGGAGAAGGACGGCATCGACGTTACCGATCACGGTCGCTCCGAGTTCAATGCCCAGGTGAAGAAGGACATCGAGAATTTCGAACACTATCTGAGGAAATTCGGGCTAATCAAGTAGTCGCAACCGCAAACTGCGAATACGGGCACGATCGAAGGGGTGCGGGGTGTCGCGGGAGATTGCGGCCCCGCACCCTTCTTCAGCTAGGCGGTCGCCCTCGTATGTCTGGCCGGCGCCGTCGCAACACTGGCTGCACCAATGACGCTGGCTCGGGGCAGGTGGTGAAGGGACGGAAACCGCTTTGAGCGACGCTACAAAATTCTTTATCATGCGGGAGGTGTTCGTATGGAAGAGCTAGTAGTCTACCTGGGCGGCCGCGGAAGCTTCCCCGCCTGGATTGCCGCCTACCTGGCCGTGACAGGCCTTTCATTTCTCGTCTCGCGCGGCAGGCTGGCGCGCTACAGGGGACGCCTGGTGATCTGTTTTTCGCTTTTATTCCTCGCGTTAGGCTTCTTCATCCTATCCTTCGGGGTCAGGGAGGTGGAGGCAGTGGGGAGCAGCGCGAGAATTGCCCCGAGGCTTTGGGCCGCGGGGCTGGCGCTGTTTACGCTCGAAATGCTTCGGATCACGCTCCATGAGAGGGCGCCCGAGGACCCGAAGACCGGCGACGTAAAAAAGGTCCTTCTGACCGCGGCTGTAGTCGCCTTTTCGCTCTGGGGGATGGATTACGCCGGTTACCTCTTCTCGTCGGCCTCAATGATCCTGCTTCTCCTGCTGCTCTTCGGGGAGAGACGCCCGCTCATGCTGCTGTCATTGGCGGGCGGATGGACGCTGTTCTCCTGGTTCGTGTTCGTCCGCGTGCTGATGCTTTCGCTGCCGGCGGGCATTATATTCGGATAGGGGGAGTACCAAATGGAACTTCTTGCCCACCTGTTGGACGGGCTGTCGGTCCTTGCGGGAGTCTACCCAATAGTCATCATAACCGTGGGAGTTATTATCGGCATACTCGCCGGGGCGATGCCGGGGATATCCCCCTCGATGGCGGTGGCCCTGCTGCTTCCATTCTCCTTCGGGATGACGCCTACGATGGGGTTGGTGCTGTTGTGTGCGATCTACCTCGCGTCAAACTACGGTGGATCGATAACCGCCGTAATGATCAACACCCCGGGGACTCCGTCCGCCGTGGTGACCGCGTTCGACGGCTACCCCCTGACCAGGAAGGGGCAGGCGGGGACCGCCCTCGGTATCTCGCTGGTCGCCTCGGTGGTCGGCGGGTTCGTCGGAATAATCATACTGGTGCTGTTCGCCGGGCCCCTGGCGCGGATGGCGCTCAAGTTCTGGCCGGCTGAGTATTTCGCCCTTGCGGTCCTGGGGCTGTCGACAATAGCCTCGCTTGGAGGGGGGCGCTGGCTGGAGTCCTTCGTCGCCGTCATGCTCGGCCTGCTGCTGAACACCATCGGAATAGACCCGCTCAGCGGCGTTAGCCGCTTCACGTTCGACGTGATCAGGTTGTACGACGGTTTCTCCTTCATACCGGTGCTCATAGGCCTGTTCGCCCTTAGCGAGGTCTTCACCGGCATCGAGACAGGCGAGGTTGCGTTGCCCCCAGCGAAGCCCGACAAGCAGAAGTCGCCCTGGCCTACAGTCCGGGACTACCTGAAGTGGAAGTATTCCATGATCAGGGCCGGGGTGCTGGGCACTATCATAGGTGTTTTCCCCGGCGCCGGCGGGACCATCGCCTCCTTCATAGCCTACGACGTTGAAAAGCGCCTTAGCAAGGATCCGGAGAGCTTCGGCAAGGGCGCGCCCGAGGGTGTAGCAGCGGCCGAGGCGTCGAACAGCTCGTCCGTGGGGGGGGCGCTGGTGCCCCTGCTGACCCTTGGCATCCCCGGCAGCTCGTCCGCGGCGGTGCTAATCGGGGCCCTGATGATCCACAACCTTCAGCCCGGACCCGAGCTGTTCACGCGTCACTCGGAGGTCGTCTACACCCTGTTCTCAAGCCTGTTCGTGGCCAATATCATC
>CAYWKH010000094.1:0-8030 GCA_964458805.1 uncultured Synergistaceae bacterium
AGATCGCGGAGGCGACCAGCACGACGGCCTCCGGGGCCAGGCCGCGCAGGCGGCCACGCGGTCTTACGCCGCGAACAGCCTCGGCGGCGCGCTCCCTCTTCATATGGTGGACACCGCGATTCCTGCCATCACCAGCAGCAGCCCCGCGATCCTTCTCGGGCCGAGCCTGTCGCCGAAGAACAGCCGCCCCAGGCAGGGGACGAAGACGAACCCGGCGGACTCCAGCACCGGCCCGGTCTTCAGCGGCACCCCCCTGTAGGCGACGGAGCTCGTCGCCATCGCGGCCAGCATGAGCGCGTACCCGCCGACCACCCACGGGCTTATCATCCGCCGCCGCGCCCCGAGGTCCCCGCGCCCGTCGCGGTCGGCGCGGGCCGCCTCCATCGCCCCCCTCTTCAGCAGCACCTGACCGAAGGACGCGACCAGCACCCCAGCCAGGAACAGAGCCGCGTACCTATTCATCCCCGCCCGCCAGCAGCATTCCGCACAGAATTATCCCCGCCCCGGCGACGTTGTTCGCGGTCACCCGCTCGCCGAAGAACAGTGCCGCCCACAGGAAGGCCCACAGGAAGACGACGCCGCGCCATGCGTAGGCCGAGGTCAGGCTGCGCCGTCGAAGCACCCTCTGCCAGACGGCCGCGAAGGCGCCGAGGCAGGCGAGCGCCCCCGCGAAGCGCAGGGCGAACCCGCCGGACGCTGGAGGCAGCGCCGACGCGGACTTCAGCAGCAGGGCCGACAGCGAGTAGGCGAAGTACCCCCCCTGCAGCAGGAGGAAGTCCGGCGCGCCCGCGCTCACAGGTTAATCCTCCTGGAGACGACGTACAGCGGGCGCTTCTTGGTCTCGTCGAACACCTTGCCGAGGTAGATGCCGATTATCCCGAGGTTCGCCACGATCAGCCCCCCGAGGAACCACATGGAGACCATTATGCTGGTCCACCCCTCGACGGGGATGTCCAGCACCACCTTGCGGAAGCCGAGCCACACCGCGTACAGCAGGGAGAAGAGCGCCATCGCGAAGCCGGCCTTGACCGACAGGCGCAGCGGCTTGTCCGAGTAGGCTATTATCGTGTTCACCGCGAGCGCGACGAGCTTGCGCAGGGTGTAGGAGCTTCTACCCTCGGCCCTGGCCCCGTGCTCCACGTCCACGAAGCCGGCCTCGAAGCCGAGCCACTCCAGGTGGCCGCCGAAGAAGCGCAGCCTCTCCCCCATCGACGTGTAGGCGTCTATCACCTTGCGCGACAGTATGCGGAAGTTCGCCACCCGCGGGTCGTACCTCATCCCGGACAGCCAGCCGAACACCTTCGCGAAGGCCACGGACGCGCACCTCTTCCACAGGGGGTCCTTCCTGCGCCCGCGCCGCGCGCACACCACGTCGAACCCCTCCATCGCCCTGTCGTACAGGCGCGGGATCTCCTCCGGCCTGTCCTGCATGTCGCAGTCCATCACCACGGCCCAGTCGCCGCGGCAGGCGTCAAGCCCCGCGCTGATGGCGTAGTGCTGGCCGAAGTTGCGGCTGAACTGCACGGCCTTCACCCGGCTGTCGCGGGCCGCCAGCGCGGCAATCGCGTCCCAGGTGCCGTCCCCGCCGCAGTCCTCGACGAAGACGAATTCGAGCTCGTGGCCGTGCAGTCGCGGGGCCAGGGAGCACAGGGCCTCGTGCAGCGGGACTACCGTCCCCTCGGACCTGTAGAACGGGACGACGAAGGAGATCACGGCGTCACCCGCGCAGGTGGTAGACGTCGACGGCCCCGCGCAGCGCGAAGCCGAGCGACGAGTAGAGGTTGATCACCGCGAGGTTCGACGCGGAGACGGAGCTCTCGACCTCGTCGCGCCCCTGGTCGAACATCATGCGGCAGCCGGCGGTCCAGAACCCCCTGCCCAGCCCCCTGCCGCGGAAGGCTGGGGAGAGGGCGTGCAGCACCGCCGTCCCGCCGGAGTACCCCCAGAAGCCCGCGGGCTCCCTCCCCTCCCAGTTCAGAGCGCGGAGCCGCCCCTCCCGGTGCAGATCGCGAAGCCACAGGGAGTATCGCAGGTCGGCCGCCCCGGCCGGGACCAGCGGGTCCTTGTGGAAGCGGTCGTGGGTGAAGGAGCCGGGAATCATGGCTAGCAGGTCGTCCAGGCTGTACTCGTCCGTTACGGAGCAGCGCGGGTCGTCGTGCGGCCTGAAGCGGCCGACGGCGCAGGCTGGGCGCAGCAGGGTGTCGCAGTAGCGGAAGCCCAGGGCCTCGGCCCTTCCCTTGGGGGAGTCGGACGGCAGCTTGAGGGTGACGAAGCCCCTCGCGCCGCGCAGCCAGTCCTCCGCCTCGGGGGTCAGCTCGGTCAGCTCCCAGCAGGGTGCGCCGAGCGCCCTCGCGTCCCAGGGGGCCTCTCTCGCGAACGGCGGAAGTGTCACGCCCGCGCCTCCTGGCCGCCCAGGCACAGGCGGATCTCCGACACGACCTCCTCGACGTCCACCCCGACGAACAGGGGCAGGCGCAGCAGACGGGCGGAGAGGTCGGCGGTCGCGGAGAGCGGCGGCCGGCTCGCCGACGCGCGGGCCAGCCCGGCGGCGGCGGTGTCCAGCGGCACGTAGTGGAATACCGACAGTATCCCGCGGCTCTTGAGGCGGCTCATCAGGGAGTCCCTCTCCTCGGGCGAGTTCATCAGGATGAAGTATATGTGCGCGTTGTGGCGGCAGTCGGCCGGGACGGCGGGGCGGCGCAGCAGGCCCTCCCGCTCGAGCGGGGCGAGCGCCTCGTGGTACCCCTCCCACGCCTCCAGGCGGCGGGCGGTAATCCCCTCGGCCTCCTCCAGCTGCGCCCACAGGAAGGCGGCGGTGATCTCGTTCACGAGGAAGGAGGAGCCCACGTCCACCCAGGTGTACTTGTCCACCTCGCCCCGAAAGAACCTGCTCCGGTCGGTCCCCTTCTCCATGACTATCTCGGCGCGGGCCGCGAAGGACGGGTCGTTGACCAGCAGAGCGCCCCCCTCGCCGCAGTGGATGTTCTTGGTCTCGTGGAAGCTGAGCGCCCCCATCTGGCCGAGGCCGCCGAGGGGCCGCCCCCTGTAGCTCGACATCAGGCACTGGGCCGCGTCCTCAAGCACCAGCAGGCCGCGCCTCCCCGCGATGTCGAGGATCGCGTCCATCTCGCAGGCCACCCCGGCGTAGTGCACCGGGACTATCGCCCTGGTGCGCGGGGTTATGGCGGCCTCGATCAGGGTCTCGTCGATGTTCATGGTGTCCGGGCGGATGTCGGCGAACACCGGCGTGGCGCCGCGCAGCACGACGGCGTTCGCCGTGGAGCTGAACGTGAACGACGGCATTATCACCTCGTCGCCGGGGCCGATGTCGGCCAGGATCATCATCATCTCGAGTGCGGCGGTGCCGGAGGGGACCAGTATGGCCCTGCGCGCGCCGGTAAGCTCCTCAAGCCTGCGGGCGCACCGGCGCGAGAAGGGGCCGTCGCCCGAGAAGCGCCCCCCCTCGACGACCTGCCTGATGTACTCCATCTCGCGCCCCGTTACGTGGGGCCTGTTGAATGGGATCCGCATCGATCATTCCTCCCCGGGATCTTCGTCCAGCTCTATTATAACCCCTGTCCCGTCCGGGGTGCGGTACGCCTCCCTGCCCATCGCGATCAGCGTCTTCTCGTCCAGCCCCGGGTAGGACTCGCGCTCCAGGCCGCCGACGATCACGTAGCGGACGCCGAACTCGCGAAGCAGGTCGCGCGCCTCGGCCGGGGCGGACGACTCGTAGACGCGCCGGACTATCCCGCGCCTGCGCCCCGGCTCGACCGGGTCCCCCCTCATCGACCAGGCGTGCCCGCGCCATCCGAGGACGGCGGGCAGGCCGGTGGCCATCGAGATGCGCCCGTGCTTGCTGTAGTTCTCGCCGTCGGACTCGAGTATCGCCGGGCGTCCTTGTGCGTTCTCGTCCAGCCAGCGGACCATCGCTCGGTCCCCCTCCGGCAGGAAGGCCAGCCCGTCCAGCCACTGGTAGCGGGCCGGGTCCACCCGCGGCGAGCCGTAGTAGCCGGGCACGGCCCATCGGAAGTAGGTCAGCGGCATAGCGACGACCGCCGCGAACAGCAGCCCAAGGGCGACGCGCCTCCTCCCCCCCGGCAGGGCGCCGGGCAGGCGGACGGCTGTGTACGCCACCGCCAGGTTGAAGAGTACGGCGGCCTGGTAGGCGAGCTTGAACATCGTGTTCGCCCGGTGGAAGGTCTTGCCGTAGATGTCCTTGACGTACACTACCTCGGGGATGATAACCAGGCAGACTGCCGCCGCGAACAGTCCGAGGACGAACAGGTCCTGGGGGGGCGCGGCCGCCGCCGCCCGAAGCCCCCCGCCGCGAGCGCGCCGCCGGGCCTCCGAGGCCATGAACAGGGCGAAGCAGAGGGCTAAGAACGCCTGGTACCCCCAGAGTATCGAGAGCTGCCACAGGGGGGAGTTCGCCATCACGCGGTGGACCCCCTCCGTCATGAACTGGAAGGCGCGCATGTAGGGCAGGATCGCCGCCTGGGAGACCGCGACCAGGACCGCCGCTGCCGCCAGGGCCTCGAGGATGACGCGGCGGCCCGGCCCGTGGCGGGCGAGCGCCGCCAGCAGAGCGGAGACCGCCAGTATGGCGAGGTAGAGCGGGTAGTCCCAGCTGTTGGTCATCCAGGAAACGCCGAGCAGGATCCCGGCGAAGGCCTCCCGCCACGGGGGGCGGACGGAGGCGGCCGGGGAGGCCGTGGCGAGCATGGAGGCCGACACCCCCGCGAAGGCGAGGGAGAGCGGGGTGTCCAGCACGTGGGCGTGAAGGTCCGCCACGGCGAAGGCATAGGCCGGGAACTCGTGGATGGTCTTGTCGTCCGTCGGCGGCCGGTGCCCGATGAAGCGGCTCGCGGACGGGTACCAGTACTTCTGCACCTCCCCCTGGTAGAGCCCCGCGCTCTTCATCAGCGGCAGGACCGCGCCGTAGATGAACGGCTGCAGGTGCGCCCCGGCTACCATCAGGAAGGCCGCCAGCATCCCCCCAGCCACCGCGCGCCTCGCGCTCTTCTGAACGAGGCGGAGCAGGCCGCAGACCAGCGAGTACGACAGGGAGAAGGCCAGCGCGAACACCGTGGAGAACATCAGGTTGAAGCCGACCTCGGCGGACGTGCCCGACAGCCTGCAGACGAAGGCCGTCATGAAGTGCCCGAAGTAGTAGTAGTTGATCGGCCTGCCCGCCATCCACATGTCCACCGGCGGCATGACGTCCGACCTGAGGACGGAGTTGATGTAGCCGAGGTCGAGGAACTTCTCCAGCCCGGAGATCTCCGGCCTGAGGCTGCGGATCATGGCGCAGGCCAGGAAGCCCGCGACGAACATGTACTCCATCAGCAGCACGTCGCGGCGCCTGGCCGCGAGCAGGGAGAGCGCCTCCCGTCGCGCCCCGCGGTGCAGCCAGTTAAGCGCGGCGCAAGCCGCCACGGCGGCCAGCGCCGAGGCGCGGGTGAGAGGGGAGAGCCCGAGCGACGCCGCCAGCCACGCCGCGTAGGAGGCCGCGGACAGGCCGATCACTCGCGCGAACAGGTACCCGCCGCAAGCCGCTGCGCCGAACAGCCGGACGGCCAGCGGCAGGAAGGCAAGCCCGACCAGCGCGAGGACAGCCCACCAGGCCGCGACGTGGATTATTCCAGGGTCGAGGAAGAAGAGCTCCACCAGGCGCAGCGCGTCGTTCATCGAAGCCCCCCGGACTTGAAAAGCAGCCGCGAGCGGGCCGCAGAGTCATCTTTCCGTGCAATTCTAGACGGTGCCGACGAGCGGGTCATCGCGTCATCCCCCCGTGCAACGAGTAGTAGAGCCCGCATAGCGGGCCGGAGAAGATGATAGCGCTTCGACGAAGGATGTCAAGGAAAAGGTTGTCGAGGAAGGGAGCGCTTACGTCGTATTGAACGCAATTTGTCGTCCCGAGGAGCGAAGCGACGAGGGACCTCGGTGCGTGCCACCTCGAACTAGGGTCCCTCCTCGCTGCGCTCGTTCGGGACGACATATAGCGTTCGGGACAACATATTGCCCCCGTGACGGCGGGGAGAAGCTTTATGCAGCAAGGCGGGGCTTTTGCCCCGCCTTGCTGCACTCCTCCATATTCTTTCAACTGCGCTGTTCTATCTACCCTGCGCGCTGTTCCAACTTGCTGTTAATCGCGCTCTTCCACCGTACCGTTCAGCCGCGCTGCCGCCTACTTCTTTAGCAGCAGGAGCAGCGGGGCCGCCAGGATCAGCGCTATCGGCGCGAAGACGCCGGCGTTGCAGCCGCCACCGCCGCCGCTTCTCCTGGTGGACTGCGCCAGGAAGCACGGGTCGAGGATGACTCCAGGCGTCGAATTCATGTCGAACGCGCCGTTGTCCTTGATCACTAGCACCAGCGCGTCGGTCGACCGCACGGTATCGTTCGCCGCTCGGATAACTCCCGTGCTGGTCACGATCGCGAACTTGCCGTCGGCGAGGTCGGAGAGCTTGTTGACCCTGGTGAACTCGAGGTGCGTGCTCGCGCTCTTGACCTTGATCAGCCTGAGGCTGGAGACCGGCTGTCCGACGAGGCCGCTCTGGGCCAGGGCGAAGGCGAAGGCGCCGCTCTTGCCCGCCGCGGACACGCTCCCCGTGAAGACCGGCAGGGAGACGCCGCTGGCGGCGTCGATGTTGCTGGAGATCCTGTCGATTATCGAGCTGGTGAGCACCAGCCTTCCCCCGTAGGAGGTCACGAGGCTCTGGTAGACGCCGGGGAGGCCCGTTGTGGTCGTGGGAAGTCCGACTATCGGAGTCTCAATCTCGTCGGGCAGGTCGGGCACGGGCACCGGGACGGGCAGGGGACCGGGCTCTGGCGCAGTCGAAGGTGCGGGCGTCGGCGTAGGAGTCGGCCCTCCTGTCACGGTTATTACGCTGGTGGCGGTGAGTCCGCCGTCGGTCGTCGTGCAGGTGATGGTGGCGCTGCCCGCCGCGACCCCTGTGACGAGGCCGGTGGTGCCTACCGTGGCCACGGAGGTGTTGCTGGAGGTCCAAGTCACGGTGGAGATGGTCGGGCTCGCAGGAGTGAGAGTGGCGGTGAGCTGCTGGGTCCCTCCCACGGGGATCGTCGCGGATGTCGGCGCTACGCTGACCCCGGTGACCGGGGTGCCGACCGTGATGGTGCCCGTACCCTTCTTGGTCGCGTCCGCGGTGGATGTCGCGGTGATCGTCGCCGTGGCGCCGTTCGTGGCACCTGCAGGAACCGTTACTTTGCCTGTAGTATCGACATCGGCGACGGCGGCATTGCTTGTTGTCCAAGTTACGGTCTGTGTCGAGCCCGCGGGCAGAACCGACGCGGTTAGTTGGGCCGTTCCTCCCTTCGCGACAACCCTCGTCGCAGGAGTGACCGTGACGCCGGTGATGGGGCCGGGGGTGGGAGTGGGGCTGGGGGTGCCGCCGGTGGGCGCGACGAAGAAGACCGGGTCGATGGCGTAATTCGACACTCCAAGATCGTAGTCCCCGCTGATCTTAAAGCTGATAACCATGTGGTACTCGTTCCCGGCGACAAGCGCCGTACCGGCATCAACAACTTGATCGCCGCTAACAATGACGAATCTCTTATCCCCCAGCGTCTTTGAGGTCCATCGAGTATAGGGGAAAAAGTTCGACGGCCCCTTTACCTTAACTACCTCGATATCCTCAGGTTTTTTTCCGATAAACTGGTTGCCAAGCACGTGCGCAACCGCGACGCAATTGCTGACTGTATCGACGCTTCCCACAGCCTTGTCGATCTTGAAGAGCCCCGGCGTCTGTGTTATACTGGTGTAAGCGTACCCCTTCTGTCCGAGGTAAGCGTTTACTACGTTTGTCTGTACACGAATCGCGCCCATCGTATCTTCAGTCGCGTTCTTGACGTTCACCCTGTGATCGGCCTTTATATCATCGGAACTAATCCCGGTCTCCCATGCTGTACCTGTTGTGATCCCGGAGGGCGTGAGAATATCGGTACCATAACTGCCCCCCGGCGCCTGCACCCACTGCCCCATCGCCGGCGCGGCTGCCAGGAGCACTGCC
>CAYWKH010000095.1:0-7968 GCA_964458805.1 uncultured Synergistaceae bacterium
ACCCTCCAGAGGTTGAGGGAGATCTCCTCTATATTGACCGACTCGATGGGAACCCGCAGGTCCCCGGCGGGCGAAAGGAAGACTCCGCCCGAGGGGAAGGAGATGGACGGGTAGTGGTCGGGGAAGACCACCGCCTTCTTGAAGTCCTCGGTCAGGGCCGAGCCCTCCCTCGAGGGGAGCCCCTTTCGGATCGTCACCTCGACGCGCTGCCTCGGCTTGAAGTCCCCCAGTATCACGAAGCCGTTGTACTGCGGGTCGATGGTGAAGTCGGACGCAGGGGAGAGTTCAATGTACTTGGAGACCTTCGACATGTCCGCCCCTATGTTCGTGTTGACCTGTATCACGCTGGTCGACGGGTAGCGGGTGTCGGAGTACAGGCTGGTGATCGCTAGCTGTCTCGTCACCTTGATCACGCGGCGCGACTCCTGCTCGGTCCCGAGCGGGCCGACGTCGCTGGTCAGGCCCGGCGACAGGACGAGAGTTATGGCCCCCCCGTCGAAGTACCCCGTCGTGACGCGTATCGTCGATGCAGGGGCCTGACCCTGCACCGTGTAGCTCAGCTGCTCGCGTCTCTCGTTCATCAGGTAGAGAAAGCCGCGCAGTCTAACGGGGGAGACCGGAAGGTTGAAGGAGAGCTCCATGGTCACCGCGCCACCGCCGGACACGTCTATCTGCCGAGCCCCTATGAACCTCAGCCCCTCCGTGCGGTACTCGAAACTCTGCCTTCCGGCTAGCATCCTCCCCTTGGCGTCCCTCAGGGAGTCCTTCGCCTGGACCCTGAACAGGGTGGCCTGCGGCGGGGTGGCTACCGGCGTGTAGACGAAGGTGTCCACAGCAGTCCACTTGCCTACGCCCTTCACCGAGGGGGAGAACTCGATTGGCGCGTCCTCCTGGCTCAGCACCTTGCCGACGGAACTCTTGTCCACCACGGGGTGGGAGAAGGAGATCGCGATCGGCGTGCGCCCCTTGATCACTCCCCCGGGGGAAAAGGACAGGACGGTGAAGTCGTCCGCGGCGAACGCCGCAAACGCCCATACCGTCACCAGCAGTGACGCCAGAAGAAACAGACACAACCTTTTCATGTTATCCTCTCCTTCTCGAGCTAGTGATGAGCGCGGGCCGTGGTCGCGCTAGTATATTAGGAATTATACATCATATCCGCCGTCCGCGCCGGACTGCTCCAGTTTAGCATGGAAGAACGGGGCCCGCCGTCCTGCTCGCGGGCCCCCGTGAAATGCGTCCTATCTCTCTACGAGCTCCAGGTTGGTCAGCCACTCTCCGACCATGTCCTTGTAGTCGTCGGTGAAGTCCGCCGCTGCCGAGACGTGAATCCGGAAGAGCCACGAGTCGGTGAAAAGGAACAGGTCCACGCAGTCGCGGGTGTCCTCGTTCTCCCCGGTCTGGTACTCCGCTCCGGCGACCGGATAGGTGTAGAGCTCGGCAAAATTGTCAAGATCGGTCGAGATATCCACGTCGTCCTCGTCGATGCCCTCGAACAGGGCCACGAGAGCGCCCAGGTTCTCGGGAGTCACCAGCTCCCCGTCGTCGTTCTCGACCGGCAGCCTCTCTACCACCAGGGCCACCAGGCCGTCGTCAATCAGGCGCGTGTACGATGCGACGCCCTCGTCGTTCATCTGGAAGTCCACATCGCAGGTGTTCTCCGGCAGGCCGTATACCTTGATCCATAGGCCTTCCACGGCCTCGTCGCCGTCGCCGTCGTCGGCGCGGAGAGCGGAAGCCGGGACAAGCACTGCGGCCAGGAGTGCCAAGGACAGGAGCGCGATAAAAATGGAAGATCTCTTCTTCATGTGTTGACGCCTCATTTCTCATGATGTCGCGGAGCCCCCGCGGGGCGCCGTCGTTTCTGAAACTGTGCATTGGTGCTGTTCGCGGCATCGATCCGCCGATCCTACCTGATGGATGCCGCGAAGTAGATGCTTGCGATTAGATAGAGCAGCGTGACGCCCGCCAGAATGGAGAAGGAGAATAACCACGCTAGCCTGGCCCCGGACAGCGCCCGCGCCCTGTACCTGACATGGGCCGATATCGCGACGAATCCCAAAAACAGCAGCGCGGCCGCCCACGCAGGCATGCCCGGTCTACCTCAGGGGTTGAACGTCAGGGTCGCCACCGCGTCCATATTGCGGTCGCCTACCTTGTTCAATGTCAGCCGCCGGAAGCCTGCCTCCACCCCCCCGCGGATCGGGTCGTCCGGGTGTCCGTCGAAGGGGTTCTTCGGGTCGATTATTACCCTCCTCAGATCCCCGGACCAGGAGATCTTCTTGCCGTTGTTCATGGTCCCCATGGCGTAGAAGCCGAACTGATCCATGGTCAGCGAGGAGACGGCCGAGCCGAGGTTGATCACCCTGGACTGTCCGGGGTCAACCTGGTACCATCCGATCCTGCGGTCGTCCTCAAGATCGAAGCCAGCCCAGCAGAAGGCTACGAATATCTTGTGAGACCTGTTGTTGTTGAGCGTTACCTTGACCCAGGCCTCGGCCGACCCGATATGGCAGACGACCGCCAGGACGAGCGCTGTCGCTAAGATGTACCTTCCGAACCTGTTTCGAGCCATAACCTGTTCTCTCCTACCCTTGCGGCCTTGTGTCGATCCGCACGATAAACGCGCCTGCTCCCTCGGAGTAACGGCACCTGTAGAAGGGGGCTATCCTCAGGTTCTTGCCGTTGGCCGGCTTCTCTTTGAAGTCGAACTCGAATCTTTCGTCGCTTATCCAGCGGGTGACCCTGTCCCTTTCCAGGGTGGAGGAGTCCACGTAGGAGGTGTTGCCGCTGAAGGAGGCGTAGTAGACCCCCTTGGACTTGTCGATGACTTTGAAATTGATGGTCCTTTCTCCTCCTCCGTCCACCGAGTACCATCCCTTCGTAGTCCAGAGTCCTGACGAACTGTCGAAATACAGGAAAGCCATGTTGACATCATTGCTCATCTTGTTGGTGACGATTATCTCCGTTGCGAAGGCCCCCGTGGCCGACAAGACCAGCAGCAGGGCGAGCATGAGTCCCCTCCACCAGGGCGCGGACGTTCTTGTCGCGGACCGCCCGCAGGCAGGCTCCGGTTCACTTTGAATACTGTTCTTCATCTCCGACCTCCTTGTACATAGATTATTTGCCGCCGCCCTCGCCCGCGGTCCTGGTCCTGTCGACCAGCAGCAGGTCCATGAAGTCGTCGGCGGATATGCTGACCCGGGTCGCCGCATCCCCGAACAGGATGAAACTTCCGTCGGTGCGTGCGGTGCTGAACAGCCCCGGATCCTTCAATGCGCCGAACCGCATCGTGTCCAGCCTCGAGGAGAAGTCGAACTCGATGCTGGCGCCTGTGCCCGTGTCCACCCTGAGCCTGTATGCCGACAGGGCTTCCACATCCTTAAAATAACCGCAGCTGTCTTTCACGGCACCACGCTCCCGTCGACGACGCGCGTCCCTGCGGCCCCGATCGGGGCCGGACTCCCGTCGTTCCTAAAATTCCTTCCTCGCAAGTTCGTTTCTCGACCTGACCTTCAGCTTGACAAAGACCTTCTTCAATGCGGATTTAACCGTGTTCTCGGAGATGTACAGGCGTTCCGCGATCTCGCGCGTCTTCAGCCCGTCCTTTGCCATCTGCGCTATCTCCCTCTCTCTGTCCGTAAGCACCTCCTTGCGCGGTCTCAAACATTTGCGCACCGCGTCGGCCCCTCGGGCCTGCCTCTCGCAAAGCGCGACGATTGCGGCGACTGCGTCCCCCTCCCGTCCGCGCACCCCTCTGTCGATGAGCCGGGTCAGGGGCGGGGCGATCTCGGCGAAGGGCAGGCAGACCCGGTCTGGCAGGGCCATGTCCAGCGCCTCCCCAAGGTTTTCCGCGGCCTCCTCGTACCTGCCCTCGTCCGCGCCGGCCGCCGCGAAGAGGATGCGACGGGTCAGCAGGGGCAGCATGAAACGCGGGCCGCCGGGAATCTCCATCATCTGCTCGGTGATGGCGTAGAGCTCCGGGTAGCGCCTCTCCGCGAGCAGGATCCTGGCGTAAAGGGCCAGGCCGCACGGCTGCCCCTGCACGTAGAGGGCCCTCCTGATCCCCTCGGGGGTCCTCAGCCAGTCGGGCAGATCCCCGGTGTCGCCGAGGATCAGGTCGAGCGTCGCGAGGCAGAGGTCCACCATTCGCAACACCGACCTGCTGCGCGACTCCTGTCGATACCTCTCGATGTTCGCCCTGGCGGAGGCATAGCCGGGCCCGTCGCCGCGCAGTAACTTCAGCCTGGCGAGGACGAGCTCGGCGCACAGGGCTATGCTCGTCTGTCCGGAGGCCTTGGCGAAGTACATGCCCTTGTAGGCCGCGGATTCGGCCTCCTCCTCCTCGCCGCGCAGGAGGTGCGCCTCGGCCCTCATGACGGAGTCCGCACCCGCCCCGTGGCCGCCGGAGAGCCCAAGGTAGACCGGGAGACAGTCGTCCATCAGCTCCATCTCCGTGTCGAGCTCGCCGCTCTTCCTCCAGTACAGGCAGAGCACAGAGGCAAGGCCGAACGTCCACGGGGTGGAGCCGAACACCACCGTCCTCGATGCGCCCCCGCCGGACGAATCGAGGTGCTCCGCTGCCTCCCTGTGGCGCACGCTCATCCTGGCGATGTCGTTGAACTCCGTGAAGGAGAGCAGCAGGGCAATCTCGCCCCTCAGGCGCGACATCTCCGAGTCGCTCAAGCCGTCCGGCGGGCTCGCCTGAAGCGATTGCAGCAGCGAGAGCAGCCTGGCGAAGCGCGCCAAGTCGCCGGTTTTCATGAATTGGAACGAGAACGTGAGAAGCGCGAAGGGGTGGTCGAGCAGCACATCCTCCGGGGAGGCATCGACGATCCTCTCCAGCAGCAGGGTCATGTTCCCCTCCTTCTGGTCGTTCAGGTAGCTGCCGGAGAGCGGCAGGGAGAGCGCCCCGGCGTAGTCCCCGGCGTCCGCCAGCAGCCTCGCCGCCTCCAGGTAGTCGCCCGTCTGCGCGCAGGCGGTCGCCGCCCTGCGCCTCATGAGCCTCGCCTGTTCGGCGGGCCGGGTCTCCAGGCGCGACGCAAGGTAGTCGGCCAGGATGGAGTGCATGGAGTAGACTCCCTTGTCGGACACGTACTGGATGAAGAAGTTGGCGTCCAGCGCCTTGCGAAGGCGATCCGGCAGCACTGCCGACCCGCACATGATCGCGGCCTGCGCTTTTGTGAAGGACCCGAGCAGGGAGAGGGAGAGCAGAAAACCCCTCTCGCCTTCGGCGAGCCTGTTCCAGATGGCGGTCCCGATGAGCGAGTCCATGTCGCGCGCATCGGCCAGGGCGCCGGTCTCCCTGTGCACCGACGCCTGCAGCAGTATCGCCGAAACCCAACCCTCGGTCACGCTCTGCACCCTGTCCAGCTCGCGCTCCGTCATCCGGGCACCCTTGAGCCTGCACAGGCGCGCGGTGCTCTCGCGGTCGAAGAAGAAGTCGCCGGTCCCAAGCCTCAGGATTCCGGCGTGGCTCCGGGGGAACTCGGAGAAGGGGAGGGGCTGGGTTATGAACACCGTGTGGAGGTTTTCTCCAGGGTACGCCGCGAACGCGGCGGGCACGGCGCCCGACAGGTCGCATTCGAACAGCTGGTAGTTGTCTATAACTATGTAGGTCTCGCCGTCGCAACGGCATCCGCGCATGACCCCGGCGAGGCGCGCGAGGTCCTCGGGCGTCCGGGGGAGGCAGGCCAGGAGGCCGTCGGCCGCCTCGGGGTCGACGGCCTCGAACAGCCGGGCCATCCGCTCCCAGGCCTTGAGCGGCTGCTCCCCGAAGCAGGTGTACCAGGCAAGCCTGGCCCCCCCGCCCGCTCGCCTCAGGAACTCCCTGACGGCGGTGGTCTTGCCGAATCCTGATGGAGCCTCGACGACCGCGACCGCATGGCTGGACAGTCCGGCCATGCGCTTCATCAGCCTGTCCGGTAAGAAACAGGTCTCGTCCCTTCGAGCCGAACTCGCGGTCGTCCTCAACTCGCGCCCCTCCCTAGCCTGCGGCCGGGACCGGTGCTTTGATCTCGCGCTCTTTTATCTTCTTCTCGTCCTTCCAGTCCTTGGGCGACTTTACGGAGGTCTCCGTGATCAGGATCTTCTCGCCGTCGGAGGACACGCCGGAGAGCACGTAGTTCGCCTTGTCGGTGGCCTCCTTCAGGACTGTCTCCATGCCCAGCGCCGAGTCGTACAGCACCACGGAGAACCTGAAGCCGTACGAGCGGCCAGGGAAGCGAGCCTCCTCGCGCACGTCGTCGATCCTGGTGAAGACCAGCCTCATCCCGTCCGAGAGCCACTCGGCGCTTCCGCTGAGGCACGCGAACTCGGCTACCTTCTCCATGCCCTCCGCATATACCTCCAGGAACAGGTCCGGCCTCATGCCGCCCCTCATAAGGGCGAGACGATCCTGGCCGGGGCTCCATATGATCTGCGGGTGCTCGGCGTCGCTGTCCAGCGGGATGAAGCTCATGAAGTTGCCGTCCTCGCCGAAGAACCATACGCCGGTCTCCTCCTCGGCAACCAGCTCGGACGTGTCTGGCCCGATGACCACCCAGTTGGCGATCCCGTTGTCGAGCCAGTCGGGGACGTCGTACACCTCGCACTCGATCGGCTCTCCGCCGAAGAGCAGCTCCCCGTCCTCGATCGTGTAGGCCTCGGTTCGAATGCCCTCGCCCTCGTGTTCATACTCCTCGTCCCCCGCCAGTCGCAATGTGTCCTCCATGACCGCGGCGATCTGCGCGAATCGCTCAACCTCCTTGGCGGGGTATACCAGTATGAACGAGGCCCAACTCTCCTCGTCAACCCTGCCGAACTCGTGGAAGTAGCGCTCCTTCCCGCCCTTGCCGCCATCATCGCTGTAGACCAGCCTGTACCAGTCCTCGCCGCAACCGTCGGCGTCGGAGACCAGGTGAGAGACCTCCTCAAGCCTCGCGGCGTATATCTCTTCCCCTGTCTGCTCC
The DNA here is from genome assembly GCA_964458805.1 of uncultured Synergistaceae bacterium. Classification (GTDB taxonomy): domain Bacteria; phylum Synergistota; class Synergistia; order Synergistales; family Aminobacteriaceae; genus JAAYLU01. The sequence continues at coordinate 6,951 of CAYWKH010000095.1, forward strand.
AACACGTTGTGCCCCCCGGACAGGGTCAGCTCGTATCCACCTCGGGCGCTCATCCACACGCCGTCCCCGTTGTCCGGATTCTTCTCCTTGGTGTAAATGTCCGGGTACTGGACGGAGTAGCCGAACCTGCCGTTCTCGTAGTCGGCCCACTGCTCCTCCGCGACCGCCGGGACTCCCGCCAGGAACGCCGCTATCAGCACCGCCGACAGGGCCAGAATGTGCCTCTTCATACCCTCGACAACTCCTTTTTTCTGTGCCAAAGCCTCCGCCGTCCCGCGGCGGGGCCCCTTACCGACTCCCGGCCAGCTTCTTGATCGCCCTGTCCAGGGAGCGCGCCATCTTGTCGTCAACCTCTCTCGTCTCCAGCTTGAGGTCAACACCTCCCTCGGCGTCAATACGCAGTTTCACGTTCTCGATCTCCAGGGTCGATCGAATCAGGCTTGTCAGTGACGAGTCATCCATCGTGTCGATGATATCCTCCGTATCTACTCCCGCCTCCTCGAGGCTGGCCATGAAGCCCGGCGTCAGGCAGTTGATCAGGGTAGACCGGAGGGACTCCATGTCCAGCTTCGCGAGCAGAAGGGTGCCGGGGCCGCTGTCGCAGTCCTCGTCCCATGCTATGTCGGGGTCCGTCTCCAGCTCCTCGTCGTCGATGACCCCGGCCATCAGCACGCCCTTTCTCAGTCCTGCGAAGACCGGCACGGGATTCTCCTCCTGGTACTCCTCGTTCGGAGTGAAGAAGAGGTCCCATCCTTTGCGCTTCACCCGCTCAAGCACCGGCGAGAGTCCTATCACCTTCTCGAAGAGAGGGGCCAGCGCCTTCATGCTCTTGGGATCTCCGGAGACGAACGCATATCCGCCCGGTGCGTACTCCGTGCGGATAGCGCCATGTCCGCCGATCACCGCGCCGAAGAAGCGGACCGCGGAGGCCAGCTCGTCGAGGTCGATCCCCTCGGACTCGAGTCCCTCGATCAGCTCCTCCTCGTCCTCCTCGTCATCCGCGTCGACGAGCACCTTG
>CAYWKH010000096.1:0-7905 GCA_964458805.1 uncultured Synergistaceae bacterium
CAAGCGAGTAGGCCGGCTCGGCCACCAGCATCATGTCGCAGCCCAGCTTGCCGGTCTCGATCTCGCCGGTCAGCTTCTGCTGCAGTGCGCCTGTGCCGCCGTAGAAGAACTCGACGTCCAGGTTCGGGAATTCCTTGGCCATAGCCTCATCCATCATGTCGATGACGAACTGGTACATGGACGTGTAGATGACGACCTTGCCGGTAAGATCCTCGTTCACGGCCAGGGCGCTCGTGGCGGGAAGCAACAGCATGGCGCACAGAAGCAAAGCAAGCATTTTTTTCATGTTGACGGTGAACCTCCTTACGCATTTTGAATTTTTAGAAACCCATGTTACGGAAGCCACTTCACGTTACCATGAACAGGATTATTTCGCAAGAAAAACCAGCGAAAAGATGAAGAACGCAGATGCTTTATGGATCTGAAATTGCATGCAACACAGCGGTGATCTCGCTTATATCCTCGAGGGCAAAGTCGGGCTGGATGTCGCTTCCTCGCAGCGTATCCCTCGTGGTCTCACCGCTGAACACCAAGATGGAAGCGATTCCGGCGCGTCTGCCGCACGCGATGTCGGTGTATATGCGGTCACCGACCAGCACGGTGTCCTCAGGGGAAACGCCGGCCTTTTCCATGGCCAGAAGGGCGATCTCCGGCTGTGGTTTGCCAAGGAAGAGGGGCAACCTTCCGGTGGCGTGCTCCAGCGCCTGCGCCATTGCCCCGCAGTCAGGCACGTAGCCGAAGGCGGCAGGGCACACCCAGTCGGGGTTGGTGGCGAGATAGATTACATCCCTGCCAAGCAGAATGCAGGCGTCAATCAGCTTTTGGTAGGTAAGCTCGGTATCGTAGCCCATAAGGAGGCAGTCGATGTCGTCCTCAAGCCGGTCGGTGACGGGGAAGCCCTTCTGCTTCAGGTGGCGCCGGAAGGATTCGGTGCCCAGCGCGTAAATTTTGTTGCCGTTGTAGTGGGCGCGCAGGTAGGCGCAGGCGGCATCCGTGGAGGTGAAAAAATCCTCCTCGCGGGCGGAAATGCCCATCCTGTCGAGCTTTTGCACATAGCTGCCGGTGCCGCGGCTGGAGTTGTTGGTCAAAAATAGATACCGGGCTCCCGCCGCACGCAGGGCGTCGAGAAAGGGAGGTGTGGCGTGGAACAAACGGTCGCCCAGGTACAGGGTGCCGTCCATGTCCAGAAGGAATAGCTTTTTATCGCGCAGAATGTCCGAAAGAAGAGGTTCCATTGCGTCTCCTTTGTCCACTGTCTCTACCCCTGCTTCATGTTCCCGTCGTCCAGGGTGTGGTAGCCCGGCCAGTTCATCGACTTCGCTATCATTGCCTCCGGGTTCAGCTCGATCCCCTCCAGCACGGCGTCGCGGAAGGCCGGGTAGCCGGTCCTGTCCACTATGTAGCCTATGTGCTCCTTGGCCAGGCTGCGGAGGATGTGCCTGTCCACGTAGTCCATCGTGTTCTTCACCACCTTCAGGACGACCTCCTCGGTCACCCTGTTTAGGAAGGGCATGGCCAGCCTCGGGTTCTTCTTCCCCGTGCGCCCCATTATCACCATGCGGAACAGCTTCTTCGGCGAGCGGGTCCAGGCGGCCACCGGGCAGGCCAGCACGCACTCCCCGCAGCCGATGCAGCGCCTGTCGTCCTTCACGACCTTGCCGTCCTTCATGCTCAGAGCGCCCGTGACCTTCTGGCGGCACGCGTCCACGCACGCCTCGCACCCTATGCACTGGTCGTAGTCGTACTCCGGCATGCAGATGCCGATTATGCCGAAGTCCTGCATGTGGGCCTTGATGCAGTCGTTCGGGCAGCCGGTCACCGCGATCTTGGTGTGGAAGTCGTTCGGGTAGACCAGCGCCTCCAGCTTCCGCGCCAGAGCGGTGGTGTCCGCGTTGGCGAACGGGCAGGTGCGCGCCCCGATGCAGGCCGATATGTTGCGCATCCCCGCGGCCGGGTAGCCGTCCGACGGGCTGTCTATCGCGACCCCGTAGGGCAGCTCCAGCCTCTCGATTATCGGCGCGAGAGCGGCGTTGACCTCCGCCATGCGCTCGAAGGGGATGTTCGGTATCTCGAAGCCCTGCCTTGTCGTGATGTGCAGCGATCCGTCGCCGAACTCGTCCGCCATCGCGGCCACCCGCCTCAGCGTCTCGGAGTCCAGGTGTCCGCCGGGGACGCGCACGCGGATTGCCGTGCAGTCCCGCACCTTGGTGATGCGGAACGCGTTCTTGGTCACTCTCTTCCTGTCCAGGTCGAGCGTCACGTCGCGTCACCCCCCTCAGTCTATCAGCCCCGCGGCGCGGGAGTAGTTGAACACCGGCCCGTCCAGGCAGATGTAGGTCGAGTCTATCTTGCAGTGGCCGCACTTGCCCAGCCCGCAGGACATCAGCCTCTCGAACGACACCCAGATCCTGTCGGCCGGCACGCCGAGATTGAGGGCCTCGGCCACGGAGTACTTCATCATCACGGGCGGGCCGACGATGACGAACTGCACGTCCGTCGGGTCCTCCAGCTCCAGGGCGCGGATGTGCTCCGTGATCAGCCCGGTCGAGCCGCACCACCCCTCCTGCGGCCTGTCTATCGTCACCGTGGCGCGGCCGCACCTCCGACACTCCTCCAGCTCGTCGGTGAACAGCAGCCCCTCCTTCGACTTGAACCCGGCCAGCACCTTCAACGAGCGCACCGGCAGCCTTCCGTCCATCGCCCGCCGTATCAGGGGGCGAACCGGCGCCACTCCGGACCCGCCTGCGGCTACGACCAGGTTGCTGCCCTCCAGCAGGTCCATCGGGAAGCCGTTGCCGTAAGGGCCCCTGATGAAAAGGTTCTCACCGGTGCAGAGCTCGTGAAGCGCGCTGGTCAGCTTGCCCACTGCGCGCACGGTGAACTGGATCCAGTCGTCGCCGAAGTCGCTGATCGAGATCGGGGCCTCGCCCACCCTCGGCAGGCTGACCTGGAAGAACTGGCCCGGAGTCATCGAAGCCGACGCCTCCACCGTGATCGTGAACTCGCAATCGGTCTCAGGCCTTATGCAGGTTATCCTCGCCGGAAAGGGACGGTAAGGGTTGTCCGTCATTCGCCCGCCACCCCCTTAAGAGCCGCCGAGACCCTGTTGATGCACTCCGCGAACGAGATGTACTCCGGGCAGACGTCGTCGCACCTGCCGCACCCTACGCACATGTCGTAGCCGAAGCGCTTCCTGAAGTCGTAGATCTTGTGGAACGTCTTGAAGCGCATCCTCTCCCCCTTCCTCTCCCTGTAGGACGCGCCCCCCGCCATCTCCGTGAAGCCATCCAGGTGGCAGCCGTCCCACACGCGGCGTCTCTCGCCGCTCAGCCTGCTGTCGGAGTAGAACAGGTCGCGGGTCGAGAAGCAGGTGCAGGTGACGCACGACGTGTTGCACCTGCCGCACGCGATGCACCGGCGGTCGTACTCGTCCCACATGGGGTGCGCGAACATCTCCGACGGCATCTCGTCGACGTCCGGCACATCCACGCGCTTCCTGTTCTCCCGCACGAACTCCGGCTTGAAGCCGCACGGCGTCCCGGCTGAGAATACTCCCTCGAACTCCCCGTCCCTGACCTCCACCAGCACGGAGTCGCCCGAGAAGCGCAGCGCGGCGGAGTAATCGTCCGCTGTGTTGGACTTCATCGACACGCAGAAGCAGTTGTCGAACGACTCCGTGCACTCGATCATGAAGAAGCGGAGCCTCTCCCTGCGTCGCTGGTAGTACGGGTCCCTCGTGCCGCCGTTCTCCAGGAACATCGCGTCCAGCCTCCTGAAGCCGTTGATGTCGCACGGCCTCAGGAAGACGACGATCTCCCCCTCCCCGTCCTGCGGGGCCTCCGCGAACTCCTGCCCGGTGAAGTAGAACAGGGTCTCGTCCGCGGGGAAGACCAGCGACTTGGGCGACATACAGCTCTTCTCCCCCAGCTCCAGCTCCTCCAGTCCGTTCAGCGGCGCGTACTTCACCAGGTCCGTGTTTGTGAAGCGCCCCCTGCCGGGGAAGCGCTTCGGCCCGTGGAGCGAGTACCGGGCCCTCAGTCCGTCGAAGACCCTGGAGAACTCCTCTCGCGTGAACTCATACGACGACATCGTCTCCTTCCACCCCCTCAGCTCGCCATCATGTTTTGAACCAGCCGGCCCTCGCCGGCCTCCTCCACCGTCCTCCCGTCGCGGATCCTGTAGATCCTGCGGAAGGTCGGGATTATCTTCTCGTCGTGGGTGACCACTATCACCGCCGTCTCGTACTGGCGCGCCATCGAGTTCAGGATCCCTATGACCGACAGGGCGCGTTCGCTGTCGAGCGGAGCGGTCGGCTCGTCCGCCAGTATCACCGGCGGCCTGTTGGCGAGCGCCCGCGCTATGGCCACCCTCTGCTGCTCGCCGCCCGAGAGGCGCGACGGCATTGCGTCCGCCCGGTGGGACACGTCCAGCGCCTCCAGCAGCTCCGCGGCCCTCCTGCGGGAGTCGCCGTCGGAACAACCCGCCAGCATCGGGATCAGGGCCACGTTGTCCAGCGCGTTCAGGAACGGTATCAGGTAGGGGGCCTGGAAGACAAACCCTATGCTGTCCCTCCTTAGCGCCCTCAGGTCGCGAATCTTCCACCCGTCGTCGTAGATCGGCTCCCCGCCGAGGATCATCCTGCCTCCCGTCGGCTCTGTCACCGCTCCCAGGCACTTCAGCAGAGTACTCTTGCCCGACCCCGAAGGCCCGATCAGACCCACCACCTCGCCCGGCGCAACCTCCATGTCCACACCCTTGAGAGCGTCGACAGCCGTGTCGCCCGCGCCGTAGCGCTTCCTCAGCCCTTCTATCCTTATTCCATTGAGACTGTCCATGGCCGCTACCCTATGGCCTCCGCCGGGTCGACGCCGACCGCGACGCGTATCGCGATCAGACTGGCGAAGGCGCACATCACCATCACCGAGACGAAGCCGGTGAAGGCGTCCCGAGGCTCCAGCAGCACGTACTTCGGAAAGGCCGGCCCCCAGAAGGTGGCCGAGATCTCCCCTATGGCGAACCCCAGCGCCCCAAGCGCCAGCGCCTGCTGCAGGATCATCCCGATTATCGTGCGGTTCCTGGTGCCGATCAGCTTTAGCACCGCTATCTCGCGGATCTTGCCGAGGGTGAGGGTGTAGATGATGAACGCGACGATCGCCGCGCTTACCACCGCCAGGATCACCAGCAGCATCGCGATCTGCTTCGACGACGTGGCTGTCAGCTTGCCAAGCATTATATCCTCCATCTGCTCCCTGGTGTAGACCTCCAGCCTCAGCCACCTGCGGATGTGCGAGGCGGCTAGCTCCGGGTCCGTCCCCGGGTGGACTCTTGCCAGCACCGCGTTCACGTAGGGGTTGGCGCTCTGCGATGCTATCACGCCCTCCAGCACCCCCGGCGCGCCCGGCCTGTTGAACGCCGGGTTCGCCTCGGTCCGTCTCCTCTGCTGGAGGATGGCGTCGTTGTCCTTCATGAACTGGGCCTCCTGCGCGTCCTTCAGGGGAATGAAAACCATCGGGTCCCCCCCGGAGGAGACCATGCGCTTCGTGATCCCCACCACCCTGTACAGGTTCCTGCGGATGCGTATCTCGTCCCCGAGGCGGAAGCCGGACGCCTCGTCCGCGACGGTCTCGTAGTGCCCGCGCGAGATGTGTCGCCCCGCGGTCAGGTAGCCCGGACGCCCTGGCGCGGCCGGATCGTGCGGGTCGATCCCCGCGACCATCACCCTTGTGTCCTCGCCGCCGCGCCCCACCTGGGTGGTCAGGTAGGTGACGTTCGCCGCGCTCTCCACCCCGGGCGCGGCCAGCACGCTGCGGAGCAGATCGTCGTAGATGCTCGACGGCTCCGCGTAGGGGCCGAGGGTATCCTTCTGAACGATCCACAGGTCGGCGCCGCTGTTGTCCAGCAGGACCTTGGCGTCGTCCACCATCCCGCGGTAGACGCCGCCCATCGTCAGGGTCACCCCGATGAGCAGGCCAAGCCCCACGCTGGTGAGAACGAACTTGCCCCACCCGTGCAGTATATCCCTGCCGGCCAGGCTGATCATCTCGCCAGGCCCTCCGTTACCTTCACCCGGCTTCTCGGCTTGAGCGCCCTGGCGCTGTAGACCACCACGCGCTCGCCGGGCTCGAGCCCCTCAAGGACGCGAACCCTGCCATCCAGGTCGCGCCTGCCGGCCGACACCTGCTTGAACGAGACCGATCCGTCGTCCATTGCCCATACACCCAGCCGGCCTTCGAAAATTCGCAGCGCCGCGTCGGGGATCACCGGCCCCTCGGTCGACGCAGGCAGGCGCACCGTGACCTCCGCCAGCTCCCCCAGCGGAGGGGCGGAGGCCGGAAGGCGCTCGAACACGACTTTGGCTGACACCTCCTCCGTAACCGAGTCCGCCATCGGCTCCACGCGCAGCACCCGCCCGGCGAAGACCTCCCCCGGCCGCGAGCGCAGCACTATCTCCGCGGGCAGTCCCGCCTGCAGCCCCGCCGCGCCGGACTGGTCGAACCTGGCCGACACTCGCAGCTCCGCGAGGTCCGCGACCTGCAGGAACGCCTGCCCCGCAGCCACCACGTCGCCCGGCTCGGCGTCGCGCGCGGCCACCAGACCATCCACCGGGGAGAAGACCCTGAGATCCTCCCGCCTTGCCTGCATCCCGTCGAGTTCAGCCTTCGCCCGTGCGAGCTCCGAGCGGGCGGCCTCAGCGTCCGACCTCGCGGAGGTCCACGCGGCCGCCGTCACCTGGCGCTCCTGCCTCTTCGCGTCCGCCGCCTCAACGCTGACGGCGTTCGACTTCAGCAGATTGTCGTACCTGGTGGACTGCGCCTCGGCGTACTTCATCCTTGCCGCGGTCTCCTCGACCCTGGCCCCGGCCGCCGAGGCCAGGGACTCCAACCTCTTCACCGCGGAGCGCTGGGCCTCTATCCTGTCGTCCAGGTCGACGGGCGAGATCTCGCCAAGGAGCTGCCCCGCCGTGACCAGGTCGCCCGGCTGCGCGTCAAGCCTTGCAAGCCTTCCAGTGGACGACGCGCCCACCCTGTGGACCGCGCGAGCCTCCACCACTCCTATGCCGTACAGAGCGGGGGACACGCTGCCGATGCCGACCTCCTGCACAGTCACGGGGAAGCGCGCGAGTGGCCCGGAATTGGCCATCACATAGGCCAGAAGCCCGGCGAGCCCCGCCGCGAAAAGCACAAGCAGCAGTGTCCCCCCCTTCACAGAGCCCCTTCTCATGATCTCGCCTCCACCCCTCTCCTGAATATCTCGAAGGCCCCGGGCGCGTTACACACCGCCATCTCCGAGTCCCCGCCTATCAGCGACTGGATGGCAAGCCCCTGCGCGGCTCCGACCAGGTAGTGGGCCGCCGCGTCCGGCTGAACGTCCGCGCGGATCTCCCCCCCCTTGACGCCCTCCTCTATCAGCCATCGAAGCAGGCCCGTGTAGCGCTGCATCATCGAGCGCGCCACAAGAGAGGCGCCGCCATCCCCGCCGCGCCTAAGCTCGCTCAGCAGCAGGCGCGGCGCGCCAGGGTGCGCGGACGAGAAGCGCACCGTGGCCATGAAGGCCGCCTCCAGCCCCGCCAACGACGAAGAGCGCCTTTTCGCACTCCCCTCGACCGCGGACAGCATCATGCCGGCCACCCTCTCAAGCACCGCGCTCCACACCGCCTCCTTGTTGGGGAAGTGTCTGAAGAGCGCCCCCTGGGTCACTCCCATCCTCTCCGCTATCGCCGCCGTGGTGATCTCCGCCGGATCGCGCTCCGACGACAGATCCAGCACCGCGTCCACGATCATCGCCCTCCGCTCCTCCGCGGGCAACCCTCTTCCATTTGCCAACCAAAACGCCTTCTCTCCATAGATAGTAATTGATTACTATCTTACGCAGGAACTCCTGGATGTCAAGCCCCCGACCCGCCGA
>CAYWKH010000097.1:0-7888 GCA_964458805.1 uncultured Synergistaceae bacterium
GTGTGAAGGTGAAGGTCGACCCAGTAAGAGGAGAGGTTCATGAGGAGAACGGAAAACCGGCCTCCCTGAGGGTCCCTGCGGCGTCGAAGGCCGACATGGGAGTGGTCGCCAGGGTGATGCCCTCGACGGAGCATCTTTCGATTAGCGTCCTGTCCGGCATTCGCCCGGAGGCCGCCAGAATGAAAGGGACCTCCTTCAGCACCGCCACGGCTGCGGCGTTCACGTGGGTCTGAATCGTTATCCAGAGCCACTCCTCGCGAGCCTCGGCCATTATGAAGCTGAGCAGGTCCCCCGAAATGGCCCCGCGCAGCTCACGGTCCATGTCCCCCTCCACCAGCACGCTGGCGCCCGTGACCCTTGCCGCCTCGTCAATCTTCATCAGGATCTCCTCCGTTTCCTGCCGGTGTGAAGCGTGTGCGGCAGCTTGGACGAGAGACACTGGATCTCCTCGCTTAGCTGGGTTATCCTCTCCCTCATCTTGAACACGCAGTCTGAGACATCCCCCTGCCCCCTCACGATGTCCTCCGCGAGGGCCCTGCATGAGGGACGACCGCAGGCGCCGCAGTCTATGTGGGGCAGGTCCGCGTAGATCGCGTCCATCTCCCGAAGCTTTGCCATGGCCTCCTTGATGTCCTTGGACAGGGGAAGGCGCTCGCGCGGGACTACCGGGGCCGCCAGCTCCCAAACGCCCCTGTCGTGCCAGTGGCGTATCCTCTCCATCTCCTCGCTGGACGGCATCCACTCCGCGTCGATGTTGTTGAGCCTCAGCTGCGACAGGAAGCGGGACTCGTAGGTCCCGGTGCCGCCGAAGCAACCCAGGTCGCACGCGCGGCACTCGATGAAGTCCACTCCCGAGAGGCGCCCGAGCTCCAGCTCGTTGAGCAGATCCTGGGTGTTCCTCAGCCCCGACACGGAGATCGAGGTGAAGCCCTTGTCGAAGAAGGACGCGATGTGGCGCGCCTCGCCCCCCGAGGTGGACCACAGCAGCCACCTTCCGCTGACGGGCCTGGTCTTGGCCCCGGTGACCTTGACGTTGCAGGCGAGCATGTCGCGGATAACAGTCCTGACGCTTACAACGTACTCGAGCGAGCTTCGTTTCCTGCCGACCGGGTTTCGGACCAGGGTGGCCTTGGCGGGGCAGGGGGAGACCAGGGTGACGTTCTCCTTCGCCCCCGTCTCCTCCCGCCAGATGGTCACGGCGGTCTCTAGCGGCGACTCCACGGGCAGTATGCGACCGACCAGCTCCGGGTAGTTCATCTGGATCAGGCGTATCACCGCTGGGCAGTAGGTGGAGATGTAGGGCAGGTTCTCCCCGCCCTCCCTGATGATCTTAGCCGACGCGAAGGCGGAGAGATCGAACGCGAGGGAGGCCCACTCGGAGAGCTCGTTGTACCCGTGGCTCTCCAAAGCCTCCATCATGAGGCGTGGGCGCGAATAGGCGCCCACCTGGACGTAGAAGGCGGGGTCCGCCATAAGGACGAGCCCCTCCCTTGTCTTGATGAGGTCCCACTCGTCGTCGTTGACGGTGATCGCCCTGTCCTTGCAGCTCCTTATGCACTCGCCGCAGTCTATGCACAGGTCTGGCAGAAGTCTGACCACGCCGTCGATCACGCGCAAAGCCTCGGTCGGACACGACCTGATGCAGTTGGCGCAGCCGCGGCAACGGGATTCGGTGATCTTTATCCCTCCGGACATGAAAAACACGCTCCTTTGCTTAGCCCTGCTTGAAGGCCACGGTCGCCCTGAGCCTGGTGCCCCTACCTACCTCCGTGTCTATCTCCATGGCATCGGCGTTTCTCTGGATATTCGGCAGCCCCATACCGGCCCCGAACCCGAGTTCCCTGATCTCGTCGGTGGCGGTGGAGTACCCCTCCTGCATGGCAAGTTGGACATCGGGGATGCCCGGCCCCGAGTCCGAGGCCTCTATCACCAGGTGATCGTCGTGCACGGTCATCCGAAGCATTCCGCCGCCCCCGTGAATGAGCGCGTTCATCTCGGACTCGTAGGCGATGACCGATGCCCTGCGGACCAGGTCGGAGGCTATTCCGAGCATCTTCAGGGTCGCCTTGAACTTAGTGGACGCCTCTCCTATTGCCGAAAAATCCCCGGCCTGGATGGCGTACTCCTCCACATACGGCTCCTGGCCCACGGGTCACACCCCTCTGTCCGGAATATGACAGGGAAGGATGCCCTTCTGAAAGAGGATGCCGCACGTCTCGAACATGCTCATCTGGCATACGAGGATCGGCATCTTGATCTGCGAGGCCAGCTTGACAGCGGCCTCCTGCGGTTTTTTCCCGCGGATGAAGACCACCGACGGCAGGTCGAGCATCTGGGCCGTGCGGACTATCTGGATGTTCGTGAGCCCGGTGAGCAGCAGCGACCCGGGCCTCGCGAACGCGAGGACGTCGCTCATCAGGTCGGCGCCGTAGGCGCACTCGATGTCTATCGAGTCGAGCAGATCCTCCCCGCACAGCAACTCCGCCCGAATAAGGGTAACGAGATCGCGAAGTATCATTGTATTGCTTCCTCCTCTTTGATTGTCTGTTCGGAATGCGCACAGCAGGTCAACGAAGGTTCTCGGGACCCCTGACCGTCAGGGTGTTGACCGGGTGGAAGCTCTTCTCCGCCACTTTCATGAAGGATACCCGCCTCTCGACGGGCCTGTGGGTGACCGGGTTGACCGAGACCGCCTGCGAGCCGAGCGCCAGCCCCTGGACCAGGGGCATGAAAGCGGCGAGGTCGGAGGGCGCCGGGGAGCCTGAAAGTCCGAAGGCGTCGAACAGCCACTTGCACGCGACGTACGCCCGCCCCGCGACGGCCGCGTCCTTCACCACCAGGTTCAATCGCCTGCGTATCTCCCGGAGGAGCGGGGCGAGAGAAGCGTCGGTCCTCACAGGGTAGTCCTGGTCCGCCGCGATGACCCCGTCGAAGGAGAGCAGGAGGGGCTGGGGTGCGCCACCGTACCAGATCTCGAACCCGCCGGCCTTCAGGCGGGTCGCCCTCCAGACATCGCGCACGACCATCGAGCCGGCCCAAGTGACCAGGACTTTCGCGCCCGAGGACATAATCTCCGACTCCATCAGTCTGAAGGAGTCCATCGCCCCTCCGGGGATCCAGAAATACTCCGAGTCGAACCCCTTCTCGGACAGCATCTCCCCCAGGTTTCGCGACCGGCACTCGAGCACCGGGTCGAGCCTGTCTGCCATCAGGGCCACGACAGACCCGGCCGGGAGGACAACGGACGCGTAGTCGGCAAAGGCCTGGACCCGGAAGTCGCTGTACAGGTCAAGGGCGAATACCATCGGGTCCGTAGCTCCGTCCGGGTTCAGTATATTTTCGCGCTCGCCGTAGGCCGACAGCAGTACTGGGCCGTTTCCGGCCAGCAGAGGCCTAAGGATCGGGATGTCGTAGCCGCCGGACATGGACAGAACGGCTGAGACTCCCTTTTTTCGCCATTCCGCGACCCGGGAGGCGGCGGACTCCCCGTCCAGGGGCGGCTCCTGCAGGAACCTGATGTCGCGCCCTCTTATCCCGTCCGCGCTGTCCATTACCTCCCACTCGGCGAGGCGGATCGCCGCGATGGCAGACCTGCCCTGCTCGCTGTCCCATCCCCCGTCGGGCGGGAGGACCGCCACCTGCCAGACCCACCCGTCCTCCAGTCCTACCTCGAAGCTGTCCACGACGGCGTGCGCGGCGGTACCGACGAGAAGGACCGAAAGGGCAAGGACGAGGACGAGCGCCTGCTGCACCCCTCCACGTCCGCCGCAGCCGGCATACCTCCTCAACCCGGGGATCGCTCCCTTCACCGCTTGTAGCCGATGACCCGGCGAAGCAGGTTCTTTCTCCACTCGACGTCGCTCTCAGTCTCGACGCCCTTCGGAGGAAAGCCGTCGATGACCCCGGCCACTCCCCTGCCCTGCTCGCTCTCGCACACGATGACCTGGAGCGGGTTGGCCGTGGCCGCGAAGATACGGCATACCTCCTGGCAGTCCTTGATGCGGTTCAGCACATTGATGGGATACCCGCCGCGGAGAACCACCAGGAACGAGTGTCCTGCCGCGACCTCCTTCATGTTGTCGACCGCTACCTTCTGAAGCTCCTCGTCGTTGCCGTCGCTTCGGACCAGGCAGTCCCCCGACGCCTCGCAGAACGCAAGGCCGAACTTGAGCGACGGGGAGGATGTGACGAGGACCTCGTAAAGGTCCTCCACGGTCTTGATGAAGTGGCTCTGGCCAAGTACGACGTTGCAGTCCTCGGGGAAAGAGAGCTGGACCAGCGTCCACCTAGAGATCTCGGGCACTTTCAACCCCTCCTCGCTAAAGAAATTCGAGGCGCGGCGGTGCGCCGCGCCTCACGTATGATACAACAGGGCGCGCACTTTAGCCACGGCCGTGCCCGGCAAAGCCGGAGACACCCGCGATCGCGGGGCCTTGCCGCTCACATGCCCATGTAGGCTTTCCTGACCTCCTCGGAGTCGAGCAGCTCCCTCGCCGACCCAGAGTGGACCACCCTCCCGGTCTGCAGCACGTACCCGCGGTTCGCGATCTCGAGGGCCTCCTGCACCATCTGCTCGACCAGCAGCACCGTTATCCCCTTGCGGTTTATCAGCACCACGGTCTCGAAGACCTTCTCCACCAGGCTGGGCATCAGCCCAAGCGACAGCTCGTCGAGCATTATAAGCTTCGGCGCGGACATCAGGCCGCGCGCTATCGCGCACATCTGCTGCTCGCCGCCGCTCAGGGTCTCCGCAGTCTGAGAGCTTCTGTCCTTCAGCCTCGGGAAGAGCGCGAACATCTCCTCGAGTCTCTCGTCTATCACCGTACGGTCGACGACTGTGAAGGCCCCCAGCTCGAGGTTCTCCCTGACCGTCAGTTTCGGGAAGAGCCTGCGCCCCTCCGGAATATAGGACAAACCCTTGCGGATGTTGACCGAGGCAGGGCTCCCGGATATGTCCTCTCCCTCGAGCAGGATCTGCCCTCTCTCCGGGTGCAGCAGGCCGCATATCGCGCGCATCGTGGTGGACTTCCCGGCGCCGTTGGCCCCGATGATGGCCACTATCTCGCCCCTGTTCACCTCGAGCGAGAGGCCTCGGATTACGGGGGTCCCGTTGTAGCCGCAGTGGATATCCTTCACCTCAAGCATCGCGGCCATCGGCATTCCCCTCCTTTGCGCCCTTCCTCAGTCTCCTGCTGTACTTCTCGCCGAAGTAGGCCCGGATCACTTCCGGGTCCTCGACCACCGCGTTTGGCGCGTCCTCGATGATCTTCTCCCCGCCGTTGAGCACCACGAGCTTGTCGGCGATCGGCATGATGGCCTCCATTATGTGCTCCACCATGAGAACCGTAACTCCCTCGCTCTTCATCCGGAGTATGAGCTCGACCATCTCCCGCGTCTCGGTCGTGGTCAGGCCCGCCGCGGCCTCGTCTAGCAGGATCAGCTTCGGCCCCGTGGCAAGGGCGCGCGCGACTTCGAGCCTCTTCTTGTTGCCTATCGTAAGCCCCCCCGCCCTGCGGTCCATGTAGTGCGACAGGGAGCTCATCTCCATGCACCTCTTCGCGGTGGCCATAGCCTCGGCGGGGTTCCCGGTGCGCATGTAGGCCCCCACCAGTATGTTCTCCAGCACGGTCATCTCCTTGAGCGGGCGCACGACCTGGAACGTACGGGCCACCCCCATGCGCGCGATCCTCCACGAGGGGAGGTTGGTGATATCCCTGTCCTCGAAGGCGATCCTGCCCGAGGTCGGCCTGTAGAGCCCGGCCACGCAGTTGAACAGGGTGGTCTTCCCCGCGCCGTTGGGGCCGATGAGCCCGACTATAGTGCCGCTCTCGACGTCGAACGAGATGTCGTTGTTCGCCACGAGGGCGCCGAAGGATTTCGTAAGATTCCGAACCGTTAGTATGGCCATCAGCGGTCACCTCCGCCGTTGGATGCGTCCCGTCCCCGCGGGGCCAGCCTGCGGATCAGCCCCATGATGCCGGTCGGCTGCCTTATCATGGTATAAATGATGATCAGGCCAAAAATTATCAGGTCCACTCCGGACCCGAGGTGCGCTAGGTAAGCCCTGGTGTACTCCTGCAGGGGTATGAGCACGGCCGCGCCCAGCAGGGGCCCCCAGAAGGTGCCGAGTCCTCCCAGGATGGTTATCAGCACGAACTTCATGGACATGTCCAGCGACATGACCATCGGCGGGTCGACCCGGTAGTTGTACTGGGCGAAGAACGCCCCGCAAAGCCCGGCCAGCCCGGCCGACAGGGCCATGGCGGAGAGCTTGACCAGAGAGCTGTTGACGCCCAGGGACTCCGCGGTCTCCTGCCCCTCGCGGACCGCCCGGAGGTAGTACCCCATCCTGTGGGAGTCTATCCATCGGACGACGCCGAACACCAGGGCGAACAGGAAGAGCGCGCCGAGGTAGTAGCCGGTCTTGTCGGAGGACCAGGAGAAGTTCCTCCATCCGTCCTCGAGGATCGGGTAGTCGAGCCCTATCGCGCCCCCCACCCAGTCCCAGATCATGAACAGCCTGTTGAATATCTCTACGATCGCGAAGGTGGCGATGGCGAAGTAGTGCCCCTTAAGACGGAAGCACGGGGCGCTTATCGGGATGGAGACGAGCGCGGCGGCGAGCGCCCCGACCGGCGCTCCGTACCACGGCAGGGAGTTGAACTGAACCACGGCCATGGCCGCGCCGTAGGCGCCGATGCCGAAGAAGACCGCGTGGCCGAAGGAGGTCTGTCCGCAGTACCCGCTGATGATGTTCCATGCCTGGGCCATCGACGCGTACAGGAACACCATCGTCAGCACGTGGCCGTGGAATGTGTTCTCTATGCCTCCAGGGATGAAAGGAAGCACAAGCGCCCCGGCGAGCAGCAGGTACCATATTCCATCCGAGATTTTTTTCGTATTCATGAGCGACTCACCACCCGAACAGGCCCTTTGGGCGAATCAGTATTACCGCGAGGTAGACGGCGAACACCGCCGCATACTTGACCACCGCGGCCACGTAGAATCCGGTGAAGGACTCCACCAGTCCGATGATTATCGCCGCCAGCAACGCCCCGGGGATGCTCCCGAAGCCGCCGAGGGCCACCACCACGAATGCGATCAGGCTGAACAGAGAACCCACCTCGGGGTAGACGGCCAGGTAGGAGGTCATGAGTCCGCCGGTTATCCCCACGCACGCGCCTCCTATCCCGAAGACCAGTAGATATATGTTCTCCGTCCTGATGCCCATGAGCTCCGCCGCCTCGCTGTCCATCGCGGTGGCCTGTATGGCCCACCCGAGCCTGGTCCTCTTCAGCATCCAGTAGAGGCCGGCCAGCAGCACCAGGGCGAAGGCGGCGGTGGCGAGCTGGGGGACGGACAGGATGGCGCCGCCCACGGAGATGGTCTTCCCCTCCATGATGGTGCCTGACAGCAGCCTGAAGTTCGGCGTGAAGCGGTTCATGCAGAAGTTCTTCAACACCATCGAGAGACCGAAGGTCGCCAGCAGCGGCGCCATGGCGGACTTGCCCAGACTGTTCCTGATGATGAGCCTGTACGTTACGGCGCCCATTATGAACAGGAAGGCGCCGGAGGCAATCCATGAAAACAGGGGGTCCACGTCCAGAAAGAAGCCTATCCAGTAGCTCACGTACATTCCTACCATTAGAAACTCGCCGTGCGCGAAGTTTATCACGTCCATGACGCCCCAGATCATGCTGAGCCCGGCGGCGACCAGCGCGTATACCAGGCCGTTTAAAAGGCCGTCGAAAAGTACCTGAAGAAAGTGGCTCATTATCCGCTCAACCTCCCGAAAAAAAGGGGGAGGCACAGAATGCCGCCCCCTCGAAACGGTGTGTTATACCGGTATCCTCTACCTCTTGTCCCAAGGGGCCATCGGGTAGACTGG
>CAYWKH010000098.1:0-7743 GCA_964458805.1 uncultured Synergistaceae bacterium
GGGCATGGTCGACGATGGCGACCTTGCGCCCGGCGACCTCGTGCCGTCCGAGCGCGACATCTGCGACCGATTCTCCATAAGCCGGATGACCGCGAGCAAGGCCGTGTCCGCCCTCGTGGACGAGGGGGTCTTCCGCCGGGAGCGCGGACGCGGCACCTTCGTCTCCTGCCCCAAGACCACCTGCACCTCGTCGAGCCTGACCGGCTTCACCGAGAACATCCGCGCCGCCGGGCTCGCGGCCACCACGGAGATCCTCTCGTTCGAGGAGGAGGAGGCATCGCGCGCCATCCGCGAGTCGCTGCAGCTCACCCAGCGGGAGTCCGCCGTTTTCAACATCCTGCGGCTTCGCTGCGTCGACGGGGAGCCCTTCTCCCTCGAGAACGTATGGGCGCCGAAGTGCCGCTTTCCGGGCTTCTCGCGCGATATGCTGGAGGGAAGATCGCTGTACGCCCTCATGCGCGAGCGCTTCGGCATGAAGCTCTCCCACGCCTCCCAGACGATAGAGCCAGTCCTCTGCTCGGACTTCGAGGCCAAGAACCTTGACGTGGACTCGGGTACGCCCGTGCTTCTCTTCCGCAGGGTGGCGTACGCGGAGCCGATGATACCGGTCGAGTACTCCAAGTGCATCTACAGGGGGAAACGGTTCAAATACGAGATCTCCTTCGGGATCTAGGGTTTTCGGGGGCGTCGCCCCTAATTTCAATACAGGAAGGTGTTGCAGATGCTCAAGGGTCTACAGAAACTCGGCAAGGCGTTGATGCTTCCGGTGGCGGTGCTGCCTGCGGCCGCGCTGCTCCTGCGGCTTGGCGCGGACGACGTATTGAACATCCCGTTCGTAATGCAGGCGGGGGCGGCGATCTTCGACAACCTGGCGCTGCTGTTCGCGGTCGGCATCGCGGTGGGCGTGGCGTTCGACGGAGGCGGGGCGGCGGCCCTCGCAGGCGCGGTGGGCTACTTCACCCTCACGAAGGCCGTGGTGACGATCAACCCGGCCATCAACATGGGGGTGCTCGCGGGAATCGTCTCGGGCGTGACGGCGGGGCTGCTCTACAACAAGTACCACGACGTCAAGCTGCCCGACGTGCTCGGCTTCTTCGGGGGCAAGCGCTTCGTACCGATCGCGGCCTCCGTCGCCAGCATCGTGATGGCGCTCGTGTTCGGCTACGTGTGGCCGCCCGTGCAGGACGCAATCCACGGGGTTGGCGAGTGGCTTCTCGGAGCGGGCCTGCTGGGCGCATTCACCTTCGGGACCCTCAATCGTCTGCTTCTCCCGCTGGGGCTGCACCACGTGCTCAACAGCATGGTCTGGTTCGTCTTCGGCGAGTTCACCAACGCGGCCGGGGCCGTGGTAACCGGCGACCTGCACCGCTTCTTCGCGGGCGACCCGACGGCGGGAGTGTTCATGACCGGCTTCTTCCCGATCATGATGTTCGCCCTCCCAGCAGCCGCGCTCGCCATGTACACAACTGCCAGGAGCGATAACAAGAAGGCCGTCTCCGGCATCCTGCTCAGCGTGGCGCTGACATCCTTCCTGACCGGCATAACCGAGCCGATCGAGTTCGCCTTCATGTTCCTGGCGCCGGTGCTCTACGTGGCGCACTCGCTGCTGACGGGCGCGGCCCTGGCGGTCTGCACGATGCTGGGGGTCCATCACGGTTTCGGATTCTCCGCCGGGGCAATCGACTACGTGCTCAACTACGGCCTGTCGACGAAGGGGTGGATGGTCATCCCGATTGGACTGGCCTTCGCGGTCGTCTACTACTTCCTCTTCGTGGCCGTGATCAAGGGTCTCAACCTGCTCACGCCGGGGCGCGAGCAGGAGGCTGCCGGTGCAACCGCGGCGGCCGTCTCCAAGTCCGACCTGGAGAAGCTGGCGGTCGACTACCTGGCATCACTGGGCGGCGCTGACAACATCGAGGAGATCGGGGCGTGCATCACCCGGCTCCGCCTGGTAGTGCGCAACGGCAAGCTGGTCGAGGAGGCCAGGATCAAGACCCTCGGGGCCACCGGCCTGGTGCGCCCGAATTCCACCACGCTGCAGGTGGTCATAGGCACCAAGGCGGAGCTGCTGGCGGACGTCATGAAGAAGCACATGAAGGGGTAGGGAAGTCCGCTCCCCTCTCATGCAGGTGGTTAGGCGCGAGCGTGCCCGTCGTCGCGAAAGCGCCCGTCCAGGTTCCTATCGCACCCTCCCTTCGGTGGCCCGAAGGGAGGGTTTTATCACAGAGACCAATTCCAAGCGCGGGGGTGGTAGCGTGAAGGCTCTCACAGGGGGTAGAATAGTCGCCGGCAGGACCTGGCTCGAAGGGGCGCTCCTGTTCGATGATTGGGTACTTGACATCGCGTCCGAGAGAGAGATCCCCGAGGGAGTTGAGAGGATCGAAGCGGACGGTGCCTGGGTAGTCCCGGGCTTCGTCGACGTGCACGTGCACGGCGGCTGCGGCTCGGACGCGATGGATGCCGACAGCCGCTCCCTCGATACCATCGCGGCCGGACTGGCGGCACACGGGGTGACCGCGTTCTGTCCCACCACCATGACTATGCCTCCCGACCGCGTCGAGGCGGCCCTGGACGCGATCAAAGACGCTATGGTGGCAGGAGGCGACGGGGCAGTTGTGCTCGGGGCTCACCTCGAGGGCCCCTTCATCAGCCCGGATCGCGTTGGAGCGCAGGACGGCGCATTTGTTCGGCGACCCGATCCGGACTTGGTGCGCCGAAGACAGGACGCGCTGAGGCTCGTGACCTTCGCCCCCGAGGAGGACGATGGCGGAATTTTTCTGCGGGCGCTGCTGGAGGCGGGGGTCGTCCCCTCGGTCGGTCACTCCCGGGCCACCTATGAACAGGCCATGCAGGCGTTCCGCCGAGGGGCCGAGAGCACTACCCACCTGTTCAACGGGATGCCGCCCTTTCACCACAGGACGCCGGGGGTAGCCGGGGCCGCGCTCGATGCCGACGTCTTCTGCGAGCTCATAGCGGACGGGGTTCACTCCCACCCCTCCGTGTTCAGGTTGGTGCACGCGGTGAAGGGGCTCGACAGGGTCGTTCTGGTGTCCGACGCGATGAGGGGGGCCTCCCTGGGCGACGGGGAGTGGGATCTCGGAGGGCAGAGGGTCACGGTAGCGGACAGGACCGCGACGCTGGCCGACGGGACCATCGCGGGCAGCGTGCTGACACTGGACGTCGCGATGAGGAACTACGTGGATGCAACAGGCCTGCCGTTGTGGGAGGCAGTGCGCCTGGTATCGACCAACCCGGCCAGGTTGATCGGCGAGAGGGACAGGGGGCGCCTGGCCCCGGGATGCAGGGCGGACTTCGCTCTGCTGGACGGGGAGTGGCGGGTGATCAGGACTTTTATCGGAGGGAAGGAGGTCTACGACCGCGATGCGCGTCGTGACTGCGAAAGACTTTGATCAGATGAGCCGGAAGGCGGCTTTCATATTCGCCGCCGAGCTGGTGCGAAAGCCGGAGGCTGTCCTCGGGCTGGCAACGGGGGACACCCCGAAGGGTCTCTACCGGGAACTGGTACGCATGTTCAGGGAGGGGGACATCGACTTTTCGTCCGCGTCGTCGTTCAACCTGGACGAATATGTCGGCCTGCGGCCGGACGATCCGCAGAGCTACCGCCACTACATGAGGGAGCAGCTGTTCTCTCACGTCAACATCCGGCCGGAGAGCACGCGCGTGCCTGACGGCGCGGCCCGGGACCTGGACGCCGAGTGCGTTCGCTACGAGAGCGCGCTGCGCAAGGCGGGCGGCGCGGATATCCAGGTGCTGGGGCTGGGCACGGACGGGCACATCGGGTTCAACGAGCCGGACCAGGAGTTCCCAGCCATGACCCACCTTGTCCGCCTGGACGAGAGCACCATCGAGGCCAACTCGCGCTTCTTCCGGAGCCGGGAGGAGGTCCCGACCATGGCGATAACAATGGGCATCGGCACGATCATGAGCGCGAGGAGCATCGTACTGCTGGCCTCGGGACGCTCGAAGGCGGAACCGGTCAGGGGCATGGTCCGCGGGCCGATCACGCCGCGCCTTCCCGCCTCGGTTCTGCAGCTCCACCCGGACGTAACCGTGATACTCGACGAGGAGGCCGCCTCCCTGCTTTGACACGAAAGGAGACAGCTATGACAAGACGCATTCTTGACGCGAGCGCGTCGGACCTGCTCGGCATGACCGGGCGCGATCTCCTGACCAGCATCAGGTCCGCCGAGGGCAGGACCCTGGCCGCCGAGGTCATAGCCCCCGCCGCCCCGCTGCTCGGCGATGTGACCAACGCCGAGCTCGCTCGGGCCTTCGGTGCGGACATCATCCTGCTCAACATGTTCGATGTACTGGCCCCGCACGTCGAGGGGCTTGAGATAACCGGAGACGACGAGTTCTTCCTTCGCACCTACGGGCAGGGGCGGGCCGCTCGCGCCCCCTCCTCCCCCTGCAATGAGAGTACTCCGGTGGTGTCACTGCTGAAGAGGCTCACGGGACGCCCCGTAGCCATCAACCTGGAGCCGGTGGACGACGGCGAGAGGCTATCCGGGCCTCAGGCCGCCCTCCCGGAGGGGAGGCGGGCCACCCCCGCAAACGCGAAGCTCGCGGTGGACCAGGGGGTGGACATGCTGCTCATCACCGGGAACCCGGCCACCGGCGTGACCTCCTCATCGATAGCAAGATCCCTCAGGGGCATCCGCGCAGCGGTGGGGCCCGACCCCATCCTGGCGGCCGGAAAGATGCACGCTGCCGGCTCGCTTTCGGATGCCGGCAGCGACATGCTCGACGCGGCAATGATCCGGCGCTGGATCGACGACGGCGCGGATGTGGTGCTGATACCCGCGCCCGGGACGGTCCCGGGGTTCACCCCCGAGAGGGTCGCCTCGCTCGTGGAGGCGGTTCACGTAGGGGGAGCCCTGGCGATGACCTCCATCGGCACGTCCCAGGAGGGCTCCGACGAGGGGACAATCCGGCAGATCGCCCTGTGGTGCAAGAGCTGCGGCGCGGACATCCACCACATAGGCGACTCCGGCTACAGCCCGGGCGTCGCCGCGCCCGAGAACATCCTTGCCTACTCCATAGTCATCCGGGGACGCCGCCACGCGTGGCGCAGGATGGCGTCATCAATAGCGAGGTGACGGGCATGTTCGGGCTTGGAAAGAAGCGGGTCAAGCTGCTGGCTCCCGTCTCCGGGACCGTGGTCCCGCTGGACCGGGTACCCGATCCGGTATTCGCCGGCAGGATGGTCGGCGACGGCGTGGCCCTGGCTCCGGACGAGGGAGGGGATGTGCTGGCCCCTTGCGACGGCGAGCTGGTCGCCCTCTTCTCCACCGGGCACGCGTTCGGCATCAGGGGAGAGCACGGACTCGAGGTGCTCGTGCACGTGGGGATCGAGACTGTGGCGCTGGAGGGCGAGGGGTTCACCCTGCTGGCTGCGGCGGGGGACACGGTAAGGGCCGGGGACCCCGTGGTCCGCTTCGACATGAAGATCATCGCGTCGAAAGCCCCGTCAACCCTAACCCCCGTGGTCATCACCACCGGCGACCTGGTGAAGTCGTTCAAGCCGGCGGAGGGAAGGGTCCGCGCCGGCAGGGACGTGCTGATGGAGGTAGAGTTGAAGTGACCCCCGCAACAGCCGCGCGCGGACGCGCCCTGTCGCTCCCTGCCCTCTGTTGCGTTGCGCTCCTCGCCTCAGGCGCGTGCGATGCGGCGGTCAGTACGACGAGACCGTCGTTATCGCCCGGCGAACTTATCGAGATCGTGTACGACAACCTCCCGGGCAACCAGTCGGACTGGATCGCCATAGCCCCCAGGGGTGCCGCCGACGACTATTACGACGAGTGGTTCTACACCGGCGGCGTCCGGTCGGGGCGCTACGTCTTCAACGGCAGGGACGAGGGGGTCTACGAGGTGCGAGTCTACCACGACTGGCCCGAGGGTGCCTACGTGGTGCAGGAGAGGGCGGCGGTTTTCGTGTCGGACACTGCGGGCGACCCCCTCCCGGCGGAGATGCCGGCCCCTGGCGGGCGGTATGCGGAGGCATTCGGCAGCCTGGTCGCGATGGAGTTGCCGCCGGCTCGGATGCCGTCTCCTCCACCCGAGCCGGCGGAGGTCCGGTGGTCCTCGTCCGGGCAGGGGACCCTGTACGGGCCCGGGAGGGGCGCGCACAACTACCGCGTCCACGAGCTCGACACGACCGCCTTCCCCGGCGGGGGTACACTGGTGATCGACCTGCGGATAGGCAACGGGCTGGGCTGGGGCTCGGCGGACCTGTTCGGCGAGGAGGGAGCCCTGCCCTCCACCGGCGTGCCGAAGGGCCTCGCCAGCGCCTGGGATCTGTCACCCGGTGCGGCTCGCAGGCTCACCCACACATTCGCCAGTGGGCAGAAATTCAGGCTCTGTTTCGAGGGCAGCTGGACCTCTCCCCAGGGCGCTTCCAACACCTACTCCTTCTCGGCTACGGTAAAAAAGCCCCGGGTCGGACCGGCGGCGCACACGGAGACGCCAGAGGCCTGGTGAAAGGGGGCACGACATGCGAACCCTCTCCGGAAAGATTTGCTACTCAAGGCGACTCGACGCATTCTTCAAGCACCCGGCGGTCGACGCCGCCCTCCTCGTCCTGATCCCGGCCTCCGCGCTCGCCGCGGTCCTGTCCCTTCTGACGGACAGCGAGGCGCTCGAGTGGTGCAACCTGCTCTTCTCGGCGATCTTCGCAGTCGAGCTGACCGCCCGGTTTTTCACCTACCAGGCCCGCATTGGCGAATACTTCGCCGACTGGTGGATGGACTGGGTGGCCACCATCCCGTGGGACGAGTTCCTGTTCTTCATATTCCCCGGCGGCGGGGCCTCGATGCTGCGCCTGCTCCGCCTTCCGCGCATATTCCGGCTACTGCGCTTTAGAAGCATAAAGGGGTCCGGGGCGGCCCGGTGGCTCTCCTACCGCTTCAGGCGACTGCTGGAGGTGTCCATACTCCGCCAGGTCATGACGATGATCCTCGTCTCGCTCGGCTTCGTCTGGCTCTTCACAGCCATACTGAACGGCCTCGGGGTAAGGTTCGCGCACGGCGACAACCTCTGGTTCTCCATCATAACCATGATCAGCTCCGACAGCGTGTTCGAGGTCAGCGACCAGGAGACGGCGGTCAAGGTCACGATCCTGGTCCTGTCCTTCATAGGGATCGTGCTGTTCAACGGGGTGCTCATCGCCATCATCATAGGCAAGCTGATGGAGAGCCTTGACGTCCTCAAGAGCGGCCGCGGGGATGTGCGCGAGAGGGGGCATATCATCCTGCTCGGCTTCAACGAGTGCGTCCCGCACATAATCGACGAACTGGAGAGCTTCTGCGTGAACGAGAGGAAGAGGCTCATCAGGGTGGTCGCGACCAGGGAGCGCCCGCCGGAGACTCCGGACCAGATCCTGGAGTCCCGCCCTCACGTCGAGGTCATCACGCGCGTCGGCAGCTTCCACAACGCCGAAGCGCTAGAGCGAATCTCCGCGCACAGGTCCGACGCCGTGGTGGTCCTGGGCGAGAGGGCATCGAACACCAAGCTCTCCGAGCGGTTGAACGACCCCGTTGTCACTCGCACCCTCGTGGCTCTCGAGACGCTCCTCGACAGCAAGCAGGGTGAAAGACGCTCCCCCGTCATAGTTCTCAACTATCTTGACCTCAGCCGAAGCTATCACGTAACCGAGTTTCTCCGTCCCTTCGGCAACAGGAGCACCAAGGTCTTCTTCAATCCCGTTTTCTTCACAGGCAAGCT
>CAYWKH010000099.1:0-7640 GCA_964458805.1 uncultured Synergistaceae bacterium
GCCCTTGGCGCAGCTTCTCCATCGACGCGCTGGAGGCCTTCTGGGAAGAGGCGAAAATATCTACAACAAAACAATGACTAATATTGTAATATATCATATATGCATGGAGGAAATGCGAGCATGAGCACCCCGACCAAGAAGAAGAGCGATGCCGCACCAGTGCCGCAGGCCCCTTCGAAGGGAGAGGCGGCGAACAGAAAAGAGGAGCGGGTTGAGACGGAGCGCAAGCCCCGGCAGGCCGAGCCCCGCCAGGCCGAACCCCGCCAGGCTAGAAGGGTCGGCATAACCGACACTACCCTCAGAGATGCCCACCAGTCCCTGATGGCTACGCGCATGAGGGTGGAGGACATGGCCGGCATCATCGAGAAGATGGACGACGTCGGTTTCCACTCCATGGAAGTCTGGGGCGGCGCCACCTACGACAGCTGCATGAGGTTCCTCGACGAGGACCCCTGGGAGAGACTCCGCGCGATGAGGCGCCTGTTCAAGAAGACAAGGCTCCAGATGCTCCTGAGAGGTCAGAACGTCGTTGGATACCGCCACTACGCTGACGACACCGTCCGCGAGTTCGTGAAGAGGGCGGTCGGGAACGGGCTTGACATAATCAGGGTGTTCGACGCCCTGAACGACCTCAGAAACATGGAAGTGGCCGCCGACCAGGTGAAGAAGGAGGGGGCCCACCTCCAGCTTGCATTCTCGTTCACCCTGTCGCCCGTGCACTCCATCGAGACCTTCGGCAAGCTGGCCAAGGACATGAAATCCATGGGGGCGGACTCCATCTGCATAAAGGACATGGCCGGGATAGTCAGCCCGGTGGAGACCTCCGCGCTCGTGAAGATAATTAAGCGGGAGACCGGGCTGCCCGTGCAGATACACTCCCACTACACCAGCGGAATGGCCTCCATGGCCTACTACGCGGGCCTCGAGGCCGGGGCGGACGTGGTCGACTGCGCCATCTCCCCGTTCGCCATGGGGACCAGCCAGCCGCCAGTCGAGTCCATGGTGGCCGCCCTGAGGGGGGGGGAGTTCGAGACCGGCATAGATCTCGAAAAACTCCTGCCTATAGCGATGCACTTCAAAAAGGTGCGCGAGAAGTACTCCGAGATATTCATCGACCTCGGCGGAGTCGACATCAACGTCCTGCTCTACCAGATCCCCGGCGGCATGTACTCCAACCTGGTCAGCCAGCTCAGGGACCAGAAGGCTCTGGACAGGCTGCCCGAGGTCCTGAAGGAGGTCCCGCGCGTCAGGCGGGAGATGGGGTATCCTCCGCTGGTCACCCCGACCAGCCAGATCGTGGGCACCCAGGCCACCCTCAACGTGCTCGTGGGCGAGAGATGGAAAGTAGTGCCGAACGAGGTGAAGAGCTACTTCAGGGGCGAGTACGGCAAACCCCCGGCGGAGATAGACCCCGCGATACAGAAGAAAGTCATAGGAGAGGCCACGCCAATCACCTGCCGCCCCGCGGAACTCATCAAGCCCGAACTGGAGGATGCCAGGAGGGCCGCTGCCCCGTGGATACTCCAGCCGGAGGATGTGCTGAGCTACGTGCTCTTCCCGTCGGTGGCCAAGGATTTCCTGATGAAGAAGTTCGCCAGGGAGATGAAGGTGGACGTAGGGGTGGCGGAGTTGGTCGACGGCGCCGGGTACCCGGTTTGACGGCATTGGACAGGGTTGCGGTCGAGGAGGGACTCTTCCTGAGGGAGCTCGAGTTCCCCGACATCGAGACCATGGCCCGCTTTGCGGGCAACGGGGACGAGAACCTGTCGGAGATCGAGTTGCGCTACCCCGTGAGCCTGCTAGTCAGGGGAAACAGGGTTGCGGTCCGCGGCCCGGACAGAGACGCGGTCGACCTGGCCTTCGGCCTTCTGGAGCAGCTCTACAAGATCGCTCTGAAGGGGCACCCCCTGCTCCTTGCGGACGTTCGATACGCCATGGACATGATCGCGGAGAAGGGGGCGGTCGACCTGGCCCCCCTCTTCTCCGAGGTGATATGCACCACCGCGAGGGGCAAGCCCGTACGAGCGAAGACGGAGGGCCAGCGTGCGTACCTTGAGGCCGTGCGCAGGAACCACATCCTATTCGCGGTCGGCCCCGCCGGGACGGGCAAGACCTTCCTGGCGGTGTGCCACGCCGTCGCCCTCCTGAAGTCGTCCGCGATAAGCAGGATCGTGCTGGTCAGGCCGGCCGTGGAGGCGGGGGAGAGCCTCGGCTACCTCCCGGGCGACCTCAGGGAGAAAGTGGAGCCCTACGTCCGTCCCCTGTACGACGCCTTCTACGACCTGCTCTCCCCCGAGCGCTTCCTACGCTACGTGGACAAGGGAGTGATAGAGATCGCCCCTCTCGCCTACATGAGGGGCAGGACCCTTAACGACAGCTTCATAATACTCGACGAGGCGCAGAACACCAGCCCCGAGCAGATGAAGATGTTCCTGACGCGCCTGGGGTTCGGATCAAAGGCCGTGGTGACCGGAGATATAACCCAGATCGACCTTCCCAACGGCAAGAAGTCGGGGCTCATCCAGGTCAAGGAGATACTGGACGGGATAGAGGGCATAGAATTCTTCTACCTCACCCATTCGGACGTGGTGCGTCACGAGATCGTGCAGAAGGTTGTGAAGGCGTACGAGCGGTATGAGCAGCAGCGCGAACAGCGGCAGTAGGGGCGGCCCGCACGGCGGCCTCAAAAAGAAGATCGGCCTGCGGCGGCAAGCGGAGGGGGGCTCCCCGGACCTGAGATCCCTCTCCGTGCTTGTGCTTGTCATATTCGCGCTCAACGTGATATTCATGAAGTGGTTCCTCGAGGACCGCAACTCGGGCTTCCTCCCGGGACAGGCCTCCCCGCGAACCTATTTCGCACTCCTGCCGCTGAAATACGTCGACGAGGAGAGCACGGAGATGCTCCGCTCCAGGGTCGGCGACACGATAGCAGGCGTTCTCGTCAGGGACGGGGCGGCGATGGACCGGCTCAAAAAAAAGATAGAGGCGATGAGAGCGGGCGATATCTCCTCGCTGGCGCTGTCGCCCGGCCTCGCCGATCTGATAAACGAGTACCCGGAGGCGCCCCGCACGATGGTGCTCAAGGAGAGCGCTCGCCTGAGCGAGGCCTATCTCAGAGCCCATACGGACGTGGACAGGGCGCCGCAGTGGTCTCCCGAGACCCTGTGGAAGGAGATAGAGAGCCTGTCGCTCCCGATAGAGGAGAGCAACATCGTCTACCAGGTTTTGAACGAAGTCCTGTCGCCCCTCACCCACTCCGACGAGGAGCTGACCAGGATGCTGCGCCAGGAGATCGGCGACTCTATGCAGCCCGTGGAGCGAAAGATCGCACCCGGCGACGTGCTCGTAGAGAAGGGGCAGATAATCACGAAGCAGGCCGCGCGCCTGCTCGAGACACAGGGTTACGCCATGGTCTCCTTCCCCTGGAAGCAGGTATTGTTCGCTCTGCTGGTGATACCCTTCTGGCCACTGTGGGTGGGGCTGCAGACCCGGAAGAGCCGCGAGGGCACCGACGACTCGACGCCGTGGTTCTACCTCTCGTTCATCGTCGGATTGAGCTGGCTCGCCGAGTACGTTTCGTCGCTCTTCTCCGTCCAGGGCATGGGCAGCCTCTTCCTGGCGGGATGCGCCTACCTTACCCTTCCCCCGCACACCGCGCTCCAGCTCGTCCTCGGGGGAGGTATAATCGGCGCGCTGGTGGTGTCCGGGTTCTCCACCCTTCACATCGTGATAGTCGCGCTCATGAGCATCGCCGGTGCTTTCGCCGGTTTCTACGTCCTGGCGGACGCTCACTCAAGGGGACGCCTGTGGAGACAGCTCTTCATGCTCGGGGTGGTCCAGACCGCTACTGGCCTCGTGCTCAGGTACGCCTTCAACCTGTCCTTCTCCGCGGAGATACTTCTCCCCTTTGCCCTCGGGATAGCCCTGTGGAGCACCCTGGTCATCGCAGCGCTTCCACTCCTGGAGGATGCCTTCGACGTACTCTCTCCGCTGCGCCTGATAGAGCTCAGCCACCCGTCGAACCCCCTTCTCAAGAGGCTGCAGATGGAGGCGGCCGGGACCTACCACCACTCCCTCATGATAGGCACACTGGCCGAGAACGTCGCGGACAGGCTGGGGATGAACGCAAACCTCATTAAAGCAGGGGCTTACTTTCACGATATCGGCAAGCTCAGGCGGCCGGAGGCCTTCGTCGAAAACCAGATGGGAGGGGAGAACATACACGACGAGCTCAAACCCTCCCTCTCGGCGCTCATAATAATCGCCCACGTCCGAGAGGGGCTCGAGCTCGCGAGCGAATACCACCTTCCACGGGTGATCCGCTCGTTCATAGCGGAGCACCACGGGACCACGGTCCTGTCATACTTTTTGAGGAAGGCCGAGAACAGCGGCCAGCCCGTTCCAATAGACCAGTTTCGCTACCCCGGCCCTCGCCCGAAGTCGA
Organism: uncultured Synergistaceae bacterium; assembly: GCA_964458805.1. Classification (GTDB taxonomy): domain Bacteria; phylum Synergistota; class Synergistia; order Synergistales; family Aminobacteriaceae; genus JAAYLU01. The sequence continues at coordinate 4,445 of CAYWKH010000099.1, forward strand.
GGGAGACCGGCCTGCTCATGCTGGTCGACTCGGTGGAGGCCGCGGTAAGGTCGGAGTTCAAGGGAGGATCGGAGTCCCTGCTCGATGTCGACGAGACAGTGAACAGGGTCATAGACTCCAAGATTGCCGAGGGGCAGCTCGACGACGTGGACTTCACGCTCAGGGATATCTCAGTGATAAAGGAGACGTTGTTCACATCCCTAAGAACGGTGTATCATACGCGCAAGGTCAAGGAGATCAAGGAAAAGGCAACAGAGATGCCGGAAAAACGTAAACAGGAGGCAGATGTCAGTGAAGGTTCAAATGCGCCTCGAAAGTAGCGGAGACGCCGACCCTGACGCCGCAGCGCAGGAGCTCGCCGATAGAGCGGAGGACGTTTTCGCGCGCGCTCTCGGGACAATGTTTCCGGAGGGGGCCCTGCCGCCGCGGGCGGAGGTCTCCCTGTCCTTCCTGTCGCTCGAGCGCATGAGGGAGCATAATCGAACGTACAGGGGCATCGACGAGCCCACCGACGTCCTGTCGTTCCCGCTGTGGGAGGAGGAAGGCGAGTTTCGCCCGTCGTGCGCCCTTCCCGTTCTTCCCCTTGGAGACATACTCATCTGCCCCGAACACGTGCGTTCCTGCACGCCGGACGAGGACGCCTTCAACAGGGAGATGGCGCTCCTCGTCGCGCACGGTTTTTTGCACCTGCTCGGCTGGGACCACGACAACGATGAACGCGAGGCGAAGATGAGCCGGACTGCCGAGTCGCTGCGTAACGAGCTCCTGGCCGGCCGTGCCGGGGATTCCGCACGGCCCTGCGAGGGGGAGGGATAGACTTGGGGGCCGTTCAATCCGCCGTGCTGCTGATTCTGCTTCTTCTCCTGTCGGCCTTTTTCAGCGCGTCCGAGACCGCGATAACGTCATCCGGCAGGGGGAAGATACTGGCGCTGATCGACCGCCACCCGTACCGGAAGCGCTTCTTCGACTGGCTGCTCCAGGACGTGCAGAGGGTTCTCACAATCGTCCTGATCTCCAACAACCTGGTGAACATAGCGGCCAGTGCGATCGGGACCTCGCTCGCGATCACGCTGATGGGGCACTTGGGCATTCTGATAGCGGTGCCGCTAATGACCGCCCTCATAGTGATTTTCGGCGAGGTCTTCCCAAAGAGCGCCACGATAGTGAACTCCGACGCGGTGCTCGTCATGTCGCTGCCCTTCCTCAGGCTGCTCGACGTGCTTCTCGCCCCGTTCCTCTGGCTCCTGCTGGCCGCGGTGAAGCTTCTGGGCGTCCTCTTCAAGGTGGAGCTGAAGGCCCGTCACCCCTTCGTCACCAGGGAGGAGTTCGAGCAGATGGTCAACATCGGGGAGGAGTCAGGCGCGCTGGAGGAGGCCGAGCGCAGGATGATACACGGCGTAATCTCCTTCGAGGAGACCCGCGTCTACGAGATCATGGTCCCCAGGACCGACATGGACGCAGTGCCGGCGGACTGCACCCTGTCCGAGGCCATAAAGATCTTCCAGGAGCACGGACATTCGCGCATCCCCGTGTTCAACGAGAACCTGGACGACATAGTCGGGATACTCTACGTCAAGGACACGATCCCGCACCTCGTCAAGGGCAACCTCGACTCCCCCGTGTCCTCCATGATGCGGGAGGCGCTGTTCGTCCCCGAGACCATGAGGGTAGTCGAACTGTTCAACAACATGAAGCGCAGGCACATCCACATGGGAGTTGTGGTCGACGAGTACGGCGGAGTGGCCGGCATAGCCACGCTCGAGGACCTGCTCGAGGAGATAGTGGGAGAGATTCAGGACGAGTACGACAAGGAGAACCCCTCCTTCACGCCGGAGGACGACGGCAGCTTCATAGTCCAGGGGCACGTCGGCCTTGAGGACCTGAGCGAGCTGCTGAACGCCCCGTTCGAGTCCGAGGACGCGGAGAGCCTGGCCGGGCTGGTACTGTCCATATCGGGCGACTTCCCGTGCCAGGGGGACAGGGTTGCATACCAGGCCCCGGACGGAAGCGGCGCGTGGGATATCGAGGTGCTCGAGGTCGAGGACCACAGGATAAAACTGCTAAGACTGCTCCCCGGGGAGAGGGAGGGACTGTTTACATCGGAGGCGCTAGAATGAACATATTCAGAGATGACGTACAGTGGCCCGAGACATGGCCGACGCGTGAAGAACTCCTGGACGCCGCGCGGCGGGCCCGGGCGCGGTCCTACTCCCCCTACTCGGGCTTTCCCGTCGGGGCGGCCCTGCTGGTCGAGGGGATGGAGGAGCCGGTGCTCGCCTGCAACGTGGAGAACGGCTCCTACGGACTGTCCATTTGCGCCGAGAGAAGCGCGGCCGTGGCCATGATAGCGCGGGGAGGCAGAAGACCCCTCGCAGTCGCCATAGTGGGGGAGCCCGGCGAGCCGTGCCTCCCCTGCGGCGCTTGCAGACAGTTCCTGGCGGAGTTCAACCCCGGGATGGTCATGGTGTTCGAGAAGGGGGACGGTCATGCGACCACGACGCTTGCGGACCTCTTCCCCGCCCCCTTCCTGCTGGAAGAGCACAAAGCCGCTGAATGACGGACTCCACTATCGCTGCAGGGTTTCGCGCGGGTAGGGTCGTCCTGGTCGGGCGCCCTAACGCAGGCAAGTCCTCGCTGGTCAACAGGCTTCTGAATTTCAAGGCCGCGATAGTCTCGGACAAGCCGCAGACGACGCGGAACGCCATTCGCTGCATCTACAACGGCGACGGTTACCAGGCTGTCTTCGTCGACACCCCCGGAATCCACCTGCCCAAGCTCAAGCTCGGCAGGGCGCTGGTCAACGCCGCGCTGGACGCTTTGAACGGTTCCGACCTCGTCTGCTACCTGGTAGAGGCACAGGACAGGGAGATCGGGCCGGAGGACGCCGAGATCATATCCGTGCTGGCCAAGTCCTCAACCCCGGTGTTGCTGGTCGTGAACAAGTGCGACCTCGCTAACAGCCGGTCCGGGCGCGAGGCCGAGGCGTGCGCCAGGGTTGGCGAGCTTTACGGGAGAAGCATGGACCTGGAGGGCGTCGTCTGCGTGTCGGCCCGCACCGGGGCCGGATTGGACTCCCTGTTGAAGGCCATAGTCCCCTGCCTTCCGGAGGGTCCCCCTTTCTACGACGAGGACATGATCGTCGACGTGCCCGAGAAGTTCCTCGCCTCCGAGATAATCCGGGAGAAAGCGCTGGCCC